>JBPCLH010000034.1:0-4783 GCA_051003475.1 Bryobacteraceae bacterium
TCTGGAACTGTCCGACGGCCATGTAGCAACGGTTTTTGCTGCTGAAACATGTGCTTTCGACTTAATTGGCGCGAGCTAGGGGGACGATGTCGAGCCAGGTGAAATGGTGATCGTCGCGCTTGAAGGCCTAACGCGCGAGCTATACACGACCCCGGAAGCTCCAGCCCACTGCGCATTCGAGCATGTCTATTTCTCGCGGCCCGATTCCATCGTTTTCGGAAAATCCGTCGCGCAATCGCGAGAGCTTATGGGAAGATTGCTGGCTCGTGAGCACCCCGTCGAAGCCGATGTCGTCGTGCCAGTTCCAGACTCAGGAGTTGGCGCGGCTATAGGCTACGCAGCAGAATCTGGGATTCCATATAAACAGGCACTCATCCGCAATCACTACGTGGGGCGAACCTTCATCGAGCCCTCCCAAGCTATCCGAGACTTTGGAGTCAGGCTGAAGTTGAACCCTGTTCGGCATCTACTCGAAGGACAGCGCGTCATTCTTGTGGACGATTCAATCGTACGCGGAACCACCAGCCGCAAAATCGTACGTATGATCCGGGATGCGGGTGCCCGCGAAGTACATTTACGCATCTCGTGTCCTCCCACCATATCGCCGTGCTATTACGGTGTGGATACTCCATCTCACCGCGAACTAATTGCCGCAAACAAAACAATCAAGCAGATTCAAGAACACGTAGACGCAGATTCGCTAGCCTATTTGTCAATCGAATCTTTGCGTAAATCCGTTCAGGATTCAGACCACCGGTTCTGTTATTCCTGCTACACCGGGAAGTATCCTACTCTTGTGCAAATCGACGAGATTGTGCTTGCAAAGACGGGCTGCTGTTGAATTCCAGCTCATGCGCAATCAACGTGCGCACACGTTGTGTGAGTGTCGCTCGATCTTTCAAGCTCAGATCGGCAGTTTCGATTGGCTTCAAAACTCGTAAGCTGACATTTCCGGATAGCGCAGTGCCTGAGCCCCACGGCAGAAGTTCCCGCGTACCGGCTATTGCAATCGGAACCACTGGAACGCCGGCGCGAATAGCGATGTAGGCGCCTCCCTCTTTAAAAGGCTGTAGCTCTCCATCGTGAGAACGTCCTCCTTCGGGAAAGATCAGCAAGGATATTTTCTTTTGCTGGATTGTCTCCGCAGCGAGCTGCATCGTCTTAACTGCTGCCCGAGGATCCTCGCGCGGAACCGGAATGTGTCCGGCGCGGCTGAGGTGCTGCCCCAAAAGGGGAACCTGGAATAATCCGCGTTTTGCGAGAAACCGAAATTGGACTGGAATGTGTGCAAGCACCACAGGCGTGTCCATAAAGCTCAGGTGGTTGGAAATGAAAACGTAGCTCCCAGTCGGAAGAATCTCTTCTAGACCTTCAGCTTTTACTTGAACTCCGCTTACGGCCAGCAGTGTCTTGGCCCACGCGCGCGCCATCCTGATTTGAGTCGCGCCGGTTCGATCAAAAAACGAAACGATGAGGCTGATGCTGCCGAAGAAAATCGTTGCCAAGACTATGCAGGGATTTGCAACCAATAGCCCACGCAGCCGCCTCATGAAAGCCCATTTTACGAAAGCAGCAAAGCGCGCGCCTCACCGACTAGAAACAGCGATCCGGTAAAGAACACAATTGCGTGCTTAGGCGCCGTACGCGCCATTTTAATTGCCTCTTGAACAGTCTCTGCAATCGCCGAGCGAGGGTGATCAGTGATAGCGAGGATCGCCTCCGGGCGAAGTGCTCTGGAAAAATTCGGAGCGGTCGCGATCACCCGGTCTGCCAGCGGAAATAGCTCACTCGTTACTTCTTCTATTGCTTTATCCCGCATTGCCCCGTACACGATCCACACTGGACGGCCCGCACAGAACTCGCGGATATAAGCGGCGAGAGCGGCAGCACCGGCAGGATTGTGAGCTCCATCCAAGACGAAATCCGGCTCTCGCGAAATAAACTCCAGGCGCCCCGGCCATTCCACATCCTTTAAACCTGCTTGGATATGCGGCGTCTCCACGGCTAATTTCTTGCAGCACAGGACGGCTGCAACCGCATTCTCAACCTGGTGCCTTCCGGCAAGCGCACACTCGTAGGCAACCCCATCTAGACAAAACGTGGAACGGTCCTTGGTAGCTCTCAAGCTTGAAACAGGCGTGTCCTCGGTTCGAATCACTCTGGACCGAAGGTCATAGGCCCGGTTTGAGATCACCGACTCAGCCGACGCCAGTTGCCTCGCCAGAACGACGGGAATTCCCGGCTTCAGGATGCCCGCCTTTTCCGAGGCAATAGCCTCGAGCGAATTGCCAAGGAATGACTCGTGATCAAAAGCAACCGGAGTAATCGCGCACAACTCGGGAATCACTACATTGGTCGCGTCGAGGCGGCCTCCTAAGCCAACCTCGAGGACGCCGATGTCACATTTATCGCGGAACGTGACGAGTGCCATGGCCGTGACAATCTCGAAATAGGAGGGGTGCGCATCCAATCGATCTTTTTGCAACAGCGTTTCAGCAGCGCCATGAACGGCATCAAACATGTGAGTGAATTCCGATGGAGTCAGGGGAGAGCCGTTGATTCGTATGCGCTCCGTGGGCTCGATGAGATGCGGCGATGTGTATAGCCCGGCGTGATAACCTGCATGCCGAAGTGCATTCGCGATCATTGCGCACGTCGAGCCTTTTCCGTTTGTGCCAGCCACATGGATGAAGCGCTGCCCGCGTTCCGGATTCCCGAGTTGAGATAGCAGCGCTTGCATGCGCCCGAGTCCAAGCTTTGCGCCCGCTTTCAGTTCATTGCCGAGCGAGTATAGATACTGGACAGAATCGGGATAATTCACAGCGCCTTGTCGCGGTAACGCACGTAGAACAGCCGGGCTATCGCAATCAGGAGAATGCAGCCTCCTAGTAGCTTCGCTTCAAACCACAACGCGGATTTCACGTCGGCTGTTGGCAGAAATGAGAAGACGATAGCGATTGCAGAGACAGCCAAACCGCACAAGGCGGGTATCTTTTGCCCAAATTTCCAGGCTGCACTGAAGATATATAAAAATGGGATAAAAAGCGTAATGACACTCATGTCTACCGCGAGTTGGTACGCTCCCCGGAAGGTCTCGCCGACTTGACTGATAAAGATCAGCACAGCAGCTGCAATCCCAAGAAACAATATCGAGACATAGGGCGTTCCATATTTTGGATGCAGCTTTGCGAAAGCAGGCGGAAGCAAATTAGCAATTCCGAGGACAAACGGAAGGCGCGCGCAGGCACCCACATAGGTTCCGAGCTGGCCGCCGATACTAAGCAAGATGCACACGCCGATAGCGAGCGGTACCCATGACCACCCCAACGTGCTCGAGGCCTGCTGGCTCGCTTCTGCCAACCCCACCACCGGACTTACTTTATCGGGCGTCAGCAACATCAGAATTGAGCTCGTGCCAGCGATGTAAAACAGAACTACTAATCCGGCGCTGATCCAAGTCGCACGAAAGATGTTACGGCGCGGATCACGAATCTCCCCGGACAGAATAGGGCTCAGTTCCAGGCCGGTCATTGCGAAAGCAAGCTGGGACCAAAAATTTAACTTCTGTAGATCCAGGCTCGGCAGCAGGTTGAATTTCGTCGCAGGTCCCTTCGTGAACCATGCGACGACGCCGCAAAGAACAAGAATCGCGCCAATCACGTATCCCCCAAGTCCACCGAAATTGTCTACCCATTTGGCTACTCGAAGGCCCACGTAATTCGATGCAACGATACCAATCAAGAGAGCGAAGGCGCTCGGCAAGATAAACTGGGGATTCTCGGCTAACTTTTGCAGCCTTGGACTAAAGGCGTAAGTCATCATTCCAATGCCGGCTACTAGAACACCAGGTATCCAGAATACGTTGCTGATGTAGTAAAACCAGCCGCAAGCAAATGCGTGCCAGTCGCCAAAAGCTTCTCGCGTCCAAATATAAAGGCCACCTTCTTCCGGAAACCTGCGCGACAAATTAGCGACTACAAACGCGCACGGAACCAACAAGAAAGCCGCTGCGAAGATCCAAAGCACTATTGTTCCGGGCCCAACATGCGCCGCGATCCCGATCCAGCGCGTGCTGATCAGCGCAGCAAGGTTGAACAATACCAAATCACGCGGCCCGAGTTCTTTCCGAAGAGCCGTCGCGACCTCTGGCATGTGAGCGATTGTAATAAACCGCACTCTACTGCTGTTTCATCCGCTAGGTGTACCCGCTCCGTATATGGTTTGAGGAGTTAAAAGCTACCCTCTTGATGCCCAGCTAAGTATTAGCCGGACAGTGCAGCGTCTTCCCTCGCTGCGTCGGGATGCTGAAGAGCCTCCCGACTTTTTTTACGCCCCGATCTTTCGTCAGCAGCGGCTCGATCAGATCGAATACATCTTTCGCGATAACCTCATTGCCAGTTCCATTGGGATGAATTCCGTCCGGCTGCATCATTGCGGGATTTTGATACACGTGAACCAACAAGAACGGAAGCAGCTTCACGTGGTATTCCTTCGCTAATTCCGGAAACATCGCCGTAAATGGCCTCACGTAATCCGGACCATAGTTCGGCGGCAGTGTGATTCCGGCAAGCACCAACGGTATCTTCGCTTGCTTGAGACGAGTGATCATCTCTTCTAGATGCTTTCGGGTTGATTCTATCGGCAGCCCGCGCAACCCGTCGTTGCCCCCGAACTCAAGAATCACAAGCGCAGGGTGTACGGCAATGACGTTATCTATGCGAGCCAGGCCATCGCTACTCGTATCGCCACTCACGCCTTGATTGTCGATTCGATAGGTGTACCC
>JBPCLH010000035.1:0-1019 GCA_051003475.1 Bryobacteraceae bacterium
AGTGGATTGAAGCTGACAAATGAGTGATTTCTGAAAAGTGCGACCGAATGGGGCGCATTCATGCGAAAAGCTCCGCGGAGGAGTCCAGCGGCGAACAAACCGAAATGGATCGCATATCGCATCGCAATGCCGCGCGAAACAGATTAGGTTTTCATGTCGAGCCAGAAGTCGGCTTCGGGCTTGATGCCTAATCCCATTCAGGGCCTGCGGAGCGCCCAAGATGGTACCGCCATGCAGATACCCTTGTTCTCGCAATGGTTTGCTGTTCGTTCGTCTTCAGCGCATGCGATTCAAACGTTTGGGAGCGGTAGGCTAACTCCGGCCGCTGACAACCTGGTTCCAAGCTTCCTCTTCCGCGCCGTGCCTGTCATACCGGAATGATGAGCCGGTCCAATGAAGCTGCGGCGACCGTCAGCTCATGCTCCACCCAGCGTGAGCGCAGCGAGCGAGGTGAGAGGAAAAAAATGAATCCAATCGACGTTCGAAGCGCTTCAGCGATTGCCAAGTCCCACTTCTCGCCGGGCACGAGATTGCGCATGTCCATCCAAAGATCGACCGTTAGCGCACGAAACTCTAACTCATTCTTGATTGCGTCTACGACTGGACGAACGCGGTCGATGTCCTCTCTGCATATGAGACGAATAGATGGACTTCTCTGCTGTCATAGGTTGTGACAGATCGCTCATTCAAGATTACGCCGCGACGTTCTAGGTGCAGCTGAAAACTGCCGCGTCCCCCAACAATTTCGATGATCGAAGGCCTGCTCTAAAACCGTCTTTGTCCCGAAGTCGGCTTCGGATTCCAAGCCCCGTTTCGGGACAATCTCTATGCCACCAATAAAGCCGTTAGACACCCTGAGTAGGGAAGTGTGGCAGCTGATGTAATCCGTTCACCGACTACTGTCGAGGTGCTTCCTAGGCGCGCCAAAGCGCATGCCATTCATTATGGTCGAAGATTTGTCGTTAATGATGCATGTAGAACAGGTGATATTTCACCAGATGTCAAGCAGACTGTCCGGC
>JBPCLH010000036.1:0-67016 GCA_051003475.1 Bryobacteraceae bacterium
GACCTAATGTCCGTCTACGAGGTAGGACGGCTTCGGGAGCGTTTTGATGTGGTGTTGTTCATGGGTGTTTTCTATCACCTGCGCCATCCGCTGCTGGCGCTCGATCTTGTTCGGCAGCATGTTGCAAAAGACTGGTTCGTTTTCCAATCCATGCTGAGAGGCAGCCGCACGGTGCCTGAGATCGCGGAAGATTATCCGTTCTCCGAGCGAGCTGTTTTCGACAAGCCTGGTTTTCCCAAGATGCACTTCATCGAAAACCGCTATTCCGAGGATCCAACGAATTGGTGGATACCCAACCGAGCGTGCGTCGAAGCGGCCTTGCGCAGCGCTGGATTTCGTATTGAAAGCATGCCTGAACCCGAGGTTTTCGTCTGCCGTTGCGATGAGGAAGCCTACTTACAGCCCTTGCCGTTGAAAGTTCTGGGGTAATCCATCGCTATGGTCGAAGCCGTTATGCTCTGGAACGAACCCAACAACCTTTCGCATTGGGATTTTGAAGTCGATCCAGCTTGGTCTGCGTATGCCCGGATGGTCAAGCTGGCTGCATCAGCTATCCATGCAGAAAATCCAAGACTCACCAAGGTCTTGGGTGGCATTTCGCCCATCGACCCCGCCTTCGTCGTGCGGATGCAGGATATGGGTGCGTTAGATCAATTAGATGCCGTTGCCGTGCACGGTTTCCCGCTCGACTGGAATCATTGGACCATTCACGAATGGCCGGATAAACTGGCGGAAATCCAGGCCGTCACGACCAAGCCGATCTGGGTATCCGAGGTAGGCGCATCCTCGTTTGGCGCTGAAGAAGTGCAGCAATTTGGACTCAATGCAACCGCTCAAGTTCTCATACCGCGGATCGATCACGTGTATTGGTACAGTCTCTTCGACTTGCCCCGAGCATGGCCGGCCACCACGCGGCATCGCGAGAGCGAAGGTTCGTCTTACTACCGGCATTTCTACATGGGGCTGTTCCGGGAAGACGGTCGAGCGAAGCTCGCCTGCCGCGACTTTTCGAAATACACGCCAGCCCTCGGGATTTGCCAGTGGCTTCACTTCGAGGACCCCCGTTTACAGAAGGCCGTCCAGAGCCTTCGCGACCTGGGCGTGACAAAGCTGCGGACCGGACTAAGTTGGGCTGATTTTGAACGCCCCAATGCTGAACGTTGGTTCGACTGCCAAATGCGTGCCCTCGACACTTTCGAGGTGACGGTGACATTTTGCTTTACTCCAGAGCGCTGCGGCGTCCGCCCGCACCATACCAGTCCTCCACGGAATCCCGAAGAGTACGCCGAGTTTTGCGCGTCCATGATCAGACGGTACGCCGTCTAAGAAGCTTTGTTTGGTTAAAGATAGTGGGTTCTAGACCCGCTGCCTGCAATTGGGTTCGTTTCGCAAAAAGACTGAAACGGCTTCAGCCTTGGCAGTATCACTCCGTATTGTTCAACGTAAAATCGACGTCTTACAGAACGGGTACATGACCGAGGTTTGTACTTCCCGAGGTACTTACTACCCCAATTCGACTAGCCGGGTGTGGTACAAACAAGGCAGCTACAAAGGTTCTACTTGAGAGTGACAGTGATGCCGCTTGGATGAACGTCATCCCCTCAAAATGGACACCAACCAACCCCACATCAAAGGACCAAACGAACAATGAAAGGAACCGTTCTCATAACGGGCGGTGCCGGCTTCATCGGCTCGCACCTTGCTTCGGACCTGTTAAGAGCGGGCTACCATGTACGTGTTCTCGATAGCCTGATCCCTCAAGTGCATGGCGCAAGGCCGGACCGGCCCGCGTATCTGCATAAAGACGCCGAGCTCATCGTCGGCGATGTGCGAAATTCCGAAATTCTTGATACGGCTTTGGCTGGCGTCGATGCCGTGTACCACTTTGTAGCTTTGGTAGGCGTTGGCCAAAGCATGTACCAGATCGCCGAATATACGAGCGTGAACAACTTGGGTACCGCCGTTCTCCTCGAGAGATTGGTGAAACACCGTGTAAGTAAACTCATCGTCGCCTCGAGTATGAGCGTGTACGGCGAAGGCCGATATCAGACAGAAAACGGCCAGTCCTACGATCATGCCAGCCGCACCACCACGCAACTGAAGTCGCGCGAGTGGGAGATGGCCATGCCCGATGGCTCCCCCCTTCAGCCAGTCCCGACACCCGAGGACAAACAACCCTCACTCGCCTCTGTTTACGCGCTTTCCAAATACGATCAGGAGCAAATGTGCCTGATGGTGGGAAGAGCCTACGGCGTGCCAACCGTGGCCATGCGATTCTTCAACGCTTATGGGCCGTATCAATCGCTTTCGAATCCTTATACAGGAGTGCTTGCAATATTCGCATCGCGGCTGATGAACGATCAGCGTCCAATCATCTTTGAAGATGGGCAGCAACTTCGGGACTTCGTAAGCGTGTACGACGTAGCGCGGGCGTGTCGGCTGGCACTCGAAGTTGATGCGGCCCGGGATCTCATCTTCAACGTTGGCAGCGGCCAGACCATTACGGTCAGAGATGTGGCGAAATCCCTAGCGAAAGTGCTCGGCAAAAAGATTGAGCCGGAGGTCACCGGCAACTACCGCGTGGGAGATATCCGACACTGTTTCCCCGATATCAGCCTGGCTCGGAACGTTCTTGGCTACAAACCGGGGATGACCCTAGAAAAGGGAATGCGCGATTTGGCCGAATGGCTCGATCAGCAAACCGCCCACGATCGTTTCAACGAGATGCGGGCAGAACTTACGGCACGTGGGCTGGTTGTGTAAGGGGCAATCGAGTGGAACGACCCTACATTCTTATTACAGGCGGCGCGGGTTTTATCGGGACCAACATAGCGCGGCGCTATCTCGCTGAAAACCAGCCGGTTCACATTTTCGACAATCTCGGCCGGTCAGGTGTGGAGCAAAATGTGGCGGAATTGCAGCGGCACTATCCCGGCCGCCTTGAGTTTACCCGCGCAGATGTCCGTGATAAGGCCGGGGTTGAGAAGGCGGTCAGCGGCGCTGGGTCGGTGTATCATTTAGCGGCACAAGTTGCTGTGACTACGAGTCTTGAAGATCCCTTAGCGGATCTCGCGACCAACCTGATGGGAACGCTGCATGTGCTCGAAGCCATCCGAAACGCAGCAGCCAAACCGCCGCTGCTTTTTACATCGACGAACAAAGTTTACGGCCGCCTTGCGTCTGTTGAGCTGCGGGAAGGGCGCAGCCGTCACGAGCCTGTCGATTCATCCCTCGCTCGCTTGGGAATAGATGAAGATCAGCCGCTCGAGTTCCTTTCGCCCTATGGTTGTTCGAAAGGTAGCGCGGATCAGTACGTTCTCGACTATGCTCGCTCGTTTGGTATCCAAGCGGTTGTTTTTCGTATGAGTTGTATCTATGGTCCCTATCAGCTAGGTTCGGAAGATCAGGGCTGGGTGGCGCATTTTCTGCGGCAAGCGCTAAAGGGCGAGCCGATCACGATCTATGGTGATGGAAAGCAGGTTCGTGATCTCTTATTTGTAGAGGACCTGGTGGACGTGATGCGATTGGTTCAGGGCAACATGCCAATCGCCGCCGGCCAAGCCTTCAACATAGGCGGTGGCGCGGAGAATAGCGCGAGTCTTATCGAGCTGATCAGTGAAATCGAACTTTTGACCGGAAGCTCCGTTACGGTCGACCACGGGCCCGAACGACTCGCCGATCAGCGCTGGTTCGTTGCGGACACGTCCAAAATCCGGAATCTGCTTGGCTGGTCTCCCCGCATGGGCATTCGCGGGGGCCTGAGCGCGCTTCAGAATTGGTATCTGGGGCGGCCTTCCCTGCTTGCCCAATCTGAGGTGCAGGTAGCCTAATGCGTTTTGCTCTGATCAACCCGCCTTGGGATTTCGAAGGCAGTATCTATTTCGGCTGCCGTGAGCGTCACCTTCCGCTTGAGTTTGGCTACTCGAAGGTTCTTCTGGAACAAGCTGGACACGAAGTTACTCTGATTGACGGCCATCTGGATGATCTTACTTACTCCGAAATCCTCGAGCGCGTCAAGGAATTTGATCCTAACGTAATTGTCGTCACGACAGCGCCCACTTATCTCTTCTGGCGTTGCGCGCCTCCGGAATTGCGAGTGCCGCAAGACCTCTGCCAATTATTGCGGGAACTTCCCGCCAAGTTAATCGTGGTTGGCCCTCATGGCTCGACTACACCGGGTGCCGCTCTCAAGAAGCTTGACGCGGATATAGTTATACTCGGCGAATGTGAGGAAATTCTCCCCCAACTGGCAGGCAATCTTTTGGACGCCTCTTCCATCGCATTTCGCGAAGGCGAAACAGTCGTTGTCCGTGGACCAAATCGCGCTTCCGATATGAAGCGTTTGCCCGCCCTGAGCTGGGCTGACGCTACGATTGCGAAGCACACACACCATCACCACCGTTTCGACGCCGAGTCACTAGGGCCAGGCGCAGAAATGGAAGCGTCGCGTGGCTGTCCATATCACTGCACGTTCTGCGCCAAGGACAACTTCCGGAACAGCTATCGAAAGCGCCCTCTCAACACTATCCTGCAGGAAATCGACCGGTTCGTCGCGCAGGGCGTCGAATATGTCTACTTCATAGACGAGATTTTTCTGCCCGATTCTCAATTGTTAGCCGCGCTGGCGGAGCGCAAAGTCAAAATCGGCGTACAAACGCGCCTTGATCTTTGGAACGAGGACGCCATCCGCTCCCTGGCTCGTGCAGGATGTGTCTCAATCGAGGCAGGCGTCGAAAGTATCACAGAGGCGGGCCGGGCGTATCTGGACAAAAAGTGTAAGTTGTCGACTGATGAACTTACTCAACGTCTTGTATACGCAAAGAATCTCGTGCCTTTTGTGCAGGCCAACTTACTCGCAATGGCTGAAGATGACGGCGCTGCTATTGAAAGTTGGCGACAAAACCTAGAAAGCTACGGCGTTTGGGCTAATAAGCCTGTGCCGTTATTTCCTTACCCTGGCTCACCGGAATACACAAGAATGTGGGGACCGGCGGACGATCTCGCGTGGGAGAGGGCGCATGAGGCTTATCTGAAGGGTTTCGATGCCTTCAGCGACATCCAGGAGCAGCGGCCGCAGCAACTGGTCGAACTGGAAGCCTGGCATGCTCGCTAACGCGGCAGAGACCAGCGACAAACCCCTCAGAATACTAATGACCACCGACGCAGTTGGCGGCGTGTGGCGATATTCGGCGGATCTCGCGGCGGAGTTGGTGAATCAAGGCGCAGAACTCATGATTGCAACCATGGGACCTCGTCCTAGCTGGGAGCAACGGCATGAAATTCTATCGATTCCGCACCTGAAACTCGTTGAAAGCGACTACGCGCTCGAATGGATGCCCGACGCCTGGGAGGACGTCGACACTTCGGGCAGGTGGCTTCTCGATCTTCAGTCTTCCTTTGATCCGGACATAGTGCATTTGAACGGTTATGCTCATGCCGGCCTGCCCTGGAAGAAGCCTGTGGCCGCTGTCGCACATTCATGCGTGTACTCATGGTGGCGCGCGGTTCACGGAGATGCGCCGGGTCCTGAGTGGGCCGAGTACAAGAGGCGCGTGTCTGATGGGCTCTCGGCGGCGGATGCGGTCATAGCGCCGTCGGCTCATATGGCTGGCGAACTTCGTCGCGAGTATGGCGCTAGCGTCGATAAAGTACGGGTTATCCCCAATTTCACGCGCGCTCAGGTTTCGCCAAGTACAAAACAGCCTTTCGTACTCGCTGCAGGACGAATCTGGGACCGCGCGAAAAATCTCGAACTGCTGGATCGGATCGCACCCCAACTGAACTGGGAAGTTCGTATCGCGGGAAGTGCGATGGGTCCGGAAAGCTCGATGCACACCGGTCAGTTTGCTTCTTTTTTGGGACGTGTGCTCCATCCAGAATTGATGAAGCACATGAGCGTAGCGAGTATTTTCGCGCATCCAGCGCTATACGAGCCTTTTGGCTTGTCGGTTCTCGAAGCGGCGCGAGCGGGCTGCTGTCTGGTCTTGTCGGATATACCGAGTTTGCGAGAACTCTGGGATGGCGCAGCGGTATTCATCAACCCTCGCGAACCGGAGCTTTGGGTACGAGAACTCAACCGGCTCGGTCGTAATCGCTGCGAGCGCGAGAGCCTAGGTGACCTCGCTCATTCTCAATCAATGAAATACCGGACAAGCTCGTCTGTAACACAATATCGGGAAGTTTACGATTCGCTCGTGAGATCGAGTGCCGGAGTGGCTGCGTGAAGACGCGCATCGCCCTGTTCTACCAGTCGCTACTCTCGGACTGGAACCACGGGAATGCACACTTCCTCCGTGGGATCGCTTCCGAACTCAAGGCCCGCGGCCACGAGATTCGAATTTTTGAACCTCAAGATAGTTGGACCCGGGTGAACCTGCTGCGGGATGCCGGACCGGGTGCAATCGACGACTTTCATCGGGCATTCCCGAATCTGTCGAGCACGACGTACTCGCTCGATCGTCTCTCAATTGAAGAATGGCTCGACAACGTAGACCTCGCCCTCGTGCACGAATGGAATGATCCACGTTTAATTGCCGCGGTCGGTGACTACGCCAGGCGTAACCCCGGTATTCGGCTCCTGTTCCATGACACGCATCACCGGGCGGTTACCGCTGCGCACGAGCTTGCCCGCTTCGATCTCACCGCATACCACGGCATTCTCGCGTACGGTGGTTCGTTGAAGGAGGCGTATGAACGGCATGGCTGGGGAAAGCAGGTATACGTTTGGCACGAAGCAGCGGATGTTCGCACGTTCTATCCACGCAAGAATGACCGCACACTCGGCGATGTCGTATGGATTGGAAACTGGGGAGATGAAGAACGTTCCGAAGAATTGCGTGAATATTTCATCAATCCGGTTGCTTCTTCGCGGTTGAAGGCTCATGCATACGGTGTTCGATATCCAGAGTCTGCGCTTTGGGAGCTCGAAGCGGCTTCGATTGTGTACGGCGGCTGGCTGCCGAACTTCAAGGTTCCTGAAATTTTTTCCAGGTTCAGCGCCACCATTCACGTTCCGCGACGCCCCTACACGCAGGCATTGCCCGGCATCCCAACAATTCGCCCGTTTGAGGCGCTCGCCTGCGGCATTCCGCTGATCTCTGCGCCTTGGCAAGACACCGAAGGGCTATTCCGTGTTGGGCAGGATTTTCTCATTGCCCGAAACGGATCTGAGATGCAGGACTATGTAAAAAGCGTGCTCAACGATTCGTCTCTTGCGCAAAGCCTCGCGGCGAGCGGACTGGAAACAATTCGGAAACACCACACGTGCGCACACCGCGTTGATGAGTTGCTAAGCATCTATCGGGCAATGAAGCCTGTGCGTTCCTCAAAGGAATTTTCCTCCATCATGGAGGTTACACGTTGAGAATTGCGTTCTGGGGTTCGAGTCTCGTTTCTGCTTACTGGAACGGGGCTGCCACTTACTACCGCGGCATATTGCGGGCGCTTGCTCAACGAGGGCACGAGATTACCTTCTTTGAGCCTGACGCGTACAATCGCCAACAGCACCGGGACATTGAAGATCCGGAATGGGCCCGCATTGTCGTTTATGACGCGGATAACAGGGACGAGGTGGATCGGCATCTTGCTGCTTCTGCTCGCTTCGATGTAATCGTGAAAGCAAGCGGCGTAGGAGTACTCGATGAGTATCTCGAAGCTCGCGTTGCTGCAATGCCCAGATCGGCGTGTAAGATCTTCTGGGACGTGGATGCGCCGGCCACGCTGGAACGCCTTGCCTCACATTCAGACGATCCGTTCCATGAAGCACTGCCGCAGTACGACGTTGTCCTTACCTACGGTGGCGGCAAGCGCGTCATGGATGACTACCGCGCTGCGGGAGCCCGCGAATGCCTCGCTATTTACAACGCGTTCGATCCCGATGTCCATTTCCCGGTCTCACCGGATACACGTTTTGTGTGCGATCTTTCATTTCTTGGAAACAGGTTGCCGGACCGCGAGGCTCGTGTTGAGGATTTCTTTCTAAGGCCGGCGTCTGCTGCTCCCGCGCAACGGTTTCTTCTTGGAGGCAGCGGATGGTCGGACAAGCCGCTTCCACCCAACGTGTCGTACGTGGGCCACGTTTACACGACGGATCACAACGCGTTCAATTGCTCCGCTCGAATGATCTTGAATATAAGTCGCGACAGCATGGCTCGCTACGGCTTTTCTCCGGCGACTCGAGTATTTGAAGCAGCCGGGGCCGCGGCTTGTCTGATAACGGATGCCTGGGAAGGCATTGAAGCTTTCCTGCAGCCCGGAAAGGAAATCCTGGTTGCTCATTCCGGAGCTGATGTGGCCCAAATCGTTCAGCAATTAAATGCCGAACGCGCCCGCTCCATTGGAAAGGCGGCCCTAAAAAGAGTTCTCGCTGAGCATACCTATGTGCGGCGCGGGGTTCTGGTTGAATCCATCTTGCGGCAGTTTGTCTCATCCAACCCCCAAATGGCGGTGGAGATGCCGGCATGAGAGGGCCAGAATGAATTGTGTATTTCTCGGCCTCTCGATCACTTCAAGCTGGGGTAACGGCCATGCGACCACCTATCGCGGCTTGCTTAAAGAGCTTTCAAAACGCGGGTACTCCGCCACTTTTCTCGAACGGGACGTGCCCTGGTATGCCTCCCATCGCGAGTTCGAGGAACTGCCATATTGCACACTTGCGCTTTATAGCAGCCTTGAAGAACTGAAGGACCGATTCACCGCCCTCGTCCGAACAGCCGATGTCGTGGTTGTCGGATCGTACGTTCCCGACGGGATTGCCGTGGGCGAATGGGTCACGACTACAGCGAAAAATCTGACGGCTTTCTATGACATTGATACGCCAGTTACTCTTTCGAATCTGGAGAGCGGCCAGTGTGAATATCTTTCGCCTGAGCTGTGCTCCAGGTACGATTTGTATCTGTCATTTACGGGCGGTCCGACACTTGACTTCATCGAGCGCAGGCTTGGCTCCCGATGTGCCAGAGCTCTGTACTGTTCCGTAGATCCGGCGCTTTATTACCCACAATCTGAGCCGACTCGATGGAACATTGCCTATCTCGGGACCTACGCTGCGGATCGGCAAGCTGCGTTGGAAAATCTTTTGCTGAATGCCGCAAGGAAACATCCGGATGGGCACTTTGTCGTGGCTGGCCCGCAATATCCCGACACCCTAATTTGGCCGCCCAATGTGGAACGAATCGAGCACCTGCCAGCAAGCGAGCATCGGCAGTTCTACAATTCACAAAAATTCACTCTGAACTTGACGCGCCGGGATATGATTCGCAGCGGATACTCGCCCAGCGTTCGGCTTTTTGAGGCCGGGGCATGCGGCATCCCAATCCTCAGCGACGAGTGGCCCGGGCTGCAGAGCTTTTACGAGCCGTATTCAGAAATACTCCCCGTTCGTAGTGACGCGGATTTGGCTTGTTATCTAAGAATTCCAGATGAACAGCGCCTCGATGTCGCCCAACGCGCTCGCCGACGTACTCTCCGTTTCCACACTGCTGCTGTGAGGGCGCGGGAATTCGAAGCTCACGTAAATGCATCTGTTGAGCGAATCAGTTCGTCTAAAAGAAAGAGCAGGATTGCAGTCGGCCAAGCACCGACCGCTGCGCTGCTCTAGCCCAATTCACAGTACATATGCGGAAAACTAGAAAGATTCTTACGGCCATTGGAGCTGTCTGCCTCGCCGCAGCCGCCGTACCCCTACTGCTTGCACAACAGCCGCCGCCAGGTGTGCCCGTCAGCATGGTAGTAACGGTTGAGCCGAAACGTGGCAAGAACGTCCCGCCAATTGAGCAGCAGGACCTGACAGTGTCAGAAGGGAAAGACAAACGACCGGTTACCGGATTAATGCCGCTGGAGGGCGAGCACGCAGGTATGCAGCTATTGCTCCTGCTCGATGACTCCGCCAGTTCGAGCATAAATACGGAGATCGGCGCGCTGAAGCAGTTCGTGAATTCCTTGCCTGCGACGACGGAGGCTGCGGTCGGATACATGCGAAATGGTACGAGCCAGCTGACGAAAGATTTCACTGCCGACCACGCTGCTGCCGCAGATGCAATACGCGTCGTAATGGGACCGGGTGGAGCGGACGTGAGTCCGTACGACTCGTTATCGAACGCCATTAGCAACTGGCCCAAGACTGGAGCGGCGCGCCGCGAAGTGATTATGATGAGCAGCGGCATTGAAGGGCTGGGTGGGGGCTTTACTTCTGATAATCCCTACGTCAATAAAGGTATCCGGGACGCTCAGACGGCGGGAGTGGTCGTGTATACGATTTATACTCCAGGGATTGGACATTACGGCCATAGCTTCTGGAGAGCGAACTGGGGGCAGAACTTTCTCGCGCAGCTGTCGGATGAAACGGGTGGTGAGTCTTACTTCACGGGCTTCGGATCGCCAGTTTCGTTTCAACCCTTTCTCAATGAGATCCTCGAAAAGCAGAAGCATCAATTTCTTCTCTCGTTCCTGGCACGCCCGGAGCGCAAGTCCGCTTTGCAACCAGTCAAAGTGCGCGTCGTGGAAAAAGATGCGGACGTTGCATCGGCGGATCGCGTATACGTGCCGGCCAGCTTGTAAACGCCTCGCTTCATTACGAGGCGACGAAACGTAATCACGCGCGCTCCATCCCAAGATGAGAGGAGCATTACATGAGCGTCGGAGCGAAAGAGCACGAATCGCAAATTACAGATCCAAGGAAGCAAGGGCCTAAGCCTCCATTTAAAGAGCCAAAACAAGCACCTCCCGGTCTTGAGAAAGACATGCGGGAGAAGCCGGACCATGGCGAGCGAACATATAAGGGATCCGGGCGCTTAAAAGACCGGAAGGCGTTGATTACCGGGGGAGACAGCGGAATTGGCCGGGCGGTCGCTCTCGCTTTCGCACGCGAAGGCGCCGACGTGTTGATCTCTTATCTAAACGAGGACGAGGACGCCCGGGAGACCGCGCGGCTCGTTCAAGATGCGGGAAGAAAAGCGATCACGGCAGGCGGCAGCATCGAGGACGCTAAGCATTGCGAGGAACTAGTGAATCGAGCGTTCGATGAGCTCGGCGGACTGGACATTCTCGTCAACAATGCCGCCTTTCAGATGACGCACGATTCTATCGAGGAGCTTACCCCAGAAGAGTGGGATAAGACGTTCCGAACCAATATTCATGCGATGTTTTATCTCTGCCGGGCCGCCCTGCCGCGAATGAGAGAAGGTAGCACGATCTTAAACACTGCTTCCGTGCAGGCGTATCAGCCGAGTCCCAACTTGCTAGCTTATGCGAGCACCAAGGGCGCGATTGTCACCTTCACTAAAGCTCTTTCGGGCTTGGCAATTAAACAAGGAATACGGGTCAACGCTGTGGCGCCAGGTCCAGTGTGGACACCGCTGATCTCGTCAACGATGCCTGAAGAAAAGGTTAAGGAGTTCGGAAAGACTAATCCGCAGGAGCGGCCCGCTCAACCCGCTGAACTGTCGCCGACGTACGTTTTCCTTGCCTCAGACGAATCGCGGTTTATCACCGGCGCGGTCTTCGACGTCACTGGAGGGAAAATGCTTCCCTAGAAAAAAACACCCGGTCCGCCTGTCGACGGGACCGGGTGTTTTCTCGTTTCGAAGTTACTGCTTTCAGTAAGTCGTTCCCCTGGTGACTGGCTTATCGGTCTTCGCAAAATCCGCTGACGCTTCGCCAGTTGAAGACACGTCCTCCGCCCCGGTTTCCTTTAGAAAGTTTTTCGCTTTCCCAACCCAATCACTGTTGTCGCAATGAACGGAAAGAAGAACGCCGCCTTCTTTGATCCGGCCTTCGTAGCGCTTCGCTTCGTACTCAGGTATCCCCATGCCTACCAGTGCGCCGACTACGCCTCCGACGAGTCCACCGGAGCCGATACCAGCCAGAGTAGCCATAATCGGACCAGCGGCAATGAAAGGTCCAAGCCCTGGGATGGCCAGAGCGCCGATACCAGCCAATAATCCTAACGTGCCACCAACTGTCGCACCGGCAGCGGCCCCCGTTGCCGTCCCTTCAGGCGCTTTGGTATTTTTCTCGTGCGCGAAGTCTTTAGTGCCGACATTGTCCTGCAGCATCACCGAGATATCTTCGTTGCGGAAACCTTGCGCTATCAGCCGGTCCACCGCGCTCTCCGCCATCCCCCGGTTGGCGTAAATACCGTACACTGCTGTGTTTTTTCCTGCCATGTTCTTACTGTCCTCCTGATTCCTTTACTGTCATCTCATTTGTCACGTTGCCTGCACCCGCGATCTCGGTGGCTTTCTGCTCGATCGCCGTTTTCTCGGCGTCCGACTTGACCGGCCCGCTAAGAGTTACCTTGCCGTCGCGTGCAATGACTTTTATGTTGTGCGCGTAGGTCGAGAGTGACTTATCTTTCACGATCTCACGCCTAATTTGCCTTTGTAACTTCAGATCGCCTTTGTTGTTCTTGGCTTGATCAGCCGTTGGCTGCTCCTGTTTATTCATCTTCGTGTTGTCGGGTTCCTGGCCAAACGCCAAGGAAAGACCCGTCGCAAGCACGACCGAAGCCAGCAAAGTGTTGATTTTAGGCATTCCTCCTCCGTTCGTTTTCAACTGCTTTACTCTGTCGCTAATAAGACTCGTATAGGGGTCAGAAGTTTCCCGCAAAGGAGAGTTGAAGGAGCACGCGTTTTTTAACTGAAGTGCGTTATTGATCGGTTCATGAAGACGACGCACAGCCTTATAAGTTGCCGCGCCGCCCTTGTTCGCGTTCAATCGCTTCGAAAAGAGCTCTGAAATTACCTTTACCGAAGCTGCGGCTGCCTTTTCGCTGAATGATCTCATAGAACAGCGTCGGGCGGTCTTGCACCGGTTTCGTAAAAATCTGAAGCATGTAACCTTCATCATCGCGATCAGCCAGGATCCCGAGATGCGCCAGTTCTTCAATCGGCTCATCGATGCGACCGACTCGCGCCGTCAGATCCTCATAATAAGTTGTCGGGATCGAAAGAAACTCGACGCCTTGCACGCGCAGTTGAGTGACAGACGCAATGATGTCGTGGGTCGCCATCGCAATGTGCTGCACCCCAGGACCGCCATAGTAATCGAGGTACTCTTCAATCTGCGATTTGCGGCGGCCTTCTGCCGGCTCATTGATGGGAAACCGGATACGCTCATTGCCGCTCGTCATCACTTTAGACATCAAAGCTGAGTATTCAGTCGAGATGTCTGCGTCATCGAAGTGTTTGAACATGCGGAAGCCCATCACGCATTCGTAAAAATCAACCCAGGCATTCATCTGGCCCCAGCCAACGTTCCCGACTATGTGATCGATATGCATGAGGCCAGCCGGACGCGCGATGCTGTCAGGTCCTGGCACCTCGATGAAGCCGGGCAGAAACGCGCCCCGATAGTCGCCACGTTCCACAAACGTGTGAATTGTGTCGCCGTAGAGCGCGATCGAGGAGAGCCGCGCCTGGCCGTGATTGTCCTGAATTGTGAAAGGAGCTTCAACGCCATGGGCGCCGCGAGCCATCGTCTCTTTCCATGCAGATTGAGCATCATCGACCCAAAGCGCTATGGACTTCACGCCATCGCCGTGGCGAAGAATGTGATCGGCAATTTCACCCGAAGGCAGCAAAGGCGTTGTCAGTACGAATCGAATTTTATTTTGCTGAAGAACGTATGAGACGCGGTCTCGCGTGCCCGTCTCCGGGCCACGATACGCGACGATGCCGAAGCCCATAGCGGCTCGATAGAAATACGCCACCTGTTTGGCATTTCCAACATAAAACTCGACGTGATCGGTTCCGTGGATCGGAAGGAAATCGTTTTGAGTAGCGGGTACTTCTTCAGATCGTTCAGTGAGTTGTGGCATGAAGATTGACCTCCAGTTCAGCGCTCACGGGCGTAAGCGCCTTGGCACATATCTCATTTTCGGCTTTCGTGCCGACCGACACGCGAATGCAGTTGGGAAGACCAGTGGCTTTCAAGGGACGAACGATGACGCCTTGACGCAAAAGGCCCTCAAACAACTGCTGAGCCAGGTTCTCGGTGTCAAATACGACCATGATGAAGTTGGCCACCGAGGGCACCACCGTAAAACCCAGTGCTTGAAAAGCGTGACTTAAGACCGTGAGCCCGCGCGTCGTGTTCTCGATCGACTTCTCCATGAACTCGCGATCTTCTAGGGCGCCCAAGGCGGCCGCTTCTCCGATTCCACTTGGCTCGAAGGGTAGCTTGATTTTAAGCAGGACGGATATCAAGTCCTGGTGCGCAAAACCATATCCAACGCGAGCGCCTGCCAGGCCGTAAATTTTGGAGAACGTTCGAAGAGTGATGACGTTATCGAACCGGTACTGCATCGAGTCCGGATATGACGGCTCCCGCATCGCAAATTCGAAATAGGCTTCGTCGAGGATGATCAGGACGCGCTCGGGAACACGTTTGTGGAAATTCTCAAATTCCTGGCGGGTAAAAAATGTACCCGTCGGATTGTTTGGATTGGCGAGATAAACCAGCTTCGTCCGTTCCGTGATCGCGTCAGACATTTTCGCTAAATCATAGTGCCAGTCCCGATAAGGCACGGTCCGGTATGCGACTCCACGGCTGCGGGCCAAAACCTGGAATCCAGAAAAAGCCGCATCGGTTGTAAGAACTTCATCCTCATCGCAGAGGAACGTTCTGACTATGTTGGCCATAATGCCCTCGCTACCGGCTCCCGCTATCACATTTTCGATCTTCAAATTGAAGCGTTCGGCCAGTTTGCGGCGCAGCGCGAGTCCTCCGTCCGGGTAGCGAAACATATCGGCCAGGGCGCGCCGGGCACTTTCAACGGCGAGCGGTGACACACCAAGCGGATTCTCATTCGAGGCGAGTTTTACGGCTCGATCTACGCCGAACCGTTCCTTTACTTCTTCGGCGCTCAGGCCAGGTTCATACGGCCGTAAGGCCAAAATGTGTGGAGGAACTAGATATTGCGGATGAATCAACTGGATATAGCCTGTCGATTGACAATATACTGATAGTATATTAGCTCTTTTGAAATGAGTTGTCCATAATATGCCCCGCCCAAAGACGAAAGAGCGTCGAAGCGGCACTCTTGTCGAACACGCGTACCGGGTGGTCAAGCACGGAATTCTGCACGGCGAATTCTCGGAAGGAAGCTTTCTGAATGAAACGGACATACTCGCTGATTGCGGAATCGGGCGCACTCCATTCCGCGAGGCCTGTAATCGGCTGCACAACGAACAACTGCTGGAAGTAGTGCCACGCCGAGGCTACTTCGTGCCTGAACTCAGCTTTCGCGCCGTTCGAGATCTCCTTGAAACCCGCATCGTCCTGGAGGGAATTGCCGCTGAGCTCGCAGCGCTTCGATCCGAGCCCGCCGAAGTAGCACGCCTTGAGGCAATCTATAAACAGGCACTTAGGGCGGCCCGGACCACGCGCGGGTTAGACGCGTTCATCGAATCGAACCAGAAATTCCACCTCGCGATTGCGCACATGACTCATAACAGCGAGTTCGAGACGTTACTGCGAGGCGTGCTGGAGCGTTCAACTCGGTTGGTCTATTTAGCAGCCCAAGGCGCAAAGGAAGTGCCAGGCGAAATAGAACATCTATTGAAACCAATCGTCGACGCCATTCGAAAGCGAGACGCCGTCGCCGCGCACGAGGCTGTTGTGGCTGATATCACACGGGGCCAGCTGAATGCGCTCGGAAGAGATGTTTGGGGAGCGGGTTCAGGCGTCCGCCGAAATGGATTCTTACTTGAAAAGAGCAAGGTGCTGAAGTGAGCGAGTTTGCCTGGTTCCCAACGCCGGAAATTGTAGAACGCGCTCAGCTCGCCAAGTTATTGCGCTCAACCTCTTCACGGGATTTTACGGAATTACATCGGCGCTCAATCAGCGATGTGCCATGGTTCACCGAGCAGCTGCTGAAATTTTTGAATATCAGGTTTGACGAACCTTATAGCTCCGTTCTCGATTTGTCGGGCGGTCCGGAATGGCCACGTTGGTGTGTAAATGGAAAGCTGAACATCACAGAGAGCTGCCTGAGCCACGATGGCAGCCGGACTGCCGTGATCTGGGAAGGCGAAGAAGGAGCCGTCCGGCAACTCACCTTCGGCGAATTGCGAGAGCAGGTCGCACGAGTTGCCGAAGGGCTCAGCGCATTGGGAATCGAGAAAGGCGATACCGTCGGAATCTACATGCCGATGGTGCCCGAGACTGTCGTGGCTCTTTTGGGTTTGGGACGAATCGGCGCAATTGCAGTGCCGCTGTTCTCCGGATACGGGCCGGCCGCCATTGAAACACGCTTGAACCATACCGATGCGAGAGTATTAATCGCGTCAAAGAGTTTCCGCCGTGCCGGGAAGCGGGTGGACATGCTAGAGACCGCGAAGACAGCATTAGCCCGTTGTCCAGGAGTCAAGACGTTGATTGTTGTCTCCGCTGCGAACACGTCCGAAGCTGGCACATTCCCCTGGAGCAAGTTGCTCGAATTTAGAAAGGCGGATTACGAAAGAACAGCTGCTGAAGATCCATTGATTATCATTTTTTCTTCTGGCACGACTGGAGAGCCTAAGGGTATCGTTCATACGCACTGCGGCTTTCCGGTCAAAGCGGCGCAGGATATCGCCTTCCACATGGATATCGGTGCAGGTGATCGCATCTCCTGGATTACCGATCTTGGTTGGATGATGGGACCGTGGCTGATCTACGGCACGCTCATTCTTGGCGGCACAATTGTGCTGTATGACGGCGCAGCGGACCGTCCCGCTCCGGATCGATTGTGGAGCTTTAGCGCGCGCCATCGTCTGAACGTGCTTGGTATCTCACCATCTCTCATCCGCAAATTGGCTGAATACGGAGACCCGCAAATTAGCGATCACGATCTTTCTGCACTTCGTGCTTTCGGGTCTACGGGCGAGCCATGGGACCCCGCATCATGGTGGTGGTTATTCAAGAAAGCGGGTAGAAACCGAATTCCGATCATGAATTATTCGGGCGGAACTGAGATTTCGGGTGGCATTCTGTCTAATCACCCGCTAGCCCCGATCAAGCCTTGCGGATTCGCAGCGCCCTGCCTCGGCATTGCTGCAGATGTGGTGGATGACGCAGGTAACTCAGTTCAGAATGGTGTCGGGGAACTTGCGATTCGCTGTCCATGGATCGGTCAAGCACGCGGATTCTGGAATGATGCCGATCGCTATCTGAAGGCATATTGGGAGCGTGTTCCGGGATTGTGGATCCATGGAGACTGGGTGGAAAGAGATGCGGACGGCCACTGGTTTATTCTCGGCCGCAGTGACGACACTCTGAAAGTAAGTGGAAAGCGGGTGGGGCCAGCGGAAGTAGAGTCGATTCTGACGGCCCACTCAGACGTAATTGAGGCAGCCGTGATCGGTATTCCCGATGAGAAGAAGGGAACCGCGATTGTGGGACTCTGCGTGGTGCGAGAGAGCGACGGGCTTGCCGCCAAACTTCAGGATCACGTCGCTAGCGAGCTTGGGAAACCGCTTAGACCGGAACGCATCCATTTTGTATCTGCTCTGCCCAAAACCAGAAACGGCAAAATCGTCCGGCGTGTTATCCGCGCCGCTTATCTGCACCAAGATCCTGGCGACCTGATGTCGCTCGAAAATCCGAGCGCGATCGACCAGATCCGCAAGCTCACTGTATAGGAGGTTTACATGCCGGTTTATCATCGACTGGGAGAAATACCGTCCAAAAGGCACAAAGTTTTCCGAAAGCCTTCGGGCGATCTATACGCGGAAGAGCTGATGGGGAATATGGGGTTCGTCGGCCCTTCCTCCCTGCTGTACCACGTTGAACGGCCGACCGCCATTCGCGCTCTGCACACGTTGAAAGAGATTCAGTGGGATCCCGCGCCCTGTGAGCCGCTGCGCCACCGGCATTTCCGTACAAAGGAACTAACGAAAACCGGTGACGCGATCCTCGACCGCATTCCTGTGGTCTTCAATAACGATGTTTCGATGTCCATCGTTCGTCCAGCCAACGAAGTATCTCAGTTCTACCGAAACGCGCAGGGCGATGAGATCGTGTACGTGAGCGAGGGGGATGGCGTTCTTGAATCGCCGTTTGGCAGTATTCAATTCGGCCCGGGAGACTACCTCGTCATCTCGCGAGGCATTCTTCATCGATATCGCTTCAGGTCGGAAGAACGAGTATTGCTCATTATCGAAAGTGCTGGTTACGTTCGCACGCCGAAACGATACCGAAACGAGTTCGGTCAGCTGACTGAGTCCGCCCCATACTCGGAGCGCGACATCCGATGTCCCCAGAATCTCGAAACGCACGACGAAAAGGGCGAGTTCCGGCTCATCGTGAAAAAAGCAAACACTCTTACGGAGATGATGCTTGCGTATCATCCTTTTGACGTGGTGGGGTGGGACGGTTATTACTACCCCTGGGCGATCAACATTCACAATTTTGAACCCAGAGTGGGGCGATTTCACCTTCCGCCGCCTACTCATCAGATGTTCGAGGGTGACGGGTTCGTGGTGTGTTCGTTCTGCCCGCGGCCTTATGATTTCGACCCGGAGTCGGTCCCGGCGCCGTACAATCACTCGAACGTTATGTCTGACGAAGTGCTCTATTATGCGAACTCAGAATTCATGAGCCGCAGAGGAATTGACTATGGTTCAATCACGCTGCATCCTGACGGACTCGCTCACGGTCCGCAGCCCGGCCGCACGGAAGCTTCGATTGGCCAGAAGCAAACGAACGAGCTCGCGGTAATGATTGACACGTTTCGCGGGTTGTATGTCAGCGACGAAGCTTCCGGAGTTGAAGACAAGGATTATTATCTGTCGTGGTTGGAACCGTAGCTCCCAGCTTGCGCGCGCTACTTGGGAGTCTGATCGATTATGCGGGCATGTTCCTACCGGCCTCACTCACGCGCGAGGGTGCGATCGCCAATTACAGAAGATATCGGAGTGACGAGCACGCCTGGATGCTGGGCCGGTTCGTTATATCCGCCCCGCAGATTGACGAGGCACCCGCCGATCTTGACGGGTGTTTCACTGTTTTGAGCGATGCAGATCATCCTCGCGCCGCCGCGATCGAATCCAAAAAGATCATTTCGACATCAAAGCCAACTTACTGCGAAGCCTGGATTGAGCAGCTTGATGAAGTGAAGAAAGCGCGATCATTTGCCAAAATTCGGTCCGGCGGCATCACGCCCGACGCGATTCCTTCTGTCGAGGCCGTGGCGAGCTACGTGATCGCTTGCGCAGAGCGGCGACTGCCCTTCAAGGCTACAGCAGGATTACATCATCCCGTTCGACAACTCCATCGGCTTACCTACGAACCCGACGCCTGTTTCGCAATGATGCATGGCTTCATCAATGTTTTTCTAGCAGCAGCTTTCGCCTGGCATGGTGAACGCCAGATACGCCCTATTCTGGCCGAAACGGATGCGTCAGCATTTCGATTTGATGATCGAGCGCATTGGCGCGAGCTGTCGCTATCGAGCGATGAAGTTGCCGAGGCGCGTAACAGTTTTGTGCATTCATTCGGATCGTGTTCATTCGAGGAGCCGATTGAAGATATGCGAGCACTCGGATGGTTATGATCGATGAAACACACGATCCGAAACTAAAAAGCTGGGTTGAATCGGCAAACCGTGAGGACTGCGATTTCCCAATTCAAAACCTGCCGCTAGGCGTGTTTCAAACGGCGACGGATTCGCGCCCTCGCCTCGGAGTTGCCATTGGAGATTTCGTTCTCAACGTGGGCGAGTGGCTTAGCGGTGACACTTTGAACGGATACATGAGCCTGCCCGCGCCACAGCGACGCGAGTTGCGGCTTCGGCTAAGCAGAGTTCTCGCGAAAGGCTCTTCCAAACGGGATCTGATAAAGCAATCCGAATGCGAGATGATAATCCCCGCAGCGATCGGCGACTACACGGATTTCTACGCCTCCATTCACCACGCGCAAAACGTTGGCGGCATGTTCCGGCCCGATGACCCGCTTCTGCCGAACTATAAGCATGTGCCGATCGCATATCATGGCCGTTCTTCATCAATAGTTATTAACGGAACTCCCGTTCGGCGGCCGCAAGGGCAACTGGGCGAAGGCCAGTTCGGACGTTCCAAAGAGCTGGATTACGAACTGGAGCTGGGCGCTTTTCTAGGGCCCGGGAACGCGATGGGCGAATCAATCTCGATTGGTGAAGCCGAACAGCATATCGCAGGCGTTTGCTTACTGAACGACTGGTCTGCGCGGGACATTCAGCGATGGGAGTACCAGCCGCTCGGGCCATTTTTGGCCAAGAATTTCGCGACGACGATTTCTCCCTGGCTGGTTACGCTCGAAGCGCTCGAGCCCTTTCGCGTTCCTTCAACGGAGCACGACGTTCCTGTGCTGCCGTATCTACAGACAGACCAACCTAGTTCGTTCGAGATTACTCTTGAGGTTTGGCTGCGTTCTGCGGTCATGACTGAGCCAGTACTGATCAGCCGCGGCCATTTCAGAGATCTGTATTGGACACTAGCCCAGATGGTCGCGCATCATGCATCCAATGGCTGCCCGCTGCGACCGGGTGATTTGATCGCGAGTGGAACAGTATCAGGCCCAGAGAAAGATAATCAGGGTTGCTTACTCGAGCGCACGTGGCGAGGAACTGAACCGCTCCAGCTTCCGAGCGGGGAGAAGCACAGTTTCCTTGAAGACGGCGACGAAGTGACTTTTAAGGGCTACAGCGTGCGGGAAGGTTTCGCGAGGATCGGTCTAGGAACCTGCAGCGGGGTAGTCCAATCACATGCATGAGTGCGAAATGCTAGATCTTGAGCTCAATAAATGCGGTCGACCACGGGCGCTTTGCCAGGTCCAGCTTTGCAATGCTCACCGGTAACCGGAAACGTCGAGGGCCAGCACTTCCTGGATTGATGTAAAGTACGCCGGCGCGTTCCGTTTGCGATGCTCTGTGAGAATGACCACTCACCACAATCTGAACTCCCACAGCAGCAGGATCGATATCGAGATCATTCACGTCGTGAACAATGTAAATCAATGCCGGACCTGCTTCGAAGAATGCAGTCGCGGGTAACGGCCAGAGCTTGTCATCGACTTTGCCCCTGATTGCGATAGTTGGAGCGATCCGCTTTAGCCCTTCGAGAATGCTGAGATCTCCGACATCACCAGCATGGATGATCAAGTCCGAGCTACGTAGCGCGCCTAAGGCCTCCGGCCTCATCAATCCATGCGTGTCGGAGATCAGACCGAGCCGGTGGGCGCCAATGAATGCGTGAGTAACTGGGTTCCCGGAACGTACAGCCGTTATTCCTCGATGAATTTGTGGATGCGATCTAAGCCTCGCTCCAGCTCATGCATTGAAGTTGCATAGGAAATGCGCACGTGATCCTTCGTGCCAAACGCCTCACCTGGAACTACGGCAACGTGTGCCTGTTCGAGCAACTGAGCCGCAAAGTCAAGGCTATTTTTGGTTGTGCCAACTCTGTAAGCAACACTGATATTCGGATAAGCATAGAAGGCGCCCTTGGGCGTGGCGATCGAAACGCCCGGAATTTGACGTAATCGACTTACGACAAAATCGCGGCGATGGCGGTACTCGGCCAGCATTTGGGGAACAGAATCCTGCGGTCCGAGCATCGCTTCTATGGCCGCTTTTTGCGCGATTGAAGTGGGGTTCGACGTACTATGGCTCTGCAATTTTGTCATCGCGTTGATGATCGCCGCAGGTGCAAGAGCAAAACCGATGCGCCAGCCCGTCATCGCATAAGTCTTCGAGAGCGATCCCGCAACTAAGACCTTCTCCCTCGCGCCGGGTACTGCCGCTATCGAAAAGGGATCATCATCGTATAAGAAGTGGCAGTAGCACTCATCAGTCAACAAAAAGATGTCCAGCCTTGAAGTGAGGTCGAAAATCTTCCGGAAATTTTCCGGTGAGAGCACGGCGCCGCTGGGGTTCGAAGGCGAATTGATGATGACCAGCTTGGTCCTGGGTGTGATCCGACGCTCGATCATTGCGGCGTTCACTTCGAAACCTGTCGTTTCATCGGCGTCGACAAATACGCAGACACCGCCCGCGTAATTCACAACATCCTTATAGGTCACCCAGTACGGGACGGGAATGATCACCTCGTCCCCAGGATTGATCAATGCTTGAATTAGGTTGAAAATGGCGTGCTTACCGCCGACCGTCACCATGCATTCGGCGACCGAGTAGCCGGTGCCGAAATCCAGCCGATGACGTTCGCAAATGGCTTGGCGAAGCTCCTGGACCCCCGCGGTGTTTGTGTACTTCGTGAAATTGGAAGCGAGCGCCTGAACAGCGGCCTGCTTGATGTTGTCCGGCGTCGGAAAGTCCGGTTCGCCTGCGCCGAAATCGACAACATCGACGCCCTCGCGACGAAGGCGATCAGCGTCCGCCGCGACCTTCATCGTTGAAGAGACACTGATGGTCGATATCCGTTCGGCGATCTCGGTGATGACTTGCATAACGTTGGATTTACCTTCTGCCAAATTTACCCTTTCCCGCGAAATTTTGCACGCACCCGGCTCGCAACGGCTTCAGGCACAAACGTGGACACATCGCCCCCGAGCGTAATGATCTCCTTCACCATCCGAGAGCTGATAAACGAATACTCTTCGCCTGACATCAAGAAAATGGTCTCGGTTTCCGGCCGCATACGACGGTTCATGAGCGCCATTTGAAGCTCCGCCTCGTAATCGGAGATTGCCCGGATGCCACGAAGAATCGCGTTTGCCCCACGCCGCGATGCATAATCGACGAGCAATCCGGTAAACGAATCTACCTCGATATTAGGAAGCTTTGCCGTCGCTTCGTGAATCATTTCAGCGCGCTCCCCCAGCTCAAATAGCGGCTGCTTTTGTGGATTGCTGAGGATCGATACGATTAGCTGATCGAATAGGCGCGAGCCACGAGTGATCAGGTCTAAATGCCCATTCGTGAGCGGATCGAAAGACCCGGGATAAATTGCGATAAGGCGTGCAGAGCGCGGCGCCTTGGGGGTGTCGGACATGGAGAGGAAATTTGAGTGTAGCCGACGCCCAGCGGGCGTGCTACATCATTGGGGGTAAGGCGACCAAGTCCCATCACCACCCTGCCGCCGCTCTTCCTCCGCCTTCTTCTCTTTCTCCTTATCCTGTTTCGACTGTCCGCCTTTGAAGTAAAGGTGTACAGTCACGCCGTGCGATGCACCATCGGCGGTGTACTCCGATCTCGTATCGGCAAGATTGTCGAACAGTCCTTGTTCTTGAACCCGTTTTAAAAAGAAATCCGGATAATCGGGGTTAAACGGCTTGCCAGGTTTCTCACCCCAAAGGCGTGCGACAACGGGCTCTGTCGCTATGTCAAGCCCTTGAATATCCAACTTCTGAAAGCTGTAGACAGCGCCAGCTGAAACGTTATATGTCACATCGACAACTCGCTTAGTGTCGTCCGGCTGCGTCTCGGTCGTGACGCTAGCATCCAAAAGACCCCGCCGCTTCATCCGGTGAACCAGATCGAGGCGAAACACGTCGATCTGTTGTCCATTGAAAGGTTGACCCGGCTTGAACGGAATGCTCGAACGGATTTCCTCTTGGTCGATGCCGCTACCGTGAAATCGAAGTGCGCCGAATTTGAAGACGGGCCCGTCCTTGATCTGCACCTTAACGACAACTCCCCGGTTGATTTTGGAGGGCTCGGTCTCGACCTTTGGAAACGTGACCGCAGCGTAGCCCTTGGCTGCATATAATGGCCTGATCGCGCCATCGAGAATCAACTTGAGTCGCGTATCAGACAACGGAATACCAATTGCTACCTGGTTCACTGCGCGTAATATCGTACCGATATCAACAGCTTGGTTGCCGGTCACGATCACTTGCGAGATAGTGGGCGGCGGCGTATCGGGAGCAAATAGAACAGCCAATTCCTTGGGATCGTCGTTCGACACGCGAGCTTTCACCTTCATCGACGGATCTGTCTTCGTTACGAATTCCTGAACAGCGGCTGCATATCGCTTAAGCACGCTCTCCGTGCCAGGGATACGGTCAGAGTAGAGTTCGACATGATCGCGAAGGTACTGCTGCACCGCGCTCGAGGAGACACCCAGCCGCTCGAAGCGCATCGGGAAAAGCTGATCGATCTCGGCAACGTCAATCGTCAAGTCGTAATCGGGAGGATTGCCGACAAACCGGAATGTATCCGAAACATTGGTGAACAATTCAGTCGATTGCAGCTTGGTTCGGGCTTGCTCAATGATCGGGCCAGTGACGCGCTGTCCGATCTTAAGGTCCGAAAATTTGATAATGTCGGTGGACGAATATAAACGATTGCCCCTTACGATGATTGAATGGAGAGTACCCGGCGCAGGCTGCTTTCTTGGCCCGGGCTCGCGTGCGTCCTGCTTTGCAGCATTCGCCAATGCGCATGAACACAGAAGCACTGCGCCTAGAATGCAACGCATAGTCACTAACCATGATACGTGGACTCGAAAGAACCCGTTTCGAGGTCCCGCAGCACTTAACGCAGCATGTTCAATCTTATCCCGAAGACGCTGAAAAATAAGGGCGGAATGCTAAACTTGAGATGCAAATGACTTACGATGTCGCCGTGATTGGCAGCGGTCCAGGCGGATATTCGGCGGCAGTGCGCGCCGGTCAATATGGTTTGAAAACCGCGCTTATCGAGAGGCAGCCCAGACTCGGCGGAACCTGCCTGCTAGTTGGCTGCATCCCAACCAAAGCTCTTCTGCACACTGCCGACGTCTGGGAACATTTCAAGCATCCCGAGGCGCAGGGCATCCAGTGCAAAGATCCGCAGCTGAATTTTCCTCAGGTACTCGATCGAAAGAACAAGATCGTCACGAAGCACTCGAAAGGCGTCGAGTTCCTGATGCGCAAGAACAAAGTGGACGTGGTGAAAGGATATGCGCGTTTGCTCGGCGGGGGGGGCATCGAGGTCAAAGGCGGGGAAAAGAACCAAACGATCGAAGCAAAGAACATCATCCTCGCGACCGGCTCAGAAGCGCGGATGCTGCCCCGTCTGCAGCCGGACCCAGACCTGATCCTCACTAACGTCGAGATCCTTGATATAAAAGCGGTGCCGAAAACGATCGGCATCATCGGCGCAGGGGCAGTAGGTGTTGAGTTTGCATCGATCTTCAACCGCTTCGGATCAAAGGTGACGATCCTTGAAATGCTGCCGCGGCTCGTACCGGTAGAAGATGAAGAGATCTCTAAGGAGCTTGAAAAGCATTTCAAGAAGAGCGGCATCCGTATAGAGACCGGTGCAAAGGCGGAAAATATTCGCAAGAATGCGGACAGCGTCCGTCTGAGCGCAACGCTTGCCAACGGCAACAAAGAAGAGCTTGAGTTTGAAAAGCTGCTCGTGGCTGTCGGTCGCAAGCCGAACACAGAGAACGTCGGAATTGAGAACACCAGAGTTCAACTGGATCGCGGCTTCGTTACGGTGGATGCGTACCAGCGCACAGGCGAGCCGAATCTGTACGCGATTGGCGACGTCGTAGCGGGAACGCCGCAACTTGCTCACGTTGCAACAGCCGAGGGCATGATCGCGGTAGGGCACGTCGCAGGCAAGCCTGTCCGTCCAATCAACCGCAATCGCATTCCCGGCGCGACTTACACGGACCCCGGAATCGGCAGTGTCGGTATCACCGAAGCGCAGGCGCGCGCTCAGGGCTTCAAAGTGAAAGTAGGCAAGTTCCCGTTCGCGGCCAACAGCAAGGCGACAATCCTCGATTCACACGAGGGATTTGTAAAGATCATTGCCGATGACCGCTTCGGCGAAATTCTCGGTGTTCACATCATCGGACCGGAAGCATTTGAACTGGTTGCTGAAGCCGTGACCGCGATGGAGTCGGAAGCGACAGTGGACAGCATGATGTCGGCTATACATGCCCACCCCACGCTTTACGAAGCGATAGGCGAGGCCTTTAACAACATCCATGGTTTGGCGATTAACACTTAAATGAAGCATTGAAAGCGCGGCCACGGGTTCTGGAGCAGCATCATGAGACCGCTTGAGATGGTGGATCTTCGCCGCATGCGCTATTCGGACGCGTTCGACATTCAGCAACGCCTGGTTGAGCAGCGGAAGCAGGGCCTCGGAGTTGACACGCTGCTCTTTGTCGAGCATTCTCACGTCGTTACCATCGGCCGCAATGCAAAAGCGGAGCACGTGCTCGCTAGCGAGGAGATTCTCTCGCGCACGGGAATCGACCTCTTTGAAGCCGACCGCGGCGGCGATGTAACATATCATGGTCCCGGTCAGGTCGTGGGGTATCCGATTCTTGATTTGCGAGAATGGAGGCGCGATGTACGCGCCTATTTCAAGGGCGTTGAGCAGTCGCTGATCGACGCACTCGCAGTTTTTGGAATAGCCGGCGAACGTATCCCCGAGGCTGGTTACGAAGGCGTTTGGGTAGATGGTGCAAAGATCGCCGCAATCGGGATACACATAAGCCGCTGGATCACTTCGCATGGATTTGCCGTCAACGTGGACACCGATCTGAGTTACTTCAAATACATCGTTCCGTGCGGCCTGACAAAGCCGGTTTGCTCGCTTCGCAGCCTTGGCAATGAGGCCTCACGGGAAGAGGTACAACGCGCGATTGCCGCCTCATTCGCGAACGTTTTTGATTACCAGCTGACAATGGCAGATCAATAAGTGTAGGAGATCCGATGATAGACGTCGTGATGCCCCAGATGGGCGAAAGCATCGTAGAAGGAACGTTGACGCGATGGCTGAAAAAGCCAGGCGACAAGGTGGAGCGTGATGAACCGCTGTTCGAAATATCAACCGACAAAGTAGACACCGAGATTCCATCCCCCAGCGCGGGAGTATTAAGTGAAGTTTTGGTTCAAGAGGGCGCAACCGTCGCAATTAATTCGGTGGTGGCTCGCATTGGCGAAGGTGACGGCGTTGGCAGTTCTGCACCGACGGCCACACAGGAGCAGGCTCCCAAACAGGATGTAAAGCCTGCACGGGCGACAAAGCCTGATGTAGACGTAGGCCCATCCGCTACCCTTCCACAGCAGCGCACCTCCGCACCTGCTCCTCCACCAGCTCCAACTGCAACCTCGGCAGGGCCGTATGCGGATGAGCCAGCTCCCGCGCCGCAAGCGCCCGCACAGCAACGCGCTGCCGCAGCTCCGCCGACCTCCACGCAGCAGGCGGATGGAAGCGAGGGTGGGACTGAGCAACAGGGCCCGCTATCTCCGCTCGTGCGCAAAATGGCCCGCGAATTTAATATTGATCTTTCGCACGTCCGGGGAACTGGCGCGGGCGGCCGGATCACGAAACAGGACGTCGAAGCGTATATGTCCTCGCAGGCCGCTCGAACCTACAGCGTGCCCGCTTTACCTCAGCCGTCGCCAGCGCAACAAGCTCCTGTTGAGCAGCCACCTGGCCCGCCACCCTTGCCGCTAGCGGAGTCCGCGAAGACACGGACCGAGCCCATGAGCAACATGCGACAGAAGATTGCCGAGCACATGATCATGAGCAAGCGCACTTCAGCTCACGTGACCACTGTGCACCGCGTTGACATGACCAAGATTGCCAAATTGCGTGAAAGATCGAAGGCCGAATTTCAAGCTCGTAACGGCTTCTCGCTGACTTTCCTGCCCTTCGTCACGGCCGCAGCGGCAGAAGCTCTTCGGGCATTCCCGATCTTTAACGCTTCTCTTGACGGCAAGAGCATCGTCTATTTCCGCGATGTCAATATCGGCATCGCAGTCGCTCTCGAAGGCGGGCTCATCGTGCCCATTATCCGCAACGCCGACGAGAAGAACGTTGCGGGATTGCAGCGCGCCATCGTCGATCTCGCCACGCGGGCGCGCTCACGCCAACTCAAGCCCGAAGAGGTGCAGGGCGGCACGTTTTCTATTACCAATTTCGGTAGTTTCGGCAGCATCTTTGCCACTCCTGTAATCAACCAGCCTCAAGTGGGTATTCTTGGCTTGGGAGCGGTTGAAAAAGTGCCAGCTGTGATTGACAGCGATGCGATTGCAATCCGTTCACAAGCGCACCTGGCTCTGACGTTCGACCACCGGTTGATCGACGGCGCTCTCGCGGATCAGTTTTGTCAAAAAGTGAAATCGATCCTCGAGACATGGTCAGCCGAAATTCTCTAGCGGATCTCAGTTGCATGCTAAGAACCAATCGCCTCGCGTAGACAGACCATCTATTACTACTAGGAGTCGCATGACTTTCTGCTTGACGAAACGTTAACACCGGTTTACCATTTCGATTGGCTCTAATACTTTAACTGGGAGTCTTCCCAGGGAAGAGGTCCGGCGAATGGGATTCCAGGTCGGCGAAAAAGTGGTTTACCCCAACCACGGCATAGGCACCGTCGAGAACATCAGTTCTCGTTCATTCGGTGCTCAGCAAGAGCGCTTCTATCTTCTTCGCCTTTCCCCAACCAGTATGACCGTCATGGTGCCCTTTTCGCATGTGGGCGATGTAGGTCTGCGAAAGGTCACCAAATGCAGTGAGATCAATCGCGTTTTGGCCTACCTGGCCGTCGCCCGGCACTCTTGTGCCGCGGCTGCGCAAGATTGGAAAGATCGCTTCAAAGAAAACTCGGATAAGATGAAGAGCGGTAGTCTGGTTGAGATCGCGGAGGTGTTCAAAGCTCTCCTGATTATTCAACTTGCCAAGCCGCTTTCATTCCGCGAAAAGAGGATGCTCGAACGCGCGCGCAGCATGCTCGTGCTTGAAACCTCGATCGCGAAATCCGTCCTGGAATGCGAAGCTGTTGCGCTAATTGAGAAGGCGCTTGCAAAGTGCAGTCTGCCCATGCCGGCTGCTCTCTGACGTGTTCCAGTGCGTCTCCCGGAGCACCGTCGTGCGTTCTCAACCGGGAGCATGGCTTGGCTATACTTAAGATTGCTCCACAGGGATGGCGCTATCGTCTAAGGGTTAGGACGGAGCCCTCTCAAGGCTCAAATAGGGGTTCGATTCCCCTTAGCGCTACCAAACCTTACATAGTTCGCGTATATGGCGTCGGCATTTCAAAACTTTGGCATCTTGCGGCTGCGGCGATATCTGAAATAGATTACCAACGCGGCGCCCGAAGCGATGAATAGAGTGATCTGGACAAATAACACTTGGCCTTACCTGTTTCCTTATCGTCACCGGCCAAGGAAAGCTGTAGGCCAAAATGTCAGGCCGCTTGCCCACTAAACCATTCCGTCGATTAGCATAAGGCACTTGGCCGCGTCACCAACTTCGACCGCCGGGCACATTAAATCACCAGCGGTTAGAGTTTTGCGGAATTTCGCTCGTATGCAAACGAATCCCACCAATGTGGATGACATGCGTGCCCTTGAGCACCTCGATTTATATCTGGGGCGCAGCATTCCGCAAACAGCGACACGGAGCACTGTAAGCGGAGATACAATCTGCACGCGCAGTAGCGCAACGTCCGTTTGCCCACTGGACGCAGAGCTTCCAGCTTCGGGAAAAAGGACGCGGGCGCCTTTGGGGGGTTGGGGGGTTGCTTAAGCGCCCGCAGTCGTTCACGGGGATGTAACTCAAAACGCTTCCGGCCCACCGGAAGTTACGCCCGTTTTGAATTTTTCGAGCTCGCCGAACCGTCAGAATTATTCAAACATGCCTTCAAACACTGCCGAACTGAGATACCGCTCGCCCGCGTCAGGCAGAACAACGACGATGGTTTTACCCGCCATTTCGGCCTCTCTCGCAACCCGGGCAGCGGCAGCAACCGCAGCTCCGCACGATATCCCACTGATCAGCCCTTCTTCTTTCGCGAGGCGACGGGCCATTTCGATCGATTCCTCGTTCGTCACTTGCTCAACCCTGTCTACGATGGACAGATCAAGCGTCTCTGGAATAAAGCCAGCCCCAATTCCTTGTATTTTGTGCGGTCCCGGTCTGAGCTCTTCGTGATTCAATGCTTGCGTAATCACAGCGCTCGTAGTGGGCTCGACCGCGATTGATAAGAGGCGATGTTGCTTCTCATGCTTCATGTAACGCGATACCCCGGTAATCGTGCCGCCCGTCCCAACACCGGAAACCAGCACGTCTACGCTGCCTTCGGTGTCTTCCCAGATCTCCGGCCCGGTGGTTCGAAAATGGATGCGCGGATTAGCAGGATTGTTGAATTGTTGCGGGACGAAGTAGCGGTTTGGATCCGATAACCGTATCTCCTCCGCCTTTGCCATGGCGCCCTGCATGCCCGTGGCTCCTTCGGTCAAGATCAGGTTCGCTCCCAAGATCTTCAGCACTTTGCGACGCTCCATCGACATCGTATCCGGCATAGTGAGCGTGATCGGATAACCACGCGCGGCAGCAACATACGCGAGCGCAATCCCGGTGTTTCCGCTGGTGGGCTCCACGATTTCCTTGCCGGGCTTCAGCGCACCCCGTTCTTCCGCATCCCAAATCATCGCCGATCCGATACGGTCTTTCACAGAGAATGCCGGATTCCGGCCTTCAATTTTCGCGAGCACAGTCGCTTTGGCACCATTCACGACACGATTTAGTTTCACCAGCGGTGTGCGGCCAATGCTGAATGAGTTGTCTCGATAGAACACGGTCAAATCTCCCAATTCGGCACGTATTGGGCGTGCTTTTCGTGCCAGGTCCGTGCGATTTCCGCGAACGTGGTCTGGTCGAGAACGTCGGAAACCGCAGCATCAACCCTGTGCCAAATTTCAGTGAACGGATCGTTGCCGTGAGGTCGAGAGCCTCCCTTCACGTTTTCTACCGTTCTTAGCACCTCGCCGATAGTAATCGAATCCGGCGGGCGGGCCAGCAGGTATCCACCTTCTGCGCCGCGGCGGGAATCCACAAACCCGCTTTGCTTCAATCCGGCAAGAATTAATTCAAGAAATTTCTGAGGTATTCTCTGCCGTCTGGCTATATCTGCGATTTTGATAGGGGGCATCTGCGCTCCACTCTCGCGCTTGGCCAAATATTGTGAAGCGAGATCGAAAACAGCCTTCAGAGCATATTCGCTCTTGACCGAAATGTTCATCCCTTGTCCAGTATCGATTCTACTTCGTCAAGCTGTTCTCGAAATGTTTCAGCTTCTGCATTGCTCTTCCTTTGCCAAGTTCTGTCGAAAGGACTATAAGATAGGGGAGCAGGTGATTCATCGTGGGGAGCATTCTTGCCGAGACATCTTTTCGGAACCGATGGCATTCGCGGTGTTGCCGGTGAGCCACCGCTTGACGCCAGAACAGCGCACGCATTAGGTGTCGCACTCGGAGCATGGGCGCAAGAGGCAGCCGCTCGCGATGCGCATGATCATTCCGCTGAGGTCCTGATTGGCATGGATACTCGGGAGAGCGGACCTTGGCTCGCGGCCCAGGTTGCCGGAGGCCTTGAGCGCGCCGGGGTGTCCACCAAATTCGCTGGCGTCATTACCACGCCCGGGGTCGCGTACCTGACAAGAACGGGGCCTTTCCTCGCGGGTGTAATGATTTCCGCTTCGCACAATCCGTATCAGGACAACGGCATCAAAGTTGTGAGCCATTTCGGCTACAAGCTCCCGGATGACGTCGAGGTGAAACTTGAAAACCTGATTGCGGACTGGCTTCGGACCGGTGACGAGGCCGTTCCCAAGCCGCTGGACGTGGATACTAGCCTCGACAGTGGCTATATCAATTACCTTGCTAATACTGTCAGCACTGCGTTCCCATTCCGGCTTGTGATTGATTGCGCGAATGGCTCCGCCACCGAAATCGCACCTCGTCTCTTTGAGCGTCTTGGCTCGAAAGTCGAATGGATCGGTACGTCGCCCGACGGTCGTAATATCAATCTAAATTGCGGCTCATTGCATCTCGACGGACTTCAGCGGCGAGTTCTCGAAACCGGCGCCGATATGGGCATCGCCTTCGATGGCGACGCCGATCGCGTGCTCTTCGTGTCCGGCAATGGCAGAATCGTTGATGGCGACGCTGTTCTCTTTCTCGCTGGCTCGGCGCTGAAACGCGCGGGTAGACTGGCCGGCAACTTGGTAGTAGCCACGGTCATGTCCAACCTGGGCCTCGAGAAAGCTCTTGAAGCGTACGACATTCGGATGCTTCGCACGCCGGTTGGCGATAAGTACGTATTGGAAGAGATGTTGAAACGTGGCGCCGTCCTCGGAGGCGAACAATCCGGGCACGTAATCTTCTTAGACTATGCCACCACAGGCGATGGTTTGTTAACCGCATTGCGAGTGCTCGAAGTGGTTCGCGACTCCGGTCAGCCGCTCGATGCTCTGGCGGCCGAAATCAAAACCTTCCCGCAGAAGCTCGTCAACATTCGTGTCAAACACAAACGGCCGTTATCAGAGCTTCATGCCGTTCAAGCTGAAATTCAGGCGGCGGAGCAGAACTTCGCCGGTAGCGGCCGCGTGGTGGTCCGTTTCTCTGGAACAGAGCCGCTTGCGCGCGTCATGATTGAGGCCGAATCGCAGCAGGAAGTCGACAAGTGGACCGGTCGCATCGCCGACGCGATTCGCACAGAGTTAGATGGAAGCGAGTAGCTCCAGCTCACTCTTCCGTGCTAAACTGCAACTCTAATCTTTCCTCTCCCCCTGCCCGTCCTGCAGTTCAGGTACATCGTCGCAATGGAACGTGCCGCGCGCCTCTTTAAGAATAGTAAGCTCTCCCGTCAAATTTTGACGGAGGATGATCTCGCGCGTGCCGTATGGCCTGCCGCCGTCGGCAAAGCCATTGCTGCACATACAGCTCGCATCCGACTAGTACGCAGCACCCTTCTCGTTGAAGTCGAAGACGCAATGTGGCAGCGTCAGCTCCATCAGCTGAGTGCCCAGATACTGGACCGCTTCCGGCAACTGACCGGCAGCGACAGCATTCAAGATCTCGAATTCCGGATTGCCATTCCTCGCCGACAACCGCAACGCGTCGACAGTCCCGAAACGGCATCTCTGCGTGTTAAGACCGGTTCTAAATAGATCCCGCTCATCTCGCAGTCCGTGTTAAGAAGGTATATCGAGTTTTCCCCAATCAGGCATCCACGTGAAGCTAACCGATCAAGAAGTTCGCTACGTCGCCGATCTCGCGAATCTGCGGCTCACTGACAAAGAAGTAATCCGCATGTCCCACGATTTAGGCGAGATCTTGACCCACATCGAGCAACTTAACGAAGTCGATACAACTGCGGTTGAGCCTATGGCGCAAGTGTTGTTCGGTGAGGACGAGATTGCGACTCTGCGCGAAGACGTGCCGCATACACCGCTTAGTAATGAAGATGCGCTCGCAAATGCGGCCTCGAGCGGCGCCGGATATTTCAAAGTACCGAAGGTGATCGAAAAGTGACCGTTCTCGGCGCGATTCCCTCCCTGACCATCTCTGGTATCCGCGAAGGTCTCGCGAGTAAGGCCTATACCGCAATCGATCTCGCCCAAGCCGCTCTCTCCTTCGCCCAAAAAGAGAATCCCGTTACTAATGCCTATCTCACGTTTTCACCGGAGCGTGCTCTCGAAGCCGCAGCGAAAGTCGATGCCCAGATCGCGGACGGGCAATATGCCGGCGCTTTAGCAGGCGTTCCCGTTGCAGTTAAGGATGTCATCGTAACGCGAGGCCTGCGCACAACCTGCGGCTCCCGCATCCTCGAACACTATGTCCCACCATACGATGCAACCGCGGTGTTCCGGCTGGAAGCAGAAGGTGCGGTCATTATCGGAAAAACGAACTGCGACGAATTCGCGATGGGCTCATCGAACGAGAATTCGGCCTTCGGCCCAGTCCGCAATCCGAAGGCGCTCGACCGGGTGCCGGGGGGCTCAAGCGGAGGCTCAGCCGCTGCTGTCGCACAAGGAACTGCCGTGGTGGCGCTTGGCTCCGATACCGGCGGCTCCATCCGTCAACCTGCAAGCTTCTGCGGCGTTGTCGGCGTCACACCAACGTACGGCCGAGTTTCGCGCTACGGCTTGGCTGCTTTCGCCAGTTCGCTCGATCACATCGGACCTCTCGCCCGGAATGTCGAAGATGCCGCCACCGTGTTCCGCGCGATTGCTGGCCGGGACGATCTTGATTCGACCTCCGCCTTTGCTCCCGTAGACGATTATCACGCGCTGATGAAGCACTCCGTGCGAGGTCTCAAGCTAGGTCTACCAGGAGAATATTTCGAGGGTCTCGGTGCGGAAACAGGCGACGTCGTACATGCCGCAATAAACCAACTCAAAAAGCTCGGCTGCGAGTTGCACGAAATCAGTCTGCCGCACACTAAATACGCGCTGTCTTGTTACTACATAATCGCGACAGCTGAAGCCAGCTCCAACCTGGCCCGTTACGACGGGGTTCGCTATACCGCCCGAAACGACGGCGCAACGCTTGTGGACATGTACCGCAATACCCGAGGCTGCGGATTCGGACCCGAGGTGAAACGTCGTATTATGCTAGGCACCTACGTCTTGAGCGCGGGCTACTACGAAGCTTATTATCGAAAGGCGCAACAGGTCCGCACTCTTGTGACCCGGGATTTCAGCAACGCTTTCGAGAAGGTAGACGCCATCCTTGCCCCTGTATCGCCGTTCCCGGCTTTCAAAATAGCCGCGAAAATCGATGACCCGCTCGCCATGTATTTGTCGGACGTTTATACGCTAACTGGAGATCTTTCTGGGGTGCCGTGCATGAGCGTTCCGTGCGGCGAGTCGCCGGAAGGCCTGCCCATCGGATTGCAAATCTTCACAAAACATTTCGACGAAGCCACAATGTTTCGCCTTGCTTACAATTACGAGCAGTCGATCGCACTTTAAGTTGCCCTGCAGATGTGACTCGCATAGGCCCAGCGGGTTGGTCATACAAAGACTGGTGGGGCATCGTTTATCCGGTCCCGAAACCGCGCGGTTTTCACGAGGCGTCTTATTTAGCAAACTATTTCGACACGATCGAGATCAACTTCTCCTTTTACCGTCCCATCCTCGCCAAGACAGCAATCGCCTGGCTTCAGCGAGTAGAGCAGAATGAGAACTTTCGCTTTACCGCGAAGCTCTGGCGCGGCTTCACACACGACCGAAATGCGACCGCTGCCGATGAAAGGGAGTTCAAGAAGGGTCTTGCGCCTCTGCTCGAGGCCACACGTTTGGGGGCCGTGTTACTTCAGTTTCCCTGGTCCTTCCGCAACACGAATGAGAATCGTGAATACGTCACCCGCCTCCGCGCTCGATTCTCCGAATATCCTTTAGTGCTCGAAGTACGCCATGCAAGTTGGAGCGAGCCAGGCACCCTCGACATGCTGGAGCAACTCGATCTCGGACTGTGCAACATCGATCAGCCGCTCTTCAAGAGGTCTATCAAGCCCACTGCCGTTGCGACTTCCTCGATCGGCTATGTGCGATTGCATGGGCGAAATTTCCAAAGCTGGTTCACTGAAAATCGCCATGTCGGTGAGCGATATGACTACCTCTATTCTGTCGCTGAGCTAGACCCCTGGTTGGATCGCGTCAAAGGCGTCGCACGCGCAACCAAGGATACTTACGTCGTGACCAACAACCATTTCCTGGGTAAAGCAGTGGTCAATGCGCTCGAGATCTCTTCCATCCTGCGAGGGCAACCGGTTCGTGTTCCTCCTACACTCCTGGCGCATTATCCGGAGCTGCAGGACTTTGCCGCCAATGAGCAGAAAGATCCGGACCAACTATCACTCTTGCCTGATTAACTCCCGCAGTTCGGTGACTGGCTTGTCCTTCCAGTAACGATTGAAGTTCTCAACCGTCATGAACGTGTGCGAGTGCATGCGGTCGATGTAAAGAGTTCCTTGCAGATGATCGATTTCGTGTTGCAAAATTCTTGCATACCAGCCGGACGCATGAATCACCTTGGGCTCACCCCGATGATCGAGACATTCCACGGTGGCGTCGCGGGCCCTCGGCACCAAGGCGGTAAAGCCACCCAAGCTCAAGCAGCCTTCGAAAAATTCGACTCCTGAACCCGATCCGAGCATTAGTTTCGGATTAATGATCACATGAAACGGAACCGGCTTTCTCTCACGTGCTTTGATCGTTTCCGCTGGAGCATCCCGAGTATATTCCGGCTTGTCCTCGATTACGGCAAGCTGCAAAGACAATCCGACCTGTGGAGCCGCCAACCCGACTCCGGGCGCGTCCTGCATTGTCGCGCGCATCCACTCAATCAGCTCCTGAATCTCAGAGCTGCGGACTTCGGCCGTACTCAGGATTCTCGCGCGCTGCCTGAGCACAGCCTCACCCACTTGAGCGATTTTTAGTCGAATCCGTCCTTCCCCTACTCTGTCAGGTTTCTCCATGTACACTCGTTCATTCAGCATGACAAACAGTCGAAGCAATGCAGCCAAAGTTTTCCAGCCGGAGCCGCGCTGGCCGGCAGCAGTAGCCGTCGTCGCTACTGCGATGCTTTATCTCTCTCTACCGGAACGTCTCACTGCTGGACCAAACTGGTTGCTTCTGGTTGTGATGTGTATTCTACTTGCCGCAACAATGGCTGCGCATCGCACGGGCAACACCAAACTCAATTTCCAGTTAGGACTGCTGCTTTCGGCAGTGATGACGGCGGCAATGATTTGGTCACTAGGCGAGTTAGTCGCAGGCCTCCCCGCCAAACGCGAAGCCCCAACGGGGCTTTTGCGAGCCGCATCGGCGTTGTGGCTAAGCAACATTCTTGTCTTCGCGTCCTGGTATTGGCGTCTCGACGCCGGGGGGCCTCACAGCAGAGATCTGCGCCAGTCGCACAGCGAAGGAGCGTTCCTATTCCCGCAAATGACGCAGCGGCCAGGCACCAACCCCGCCGCCCGAGCCTGGAAACCCGGCTTTATGGATTATTTGTTCCTGGCCTTCAACACGAGCACGGCGTTCTCTCCAACCGACGTTCCCGTCCTCTCACGCTGGGCCAAGGCGCTCATGATGGTTCAGAGCTTAATCTCGCTCGGCACGATTGCTATCCTCGCCGCGCGAGCTATTAATATCCTGTGAGTCTGAAGACGTCCGCGCAGTGCTACTCGGAGGGCGCGCTTTCGTCCGCTGAATCCTTCCCCCAGCTCTGTTCAAGCATCAAGGTGTACTCACCCGAAGCATAAAGGTCGAACGTAAACTCATCTGTTTGGGGCGGATCAAATCCTGAATCCTTGAGGCGCTGTTGATACCAGTGGTCTACATAGCGGTGATAACGGCGTAGAAAGTCGGGAGTAAAGCCTTCAGTTGACGGAAGCTCATGAAACACGGCGTGTAATCCGATAGCGCGGCGGAACAGAGAGCAGAAATCAAGCACTCCCCAGGCTTCTAGTTTCGTGCGAACGTGGGCCGGTATTTGTTGCACCAACAGAACCGCGAATGTTTCTGGTCGAATGCGCCGGCCATCAAATTTTCCTGATGCCGCCACCGTTTCGGCACATTGCTCCATCCAGCGAACCAGATCTTTCCCGATATAAAAGAGCATCCGCAGCTCCGCATAACGGCCTCGGATCAGGCGCTGGTCAAGATCTTGGGACGAAGTGTCTTCGTTCGGGAGAAAGCCTTGCAACGCGAGGCTCGCCCGCGAGCTTTCCATCAGAACAGAACTGTCCTCGGGGCTCGAGAAAGGGTGCAAAATCAAAGGCGGCAGCCGAAAAGTCTCCAAGCCGCAAGTTTCCATTAGATTGTCCGCAGTCGCTAGCACGTCGCCTGTAACCGTCCTCTTCTGTCTTCAGGGCGCCGCCGTAGCGATGCACCCAATGTATCGTATCGGCAGGCAAAGCGTTCCGAATGAGGAATTTCGAATCCGCCGGCGCGCGTAGCTATGCAGTACGATCTAGGCTCTTTACTTTTTCGCCACTGTGGGTATGCTTGCCTCACAGCATTTCTCGCCGGAACTCGCGGCCAACTCTTTGGAATGGTTCACTTCCAACTTGATGACATTGTCGAGTGTCTGCCACGGAACCGCTCCGTTGAGCATTCGGCCGTTCACAAACATAGTAGGCGTTTGTGAAATCTGTAATGCCGCGCCGATCTGCTGATTTCGACCGACTTCCTGAGCGGTGCCGTGATTCGCCATGCAACTGGAAACCTGCGGAACATCCAAGTTCTGCTGCTTCGCCAATGTAAGCACGTAATCGTGCAGATTGGCTTCGTTAACTTCCTGCTGGTGTTCGAAAACCCAATCGTGAAAGGCCCAGAAGGCGCCAGGTTTTTGGCTTCCCAAGCAATGAGCCGCTTCCGACGCCGCCCGCGCCCACTTATGTATGGCGTCAATTGGGAAATCCTTGAACACGACCCGCACGTCAGCCGGATACTTCTGAGGGATGTTGTCGTGTAACGTCTTCGCTAATTCCCGGCAATACGGACATTCGAAGTCGCTGAAAACAACCAACGTCACCTTCGCGTTCGACGGACCGAAGGAAGGGCCGTCTGCCGGCAAGTGTTCTAACGTATCGATGAACGGACTGTCACTCCGCTTCCAGATACTTCCATTGATCAACTGCTCGCCATTCTGTGTTGCGTAATACAGGCGATCAAGCTTGTGTGTGCCTGCAGTTAGATGGACGAAAACCCGGTAATACCCTGCGAATGGGCTTGGTGCTGGATCGTCAATCGTTATCTTCACCTCGGCCGGGAAGCCTTCCGCATAGCGCAAGTAATGTTCAAGCTTTTGCTTATCTATCTTTGGCGTCATGGTATCCGGTGCGCAGAACGCGGTTGAGACACCGAGCGTCGCCAACACCGCGGCGAGAATGCAGTTTTGCAGCATGGTCTGTCTCAGTGTACAAATCGCGCCAATGAAACGCCCGGCGCAGGCGAGCCTTAGCTCTGTTTCTCGGGAGGTTAGATCCTACCCTCAAGAAACGGCCTATTTCGGCCGATGGAGCACACAGGAGTAAGCGCGACCATGATGAATTCTCAGTTTGCAGCCTTTTGGCGCAATGAAGACGGACAAGACCTGATCGAGTATTCGCTACTGCTGTCGTTTATAGCACTCACCGCAATGGCGATGCTTGTGAGCGCCGGTGGGAGCATCAAAACTCTATGGACCGGCGTGAATAGTAAATTGACAAGTGCAGCTTCCTAAGCAGACCGCAATTACTGGAGCGAACGCCTCCGGGATCGTGCACTGGCAACCATGCACCAGCAGTAGCGCCTGGTTACTTCGCATGCCACTTAATCAAATTGCACGTTGCGCACTACCCCTGCAATGGCCGCCGGTGTAACCGATCAGCTTTTGGGAAGTGTCCGACTTGTCGCTCTCATTAAAGCCGAGGAGCGGGGCATAAGAGGTAAAAACTTCCTCTTACCCGTACTTGGAGTGACGGCCTAAGTACTGACTTTGGGCGGGTTTACGGCGAAAATCGATTCATGTCTCAGGCGCTTGTCTCGGCGGAGCCCAGTGCAATTTGTAGTCTTCGCCCTGGCAAGTCGAACGGAGTCGTCAGCATTGAAAACGCAACGTCGATAAGTCTGAATTCCGTGGAAGCAAATCACAGCAAGCGCATTTTGGAGCTTGACGGCTTGCGTGCCTTTGCGATTTTGAGCGTGTTTGTCTATCACGTCTGGTCCGTTCCGTTGTCCTGGATGGGTGTTGACCTTTTCTTTGTGCTCAGCGGTTTTCTGATAACGGGCATCCTGCTGGGACGGAAGTCGAGGCCGGGCTATTTCAGGGGCTTTTATACCCGCCGCGCGCGCCGGATACTCGCTCCCTATTACCTGCTGCTCGTACTGTCATCTGTGCTCTTTGGAACCGTCTGGCTGAAGCAATGGTATTGGTATGCGTTCTTTGCGTCGAACATTCCCAACGCTTTGCACAGCGTACCGCATGAAAGCCTGGACGTGCTGTGGTCTCTGGCAGTGGAAGAGCAGTTTTATCTACTATGGCCCGTCGCGATTCTATTCCTGCCGGAAACCGCACTCGTCTGGACTGCCATGCTGCTGATCGCGCTCGCACCCGTGCTGCGCGGCATCGCAACCTCTTTCGTCAGCACCTCCGCGCCGATCTACCACCTGATGCCGTTTCGAATGGATCTGCTCGCAGCAGGTGCGCTCACTGCATTATTGTGGCGGAGATCGCCGGGAATCATTCGGCGCATGCCTTTGCTTGGACCAACACTCGTGGCATGTGCCGCTGTTGTACTCTTCTGCCTATCCCGGTTTGAATGGTTTCGAACCGGCGGCAACATCCAGTTCAACAATGTGGTTCTGTTCAGCCTGACCCTGGTGGTCGCAGTTGGCCTTCTGCTCTGGTCGCTTCAAGAAAACGGGCTGTTCCCAGCAATTCTGCGATTGCGCGCCTTGCGGTTTTTTGGGGCGAATCAGCTACTCGATGTACCTTGTCCACGTAAGCTTTATCCTTTTAGCGCAGCAGCAGTTTTCAAATCGGTGGGCTGTGTTCGCTACGGCTTTCGCAGCAACGGTTGCATACAGCACGGTCTCCTGGTTTGTCTTGGAGAACCGCCTTATACAGAAGAAAACTGCCATTCATAGAGTTACGGGCATGCATAAACCCACCACTTCGCCCTTATCCAACCTGAGGCATGCGCGGACGACTGCACAACCGTAGCGCATAGGAATTGCTCTCGTTGAATTTCAAAGTAGTCCGCTCCCAGGCACAGTTGAAAGCTGCTCTCGTTGAGTTGTCGTGCCGATTCGGGTTCTTACCAGCTCGCTTCGAGCTCTTATCAGCTCGGTATGTTCGCTGCTGCTTCTCGCAACAACCATGTGGGGCGGCTGCGTGTCGTGCGATCAGTTTTTCATGTGGCGATCCACGGCAAGCAGCTGTTGCTCTCCGAGCGGGCACTGCAAATCAAAAACGCGTCACTCTAAGGGTGTCCTTTCGGCCTTTCATTCAAAGGCTCCAGTAAAAACAGCGCCTCCCGCCAAGCCGCAGGCTCAGCGAGATTGTAAGCAGCTCGCGTTTGAGCGCCACAGTGCAATCGATCACCAGTTGACGCTCGTGGCCCTGAACGAAAATTCGAACGTGATCCCAATCTCACCTGCCCGGTCGCTCTCGACCGAGTTTGAACTTCAATCCTTAGACCCCTCGCCTCCCGACCCCCAAGCTCTGTTTTCCACCTTCCTGATCTAACCTCTTTCTCTCTCGCCGATTCCTACGTACGCCTGCGCCCGAACACTTTCGCGCGCCAAGGAAAGCCCAAAAGAGAAGGAGAACTCATGCTCGGTCGTACAAAGTTTTTTGCCGTTTTGTTCTTTTCGATCGCCCACGCACCCATGTTCGCAGCCGATCACGGACCCGTGTTTGGCCTCGCCACGCCAACCAATCCCCAGGACGGCTGGAGCCTCGATCTAGGGCTCAATGGATGAGGTGGCGCGGGCGGGATCGCTGCGGGCCTCGAAGCCGCTCTGTCATACGGCGTCACGCCCAATCTAAAACTCTCCGTCTCGGCTCCGCTGGTCCTCGAACCCGATCCCTACGCCCGGTCCTCGATCACAACGACTACGCCGGCCAGCGGCGATTTCAGTGGCCCGGCCTGGTGGCGATTTCGGCGCAAAGATCTGGCCGGAAAGCGCATCGAGAGCACGCTGGTAGGGGGCATTCTTCTTCCTGGTCCTCAAGCCGAGGCCGGTTTGTACCGCGGTCTCCACAGCGGTCCCGGGTATCTGGTTGGCGCAGTGACTGGTGTGGCGTCCCGCAGCCAGTACGCATGGGGCGGTATCACCTATCAGCGCTACGCTGAATCTCACCAGGACCGGCGTCCGGATCTTCTCACGTACACGCTTGTCTACGGCTATCATCCCCAATCCTGGCGTACGGATTATCCACGCTGGGACTGGCGCATTTTTGGCGAATTTACGGGCGAACGAACGGGTCGGCTTCAACGTCAAACAATTGCGCTCGCCAGCACGCAGGCGCAGCAGCTCTTTCTCGGCCCAAGTTTGCTCGGCGTCTATAGAGACATCGGCGTGGAAGCCGGTATGCAGTTTCCTATATATCGCGACACAGGTCCACTCTATCCACGTGAACGGTATCGCTTTGCTCTGACCTTTGCTTATTTCTTTTGAAGGGATCCCGAAATGAAAAAACAACTCTCTCGCCTCTTGATCGCGATTCTCGCTCTGGTTGTCCCCGTCCGCGCCGAGCTGCTCGAAGCTGATCTGTCCATTTTTGGCATGGATTGAATGACTTGCGCCCACGTCGTGTACGTGGCTTTGAAAAAAGTGCCAGGCGTAGATAAGGTCGAAGTGAGCCTAAGGGTCTCGCGACAGTGAAGCTCAAACCGGGGAATACAGTCGCGGTATCCCAGCTCTGGAAGCTTATTCACGACCAAGGTTATACGCCCAAGGCAACCGTCATTCTGGCTCGAGGCGAGCTAAGCAGCGACCAAACAAAGCTGCAGTTAAAGGTCACTGGAACGAATGTGGTGATCCCGCTCGCTCCCGACACGAAGAATCCTGCTGCTTATCGGCAGCTCAGCAACGCCGTGGGACAAAAAGTGACCCTGCGTGGAGTCCTGAATCCTGCCAAGGACTTCAAGATTCCCGTCGACCTTCAAGTCACCGAAGCAATGCCATTCACCCAGAAAGGGACATGACCGTGCCACATACCATCGCGCCCACTCGCACACGCGGCGGTGCTTTCAGCTGCCTATCATTGTTCACGTCTTTCAGCACGCTTCTTTGTTGCGCGCTTCCATCGCTCTTCGTGCTCTTCGGACTCGGAGCGACAGTGGCATCCGTGCTCTCAGCAGCGCCCTGGCTGGTCGAGCTTTCGCATCACAAGAATTGGGTCTTCACAGTCGCCGGCCTTCTGATCGCCAGTAATTTTCTCTACGTGTATCGAATTGCCCCGGAGCTTCAGCGGCGCCGTGAAGCCTGCAGCCCGGACGATCCGGCCGCCTGCCAAACGGCGACTCGGTTCAGCCGCGCTGTCCTTTGGACCTCCGGGATTCTTTATCTGATCGCCTGTTTCAGCGCGTATGTTCTCGGTCCATTGCTCATGCGATTTGATTCCGTCAATTGAACCTGCGATCGCGTGAAACGCACTCGAACCGGCCACATTCTCCTTCTCAGGGACTGAAACTGGGTAATTCGTATAAGCCCTTATCTATGAACTATCTATAAGGACTATAAATACGCACAAACGGCAGATAAACGGGGGAGTTCGTTTCGCAAAATGCACTGCTTCGCTCTGTTTATGAAAATGGGAAGTACTTTCCCGGCTAATCGCTCCATTCCACGGAAAGGCAGCAAACTTGGCCCGGAAAAACCTATTCGAAAATGCCGAATTCACGGTACATTGAATTACAGTGTTGGTGAGCGAAAAGGAAACCGATGTGTACATCGACTCGCCCGAGCATCTGCGGGCCCGCATCGCAGAACTCGAAGCTTCCGTCCAAAACCTCGAAAACCGGCTATTTGGTTACCGCCGGGCTTTTTTCGAGAATCCCCTTCCTGTTATCCTCTACCGGACTAGTTCCCTCGACATTCTGGAGGCCAACGAAAGCGCACTGGCGCTGTACGGCTACACCCGTCAGCAGATTTGCTCGCTCAACCTCATCGACCTTTTTTCTCCCGAAGCCCAGCCCGAACGTTCTGAGCTGATCGCGGAGCTCCGCCGCCCTGTGAACGCCATCGGACCTTTTGTTCATCGTGGGTCTCAGAATCAAGAGCTTGTGGTCAACATGGTCTCGTTCGTGTTCGAAGTGGAAGGAGTTGACGCCAGAATCGCAACGATTCAGGACGAAACGGGCCGCCACATGGCAGAAGAGGCGTTAAGATCCAGCGAAGAACGTTTTCGCGAGCTCTTTGAGAACGCCAACGACGTCATTTTTCTTCATGATCTGAAAGGGAAAATAATAGCGGTGAACCGCGCGGCCGAATACCTCACCGGCTATTCCCGTACCGAGGTCTTGGGTCAAAATTTCGACCAGCTTGTGGCGGAAGAGGCCCGCCACCAAACTCACGACAGCATCCGCGCTCATCTCGGCGGTAGCCCTGCGCAGCACTACGAGCTCCCCATCCTCTCGAAATTCGGCAATCGCCGTTTCCTCGAGGTAAGCACTCGCATCATTTACAGGCGCGGCCATCCGTACGCTATTCAAGGCATTGGCCGTGATGTCACTGACCGCAAACAGGCCCAGCAGCGCCTCGAGGAATCATCCCGCGCCCTTCAACAGAAGAATGAAGAATTAAGCGAGGCGCTACGGCTGGCACGTGAAGCCACCCAGCTCAAAGAACAGTTCCTAGCCAACACATCGCACGAATTGCGAACCCCCATGAACGGAATCATGGGAATGATCGATCTGCTGACTAAAAGTGATATCACCCCTGATCAGCGCGAGTATGCAGAAGCGATCAGCCAGTGCGCCGACGACCTGCTCACCATCATCAACGACATTCTGGATCTCTCCCAGATTGAGGCTGGCAGGCTTTCGCTCACCGAAGAGCCATTTGATATGCACGAGAGTCTCAGGTCCGTCCTAAAGCTGCTCGGCTTGCGTGCCGCTGCAAAAGGCCTTAGCGTTACCTATGAAATCGACCCACGCCTTCCCGCCCATACATATGGCGACAGCGTTCGCGTGCGCCAGATCCTTTCTAATTTGATCGCGAATGCCATAAAATTCACCGCGAATGGCGGTGTGCATGTTCGTCTCACTCCGGCGCCGGAATCGCGCCTACGCTGTGAGGTGATCGATTCCGGCATTGGAGTTGAAGAGGACTTTCGCACACGCATTTTCGAGGCATTTTTTCAAGCCGATGGCACCACTCGCCGTCGCTTCGGCGGCACTGGCCTTGGATTAACCATTTGCAAGCAGTTGGTCGAGATCATGGGCGGCCGGATCGGAATAGACAACAATAATCCACCTCCTGGCTCAACGTTCTGGTTCGAGTTACCGCTCCGTGAGATTGAGCCTGTCGCCCTTGCCGCCCGCGCGGCTTCTGTTCCGCATCGATTACCTTAATTGCGAACCCACACGGTATGAGGGTGGGCCCAAACACAGCCTTCCTGCTCTTCATCTTCGGAGTTCTTTCGATTTATGGCGAATTCCTGCGTCCGGGCCGCCCTCGTGCCCGGCCTTCTCGGCTCAGTAATGGTGATTGCAGGCGCTTACTGGTTGTGGCGGAATTCGCCTCTCCCCTCGGGCGTACTACTCATCACGCTTGCGGTGCTCTTGCTGATCGCTGAAGCGCTCTGGGATGCGCACTTCATCCCCGGCATTCTGGGCACCATTTCTCTTCTCGCCGGATTTTCTTCGCTTTTTCCCTCTGTGCGGGCGATACACCCCGCCCTTGCTGTTCCGGTGTCCATCATATTCGGAGCCCTGACCACCTTTCTGGCGTTCGAAGCCAAGCGAGCTCGGCGAAATAAACGATCGGATATTTGAAAACGGAACTTCTCCGCACTTTGAAACGTAAAGTGGATGAAGGGAGTTTCTAGATGCGCTACGTCCTTGCGATCTCCGCGTTCTTTCTTTCCGGAGGCCTTTCTGCGTTTGGGGCTGTCGATCCCGCTCTGCTTGCTCTTGTCCCCCCGGGGGCCAAACTCGTGTCCGGTATCCAGCTCGATCAGGCCCGCAGCTCTGAATTCGGCCGGTACATCCTCAACCGAATCGATACCGAGGACGAACATTTCCAGCAACTCTTCACTGAGGAAGCCGGCTTTGATCCACGCCACGACCTCAATGAGTTGCTGTTTGCAACCTCCGGTCCAGGGACCGACCATACTCAGCCTTCATTCGTCATCCTGGCTCGCGGCAGCTTCGATCAAAATCGCATTGAGGCAAAAGCAAAGGCCAAGGGCGCGACCGTCGAAAGCTACCAGGGCGTCCACCTGATCATTGACGGACACGCAAATCATCACGGCACAGGCTTCGCATTCCTGGACGGCGGCATCGCGCTGATGGCTGATCGCGCCACCTTGCGGCAAATCGTTGCCGGCCGGGCGAACCCCACAGCTCTCGATCCTACCCTTCAGGATAAAGTGCTCAAGGTGAGCGCCGGCAATGACGCGTGGTTCGCCTCTTCCATGCCCGGATCTTATCTTGCCACCCACCTGGAGCAACAGACCAGGCAGCCCATGCAGCACGCTCAAGCTCTGCAATCGATTTTGGAGTCGAGCGGCGGCGTTCACTTCGGGGGCGTGGTCGAATTTTTCTTAGATGCCACCACGCGCTCCCCGCAGGATGCTGTTTCCTTAGCTGACGTATTGCGCTTTGGCGCGAGCATGGTTCAAATGCAGCGTCAGAATGATCCCCGCGCGGCCATTATCGCTTCTGCTGTGGACCAAATGACTGTCACCAACAGCGGGCCCACTCTGCACGCTACTTTATCAATGACCGAAAAGGAACTAGAGCAACTCGTAGCAGCGGGGCACAAGACGGGCGTAGCAGTCGCGGTCGATCCTGGCACATTGATTACGCCGACAAAGCCGTAAGCGAAATTACGACTCCGACCAGCGCCGCGGCAGCGCCTGCCATGAATAATGCTCTCTGCTTCATCAAAATCGACAGGGACGAAAACACAATCGCCACTTCAAGGAAGACTTCACCGACATGGAAGCGTACGGCTTCACGGGCGCTCTTGTCCCGCTCTTTCTCAAACTCACGCGCGTGCTCTTGTATCTCGGCCCGCTGTTTGTCGTACCTTTTTTCGTCCTGAACGTATTTGCTGACCGGTGCCGTACTACCTTTCATCTGCGTGAGTGTGTCTTCCGCCACCTGCGCGGCGTATCGCCGAATGTCCTTAGCTTGGTAGAACGCCCATTGGTCCGAAGCCTTTTGCTGGCTCAGTAACTCCTCTGCTTGGAAATGCTGCCCTAATACCGACACCACGGCCAGTAGCGCTGCAATGATCGCCATGGTTCCCGCAACCGTCTTGTCAAACGGGTCGTGAGCATGTTGCACGTGTTCTTCAATTTCTTCGTTGGCAGGCATGAGCACAAACTAGCACGATCAGCTCCTCAAACAGCATTAGCGCTAACAGGGTGCGCCATCCTTGAAATATCCCGCACCAGGCGGCGGTAATTCAGATCTGCTAGGGTGCGAAATCCGTACCAGTGTCCATCTCGCCAGGAAGAGAAATACCAGCGCGCAAAGATCGCTAATTCTTCGATTCGCTTTCCTTCTGTGTTCACGTTCATGAGTGATTCGCTGATCTGCTCGCGCAGTTCTTGATCGAGCGATTTAGTGCGCGCCTCGTAAGCAGAAAAATCGAGCGTAATGGGTTCCTGCCACAAGCCCCCGAGCATCGGCCACAATCGAAAATGCCGGGTTTGAACGGCGCGGGTGAGCGCTATGCCATTGAAGTGCTGAACCTGGGCGATCACTTCGCCGCGAACTGCCGCTGCCGCATTCACCTTTTCGATCCGCTTGTGAATATAAGCGGCCTGCTCAAAATCGGTTTCCTCACAGGCGCGGTCGCGTGCGGCAGAGAGAACACTTAGCGTGCTTTTGCCGTTGGTTGATAGGAACTCCGCAACCCGCGTTACTTCGCTTGCGTACTCTTCCGTGGTAACGGTGCATTGACACGGCCGAAGACACTGATTTATTTCCCCGTAGATACACCCAGGGTGCGCCGGGTCCGGCGCCAGTCGCTCAATACACCGGCGCAACTGGAACAAGCCCGCCAGTTCCTGCTCATACTGCTGGGCTGAATCCCGGCTCGGGAAGGGGCCGAAGAACGCGCCGTCGTCTCGTGCGATGCGGTTCGCGACCAGTACGCGCGGAAAGGGGTCCCGGGCTGTCACTCCAACAAACCACGGCATCCGCAACCGCAGGCGTTTCAAATACCCTTCTGGAAAATGCACTCTTGCCAGCTCATACATCAGCAAAGAACTTTCGAGTTTCGACCCTGTTGCCCAGCATTCAAGGCGTGCCAGGTTCGCTCGAACACGCTTAACTGGGCTATCCGGCGCCGTGTACGAGGAGACAAGCAGACGGGTTAGCCGTTTGCGCAGGTTCGCCGATGATCCCAAATGTATGTGGATCGACCCAGCCGGCTGGGGAGTGCCTGTCAGCAAGTAAACGCCCGAACTGCCCGGGAGAGCCGCGATCTGATCATCAAGACCGGGCGCGTGCGAATTCAAGGTGATACCGACTGGGATTTTCACCTGAAAAAGATCACTCCCACGTTTGGTCGCACGTATAAGATGTCAAATCTTCGACCAGTACTTGACAGCCATACCGCTCAGTCTAGAATAGGTGTTACTCGCTATGCAGGGATGTCAGCACGAGCGAACCGAGTTCCTGTACCGGCGCGATGGGATAGATTATGTCCGGTGCCTGGATTGCGGTCACGTTTTCGAAGCAGAGGATCTTGATACCGTTCCGGTTTACGACGACGAGGAAGAGAAGCCTAGAAAACGCCGCTGATCTCTTGCAGGCACTTTCAAATCCGCGCTGCTGTTTTGCAGGAGCGACGGAGCCGGTTTGAGCCCGCACCTTCACTCGTGAGATCCTTAACGAGTCGGTAATGTCGAGTCTGGCGCGCGTCTCGCCTCTTCAAAAAAGCATTCTGAAAACCCCGCTCCGGATCGTTTCGATCGGCGGCGGGACTGGTTTATCTACTCTTTTATCGGGCTTGAAAACATACGCTCGGGGTGGTGAAGAATTGCCTGAACCGGGGATCCCCATTGTCGAGATTACGGCAGTCGTAACCGTAAGCGATGATGGAGGCAGTTCAGGCCGCCTGCGAAGGGATCTCGACATTCCTCCGCCTGGAGACATTCGCAACTGCATGGCCGCGCTTTCCGAAGATGAACCGCTGCTGTGCCAGCTGTTCCAATACCGCTTCGCATCGGGCCGCGGGCTGAAAGGCCACAGTTTCGGCAACTTGTTCCTCGCAGCGATGAATCAGATCACGGGCGATTTTGCGCAAGCTGTTAAGCTGTCGTCCGAGATTCTTGCTATCCGTGGCCGCATCTTTCCCGCAACCTCAGCTAAGGTAACGCTTGAAGCCGTCCTGGTTGATGGCGCTGTAGTGCGAGGGGAAAGTAGAATCAGCAAAAGTCGCCGTTCAATCGAGCTAATCCGCCTCCGCCCTGAGAATTGTGAGCCCCTCCCGGAGACGCTCGAAGCCATCCGCAAAGCTGACCTGATTACCTTTGGCCCCGGCTCGCTTTACACTAGCGTGATCCCCAACCTCTTGGTGAACGGTATTTCGGAAGCCATTGACCGCTCCCCCGCCCTTAAGGTCTATTTCGTGAACCTGATGTGGCAACCGGGCGAAACGATAAATTTCTCCGCTTCCCGCCACGTGGAAGCCATACACATGCACGCGGGCCGGAAGTTGACGGATTGCGTCGTCTTGAACACCGCACGCATCTCGCCCGCCCTGAGGCGCAAGTATGCCAGGGCACACGTAAAACCGGTAGACAACGATTTTGAGAAGCTCGCGCTTCTCGGCGTCAAAGTGGTTACGGCGGACCTGCTGGGCGACACAACACTGGTCCCGCGCAAGGTCCGCCACAATCCAGCCGTGCTAGCTGACGTGGCCATAAATCTTGCCAGCCGTTCTCGAGCGCGGCAGGTTAAACAAGAAGCGCTGGCCGCACAGCGCGCAAAATTCAGATGAAAAATAACGTCGCAGTAGTAATTCTGGCCGCTGGCCTCGGAACACGCATGAAATCGAAGCAGGCGAAGGTTCTGCACAAAGTCGCTGGAGATACTCTGCTAAACCATGTGATTAGGGCGGCGTTGAAGGTCGCACCTCCGGAAAAAATCGTTGCCGTAATCGGTCATCAAGCAGAGCAGGTTCGCCAAAGTGTCCGAGTTCCTGGAATCGGCTTCGCTGAACAGGCCGAACAAAAGGGCACGGCTCATGCAGTACTCTGCGCCCGTGAAGCGATGCACTCCCAAAATGGCCAGTTGCTAATTCTCAATGGTGACGGACCCCTGCTGAAGCCAGCTACTCTGGATTCTCTTCTGGATCTCCAACACAGCACTGGTTCAGGCGGCGCTGTGGTCACTACCGAAATTGCCGACGCGACGGGTTACGGCCGCGTAGTGCGAGATGAAAAAGGGCTGATCTCGGCCATTGTCGAGCAGAAGGCGGCTACGGCGCGCCAACTCGCTATTCGCGAGATCAACACGGGCCTGTACTGCTTTGATGCGACGCTTTTTTGGCGATACATTGGCGATGTAAAACCGGATAACGCGGCCAAAGAATACTACCTGACCGACATGATTGAGATCTTGACCAGGCACGGCCATCCCGTTGCCCCTTTGCTCATCGAAGATGAGAGTGAGCTGCTCGGTATCAACACGCGTGTCGAGCTTGCGCTTGCCGACAAGATCCTGCGCGCAAGGAAGACGAGTGAGCTGATGCTTTCCGGCGTTACTATCGAAAATCCAGAAAGCGTCACCATCGACGTGGATGTTCAAATCGGCGACGATTCGCTCGTCGAAGCGAATGTACAATTACGCGGACAGACGCGCATTGGCGTGAACTGCCGTATTGCAACGGGTAGTGTCCTGCGCGACTGTGAAATCGGAGACGATGTCACTATTTTGCCCTACGTCGTGGCCGAAGCTTCCGTGATCGGAGCCAATGCTTCCGTTGGGCCGTTCTCGCGGCTCAGAATGCACGCCGAAGCCTCGGAGAATACGCACATCGGCAACTTCGTCGAGCTCAAGAAAACCAAATTGGGTCGTGGCGCCAAGGCCAGCCATCTTGCCTATCTCGGCGATTCAGTCATCGGCTCGGACGTAAACATAGGCGCCGGAACGATCACTTGCAATTACGACGGCCAACAGAAACATCAAACCAGCATCGCTGATAACGTGTTCGTGGGTAGCAATTCAACACTCGTCGCTCCCCTGAGTATTGGCGATGGTGCCTTCATAGCAGCAGGATCGGTAATTACAAAAAGCGTAGAGCCGGACGCGCTTGCGATTGGGCGCGCCTACCAGCAGAATAAAGCGGAATGGGCTAAAAAGCGCCGCATCCCGAAAAAAGCGACAGAGCCTACGAAATCCGGGAGCTAGGAGGGGCGCAGTGGCCGTGTTTGCGATCGGACCTGAACTTCAAGCGCCACGTCGCCTTCCGGGAAATTTCGATACCGCACTGTCACTCTGGCTTTGATCTTTAAAGGCCTGTTCATTTTCGTCTGACGCGTAATCAGGAAGGTTCGATTTTCGCGCGGTCTGCCAACCAGAGAACGAGACACAGTGACGTGATCGCGATCCAGATCCGTCACGATCCCCGCGAAGAACTGAGCTTTAGGGCGCGGCGGGGCAGCCTGATTTTCGGCAGGCTGCGCCAGCATCCACAGCGCACTACAGAAAAGAAGCGCTGCAATCGCACGTGTAATGTTACGCCCCGTCATCGAACCTAGAGATAACTGAACTTACTTGTTTAGCACAGACCATCAGGCCTCTACATGATCTATCTCACAAAACGGTCGTCGGATGATAGAAGTTAGGAATTATTAATTCACCGATCGCGATGAGCTCGCCTGAACGCGATAGCGCTTTCACAAATTGTGCCCCGGGAGCGACAACAAAAGGCGACGTTCGGAAATCGCGGCCTTGCCGGATTTGAGCTTCTGCGAATGCATCGAAGTGCTCTGCCGGAAATCGCGGCAAGAGGCGAGCTGGCGGAATAACCGCATCACACAGCCGGCCGGCCTCGGCAAGTTCAGCGAATTCCTTAAGTGTTCTGGCCTGTTCAATTGTCAATTCACCGCTTTGTATGCGCCGCAATTTACTGAGTACCGCGCCGCAGCCGAGTTGCTGACCCAAATCGTGAGCTAATCTGCGAATATAGGTGCCTGCCGAGCACGTCACGACCATCTCCATTTTTCCCTGGGCCATGCTCGTGATTTGTAGCTGCTTCACCTCTACTTCGACAGGGGTCAATTCGACAGGAATCTGTTTTCGGGCCAGCCTGTAGGCGGCCACGCCGCGCACCTTCTTTGCCGAAAAGGCGGGCGGCATTTGTAGAATTCGCCCTCGGAATCCTTCCAAAGCCCTGAGAAGTAACGGGAGATCAGACGGCGGGGGAAGGCCGGTTTCAGTGAGCAGTCCCTCGGCATCGTAGGTATCCGAGACCAGGCCGAAAGTAATCTCCGCGATATATGTCTTATCGCTGTCACCAAAATACTGCGCCAGGCGTGTTGCCCGGCCCGTCATGAGCACCAATAAACCCGTTGCCATGGGATCCAGCGTGCCTAGATGACCCACCCGCTTGGTGTTCGCGAGCTTGCGCCAACGGTTCACGACATCATGGCTTGTGCAACCGGCAGGCTTATCGATGAGGACGAGACCATTCATCAAATGACTTTGTCAAGGCAAGAGAAGCGAGGGCTACGTTAGTCTGTTATTGGAGAGCCACTACTTGGAAGAAGAGGTACTCGGCAAAGCCTACGACTCGCGCCTGATGAGGCGTCTGCTCACCTATCTCAGGCCATATAAGCTGGTCGTCGTTGCTTCATTGGTGCTGCTGCGAATCGATTCGCTTCTTCAGATTATCGGACCTTTGCTTACCAAGCTAGCAGTAGACAAATACCTGGTCCCAATCCCGCATCCCCCGCACACCGTGCTCGACCACTGGCTTTCACACAATGGCTGGACGGGCCTATCACAATTGGCTGGGCTGTATATGGCCGTCGTTGCACTCGGCTTCGTCTTTGACTTCGGTCAAACGTATCTCATGCAGTGGACCGGACAGAAGGCCATGTTCGATTTGCGCCGTCAGCTGATGGCCCACATGCAGACGCTCGACGTCGCCTATTTCGATAAGAATCCAGTGGGACGATTAGTCACGCGCGTCACAACCGATGTCGACGTCCTTAACGACTTGTTCGCTTCCGGACTGGTCACGATTGTCGGTGACATCCTTATGCTGTCACTCGTGATCATCATCATGTTCCGCCTAAGTCCAGGGATGACAGGCCTGATGTTGGCAGTGATGCCATTCGTCGTGATGATCACAATGCAGTTCCGGCGCAAGGCTTCCCAGAGCTACCGCCGCATCCGGATTGCCATCGCCAGAATCAACGCATATCTGCAAGAACATATCGCGGGTATTTCCGTCCTTCAATTGTTTAACCGTGAAGAACGCAGCAAACAAGAATTTGATGCCATCAACCGCGACCACATGCTGGCGTTCAAAGACGCGATCATCGCTTACGGCTGGTTCTACCCGGTCGTTGAATTCCTGGGCATGTCCGCTCTCGCGTTCCTGCTCGCTTATGGAGGATTCCGAATACGGCACGGTGCACTCACGCTCGGCATCTTAGTGGCCTTTTTCCAGTACGGCCTGCGGTTCTTCCGCCCCATTCAGGACCTCAGCGAAAAATACAACATTCTCCAAGGCGCGATGGCTGCTTCTGAACGCATCTTCAAGCTCCTCGATACCCGACCCAGCATCGTTTCGCCGGAAAGCTTGGTGCCCTTTCCCGCGGGACCCATCGACATCGAGTTCGATCATGTCTGGTTCGCCTACAACGACGAGGAATGGGTATTAAAGGACATCAGCTTCCGTGTTGCCCCTGCCGAGACCGTCGCAATCGTGGGCCACACCGGTGCAGGTAAGACAACTGTTATGAATCTGCTTCTTCGCTTTTACGACGTGCAGCGCGGGGCGATAAGAATCGGGGGCATCGACGTGCGTGCCTTTGATATGGCGGACCTGCGCCGCCATTTTGGCGTCGTGTTGCAAGACCCCTATCTGTTTACGGGTACTGTCGACACAAATATCCGGTTGGGAACACCAGGCATTACTCAGGCCGTCGTCCGGGGGGCCGCCGCGCAAGTGAATTTGCTGGATTTCATCGAAGAATTGCCGGACCGGTTCGACACGCCCGTTCGCGAAAGAGGAAACGGCTTTTCAACCGGCCAAAAGCAGCTCATCAGCTTTGCTCGGGCCCTGGCACACAACCCTCGCATCCTGATCCTCGATGAAGCTACTTCGAGCGTCGACACGGAAACAGAATTGCGTGTCAGAGAGGCTCTGACGCGTCTTGTCTCAGGACGAACATCGCTGATTATCGCCCATCGCCTTTCCACTATCCAGCGTGCAGATCGCATTATCGTTATGCACAAGGCGCGGTTGCGTGAAATTGGTACGCACCAGGAGTTGCTGGCGCAGCGTGGAATTTATTGGAAGCTCTACCAATTGCAATACAAGGAGCAGGAAATTGAGCTTGGAGAAGAGCTCGCGCGCCAACAGGTCTAACCCCACAGAGCCGCCGACTTTTATCGTACGAGCTTTCGGCGCTCTTAAAGTGCGGCCAAAGCTGGTCGTTTTACACAATGTCTTCTTCTTCGTTTTAGCTGTTTCGGTTTATCTCTCCGTCATACCGGTGTTCTCTGAGCACATCGCAAGTGCCCGGCAACGGGAGCTGCAGATGGTCTCGCAAATCTTCGCCGCCAAATTGCCTATGAACGTCAATAAGGAGCCGAGCGGACTCAGCGTTTACGAAGTGAGAGAAGGTTCATCGACACAATTGAGTCTTTCGAAAGAGGGCCAGGCGTTTCTGCGGGACTATCCTTTGGCCACTTGGCAGCAGGGGCGAGATAGTCTTTTCCGGCCGGGCAGGTTTCCTGGCCAATATCGAGAAGTCAGTCTTGCTCCGGAGTTCTACGAAAAAGCGCTGCGCCAAGCCCGTATCAGCTTGTTCGTGGCCCTTGGAACGATTTATCTTCTCTCGATCGGCGTATTGGAATTCATGATCATGCCACAGTACGTTTATCGACCTTTGAGGCTCATGCTAGACGCCGATGAGGCGATTCAGCGCGATGACCGCATGCACGAGCTGATCGATGAGAGGTTCATCCTCGATGACGAAATCGGGCAAATCATGCGTTCGAGAAACGCCACTGTGGCGCAGCTGCGCCAACAGGAAGACCACCTCGCCAGTGCTTTGCAAAAAATTGGAGGAACAAGACCGGCTCGTCAGCCTCGGCATGTTAAGCACCAGCGTTGCGCATGAATTGAATACTCCTCTGACGGTTTTGCAAGGATCGATTGAAAAGCTGATAGAGACAGCACACGATTCACAGATGCTGGAACGCTTGGCCCGAATGCTGCGAGTGACTCAACGCCTCCGACGCATCAGTGAGAGCCTTGTCGATTTCGCCCGTGTTCGTAAGCAGCGAGCCGAGTCCGTTTTGTTGCGGCCCCTCATCGACGAAAGTTGGACGCTTGTTGCAATTGATGAAAAGGCCGCTGCCGTCACGTTCAGGAATAACGTAACGCCGAGTGAGGGCCGTGACGGGCAATCCTGATCGCTTGGTTCAGGTGTTCGTAAATCTTCTTCGGAACGCTCTGCTCGCGGTATCGACCGGAAGTCTGATTAGCGTAGAATCCAGGTCACTGCAGAGAGGCGGCCAGAAATGGGTACGCTGCATGGTTCTTGATGACGGGCCGGGCATACCCGCCGATGTGCTTCCCAATCTGTTTGAGGCTTTCGTCAGCACTCGGCTCGACGCGCGCGGTACCGGACTCGGCCTAACAGTCGCCGAGGGGATCGTAACCCAACATGGTGGAACCATTTCCGCTTCGAACCGTCCCGAAGGAGGAGCCTCCTTGGAGGTGCTGCTGCCCGCCGCAGCTTAGCTTACCTGATGCAGCGCAGTCTATTGAATGAAGGAACAGCAGTTGCGACAGGACTGATTGACGTCGCCGTTCTCGATGACGATATCGACTTCCTGAACTACATTGAGGATCTCTTGCGCGATGAAGCTGGCTGCACGGTCCGAACCTTCGCACATCAGGACGAACTTTTTGCCGCCGCAGAAGCACGCCTACCGGACATTTTATTGCTTGACATGAAGATGGGAGCAGCAACAGGCGACAAGGTGGTCGAGCAGTTACTCTCACAATGGCCTGAGCTGTGCATTATCGTCGTTACCGGCTATCCATCCTACGAAGATATGCGAGCAACTTTCAAGCTGCGGGTCTTCGACTATCTGGCAAAACCGTTCTCCTTAGCTCAGCTGCGGCAAACACTTCAAAACGCGATCGAGCAATTTAGCCTAGGTCGAACAGCGCAGGATCGTTTGCGTGAGCGATTGGGCCACCGGATCAAGGTGCTGCGGGTCGAGCGAGACTGGTCTTTGAAGGACCTCGCGACGGCCGCCAGGTTGAGCGTTTCGCAGATCAGCTCCATTGGACGTGGAGCGAATCTCCCCAGCATTGAAAGCTTGCTTGCCATCTGTCGCGCCTTCGAGCGCAAGCCCTCGGAGATACTTTCTTCTATCGGCTTCTGATGAGCTTCAAGCACCTCCTTGCGTTGTGCCTCACCGGTTTAGCTTTGGCGCAGCAGCAGCCCCCCATAGGCTCGCGGTTTCCCTATCCAGAGAAGCTTTCTTACCGTATTGAATGGCGCCTCGTTACTGCCGGAACGGCGACCGTGCAGCTTTCGCGCCCCTCTCCCGATCACTGGCAATTAGAACTCGATCTCGAAAGCGCCGGTATGGTCAACCGCTTATATAGAGTCTCGGATAAATACCAGGTCATCAGCGACAACCGCTTTTGCCCATCAATCTCCGTTCTTGATGCGCAGGAAGGCAAGCGCCATCGTGTGACACGGTTGACCTTCGAGAATTTATTGCATAAGGTCAAGTACGATGAGCGCGACCTGATCGACAATGCAACTTCGAAGCGATTTCTTGATATATCCCCTTGCACCCACGACATTGCAGGAGCTCTCGCCGCCATGCGCCTTATGAACGTTGAGCCGGGTCATTCGGCCACTCTTCCAATTACTGATGGAAAGAAAATGGTGAATGCAAAAGTCGACGCTCAATTAAGAGAAAACGTGACTGTAGCAGACAAGACTTACCACACCATCCGCTACGAAGCGTTCCTGTTCGACGACGTGCTCTACAAGCGTAAGGGGAGGCTACTCATCTGGCTCACGGACGACGTGGATCACATACCTGTTCAGTTTCGTTTCCAACTGGGCTTCCCCATTGGCACGATCTCGCTCGAATTGCAGAAGTGGCAAAGGCTTTAGGCCGAGCTAACTGCGGTAACTTTGCGCGGAACCCCTGCGTCATCATTGCGTCATCATAGGGAATATGAAGTCTCGCCTCAGCGCCTTGCTGTTGTCTTGCCTTTTGGCAATGCAGGCTCAGATGCAAATGAATGTCCAGCAGTTAGCGGATTTTGTGCGCTCGGAACTGGCCCTGAAGCAGCACACGGACAAGCAGCTTGCCGCATATGTCAAGAAAGTGCAGCTGACCGAAAAACTAACGGATAAGACCATAACTGATTTGGAAACACAAGGCGCAGGTCCCCGTACGGTTCAGTCTCTTCAGGAGCTCAGGGACCGCACAGTGAGCTTGAGGCCGCCTGGCCACGATCCGACGTACTCGCCTACCACAGCGCCCGACGCAACGCCAACAGGACAAAGCAGCCTGACCCTGCGGCCGAAGCAAACCATTCCAGCGCCTGATTCAGTGCGACAGCAGCAGATCCTCGATCAAATCAAGCAGTATGCAATGACCTACACCGACAACCTGCCGAATTTTATCTGCCTGCAGGTTACGCGCCGTTTCATGGATCCCAATTCGAGCGATCATTACAGGCTCGTCGACACGGTGAACGCACAACTTAGCTACACCGAGGGTAAAGAAAACTATAGGCTGGTTTCAGTCAACAATCGTGTCGTGAACCTGGGAATGGAACAGCTTGGCGGCGCGGTTTCAGTCGGGGAATTCGGCAGCCTGATGAAAGGTATCTTCGACCCCACGAGTCAAGCGGAGTACGGTTGGGATCACTGGGCCACTCTCCGCGGCAAGCGCATGACTGTGTTCAACTACTTCATAGATAGCGGTCATTCCAGCTATTCAATCGAATACAACCGTGAGCAGCGCATCATTACTGCGTATAAAGGACTGGTCTACGCCGACGCGAACACGGGCGCTATTTTCCGCATCACATTTGTAGCGGTTGACATCCCAAGCAGTTTCCCCGTGAAGGAAGCTGCCGAGATACTTGACTACTACGATGTGGACATCAGCGGTCAGCCGTACATCTGCCCATTAAAAGCTGATCTGCGTATGCGAGCCGGTCGTGAGAAGACGAAGAATGAGATAGAATTTCGGCTTTACCGAAAATTCGGCACGGAATCGAACATTGTTTACGACGCGCAGGCACCCGCGCCGCTTTCCGAAACTCAGACTCAGGAACAGCCGGCCAGTGCCTCGCGACCGGCACCGCCATCCACAAAGGCCGCCGCGTCCTCTAAAGCTAAGTCGACATCGACATCCGACCCTTGGACGTTGCCCACGCCTCCTCCGCCGCCTCCCCAATAGCATGAAGCGTACGGTCGAGCGCACTCGATCGGTCGTTTTCACTGACTGCAACGACGTGAGATGTTCTGCCCGCCGGTCGCCACCGCGAGAGCATCCGTTCGCAAGCATACCCCGTGAAAACGGAAACTAAAGGAATGTGTGCCGTTGCCGCAACATGCTGGCCCGCTGAATCGTAGCCGACGTAAAGCCTGCTCTGCGAAATGTGACTCGCAAAGGAAGCATAGCTGCCATCGTGCACCAGCAGTCGAGGATGACCGCCCACGCGCCGCACCAGCGCATCTACTCGCGCGCCCTCTTCTCCCCCAGGACCACGATCCAAAAGGACAGACCGATTTTGCCCGAGTAAAGCGGCAAGCACTTCGCACTCAAAGTCATCACTTATACGCTTCTTCGCATTTTCACCCACGCCGAGGCTAACCGTGATCTCAGCAAGTCTTTCCTGCTTCGAGGGCGCAACATACGGCTGCACGTTGTCTACATCGAAGACTTCGGCGAGCCATTCTGCTGTTAGCTGTGGAAGACCTGCCGTGAGCTTTCCGCCAAACGCACGGCTCTCGAAGAAAAAATACCGCGAATCGTCGCAAATCGGAATCAATCCCAGTTGGGTGAGCCGTGAATCGGGATCGATCACAATAGCCCCTTGTTCGTCAACTGCAACTTGCAATTCTGCGGCTGCCGCCAGACGCTCGCGAAGCAAGTTGGACCGCGCATACATAACCGTGAGCGCAGTTAAGTGCGGATCGGCAGCGAACATTTCTGCGTTCTTTGCGGGGCCGATAAACAAGATTTCTGCCTCTGGAAAACGCTGTTTAGCCGCGGCCAGAGCCATGCTTGTCACCGCTACATCAGCTCCGAGAGTGACTCGCGACAAAACGAAAACCCGCCGTACTTGCCCACCCATGAACCGGCGGACCTGTCGCACTCGTCCGTAGCGGAGAACTAAATCATGTGCGTCGTATTCAGGAACCGCGCGCGAGATTACGTGCGAGAACAATCTCGCGTATACGTCGCACAGCGACGGCTCGAATAAGTCTCCAAGCCGCTCGATGATAATGCCGAACAGAGCGCGTGTTGCAGCCCTTGCCAGGAATTCATCGTCTTCATCAAGCGCACGTTCGATCAGTGTGTCCAGCGTGCGTGCCGGCCAGGTGCCGTCGTTCAGACAAGAATCGAGGATCTCTTGCGCAAGCTCACTCGCCGGTATACTTGCCAATCAGCAGCCCCAATCTTTCCTTTGAAGTCTCCGGGATCGCCTCGCGATCGGTGATAATCGCGTGCTTCAGGGCCGAACCGCACTTGCAACTTCGTTCCTGCGGCATCGCCGTGACGACATGCCGCACCAGCTTGCATGCATTTTCCGCGTTCTTCGTTAAGTTCGAGATGATCTGATCTACGCTTACCGCGGCATGTTGGTCGTGCCAACAATCGTAATCCGTAACCATGGCAATGGTAACGTAACAGATCTCAGCCTCGCGCGCCAGCTTGGCTTCTTGAAGATTCGTCATTCCGATCACATCCATGCCCCAACTGCGATATACGTTCGATTCGGCGCGAGTTGAAAACGCCGGACCCTCCATACACAGATAGGTGCCACCGCGTTTCGTGCGAATGCCCGATGCCACAGCTGAATTGTGAACAGCCTCGGCAAGTTGTGGACAAACCGGATCGGAAAAGCTGATGTGAGCAACCACACCGCCCCCAAAAAACGTCGACGCGCGTCCTTGCGTTCTGTCAAAAAACTGATCGGGGATCACGAAATCAAGCGGGGCATGCTCTTCTTTCAAAGAACCCACAGCACTGAGCGAAACTATCCGCTCAACGCCCAACATTTTCATGCCGAAAATATTAGCGCGGAAATTTAGCTCGGACGGCAATATCCGGTGCCCTCGTCCATGACGCGCCAGGAACGCTACGCTCTTCCCTTCTAGGCGCCCCACCACATAGACTTCGGATGCGTCGCCGAAGGGCGTTGTGAGCTGCACTTCCTCTTGAGCTTCAAATCCCGGCATGGCATACAAGCCGCTGCCACCAATAATGCCGATCTCCGCTTTTTTGTCCAATTGAACCTATTTCTGAATTAACTCTAATAACACGCCTCCCGTGGAAGCGGGATGCACGAAAACATAAACATGACCACCAGCACCCGGCCGTGGCTGATTCAACAAACGCGCTCCCTCCACGTTCAAACGCTCCGTTGCCGCCGCGAGATCGTCGACGCGCAGAGCGATGTGATGCAATCCGGGCCCACGCTTTTCGATGAACTTCGCAATTGTCGAATCCGCATCCATTGGCTCAAGGAGTTCGATTCTTGGCGAATCGGCTGCGATGCCGGCGGGGAGAATCGCCACATTGACGCGCTCCGCTTCCACAGTTTCTCTATGACTCACGCTCATACCGAGCAACTGCTCATAAAACCGAAGCCCTTCGTCTAGATTGCCGACCGCGATACCCAGGTGATCGATTTGCACGTTCATATACTTGCCACTTGGCCGCGTAACTCCTGAACCGCAGTGTAGGGGTCTTCCATTTTCCCGGCAACCAGATCTGCATGCCGTTCAATCTCTGCTTCAGACACTGAGGCGAGCAAACTCTCACGAAGCATTTCACGCAATCTGAACGTCCAAGTTTCTACGCGCGAGCTCTGCGCATCGCGCTTCTCAAAGACGGAGCGAACTACGTTCAGCAATTCACCAATACCTTTGCCTTCCGTGGCCACCAGTCGGCGAACGGGAGCGGCCTCTTTTCGCTCTGCGGGATCTGCAAAACTCTGCATCGCTCTGATCTCTTGTTCCAGGCGATCAGCTCCCGGCAGATCAGCCTTGTTGATCGCGAACACGTCCGCGATTTCCATAATACCGGCCTTGACTGCCTGCACGTCATCCCCCATTCCCGGTACGAGCACGACCACGGTGATATCCGCAAGACGTGCGATTTCCACTTCATCCTGGCCGACACCCACCGTCTCGATAATGACAACCTCCCGCCCCGCAGCATCCAGCAGTAGAGCCAACTCCAGCGTCCCTCGCGCGATTCCGCCCAGGCGTCCTCTGGTTGCCATGGAGCGGATGAAAACACCGGCATCGGCATGGTGGTCTTGCATTCGAATACGGTCGCCGAGGATAGCGCCATGGGAATAAGGACTACTCGGATCGACAGTAATAATGCCCACGATGCGTTTTTCTTCCCGCAGAACCTTGGCCAAGCCATCGACGAGTGTGCTCTTCCCCGCCCCCGGGGGCCCGGTGATGCCGATTGTCATCGCACGGCCTGTCTCCGGAAACAGCGTTGTAAGGAGATCACGTCCGGCGTTTGTTTGATTCTCTACCAAGCTGGCTGCGCGAGCCAGTGCCCGCAAGTCGCCGGCAAGAATCCGTTGTTTTAGCTCGGCCGTTTGTGACTCAGATCCCAACTTACTCTTTTAGCAGTTGCCGCGCTATCACAAGCCGCTGAATCTCGCTCGTGCCTTCGCCAATTGTGCAAAGTTTTACATCCCGGTAAAACTTCTCTACTGGATAGTCCTTGATAAAACCGTACCCACCGTGAATCTGTACCGCCTCGTCTGCGACTCTCACAGCCATCTCGGATGCAAATAACTTAGCCATTGCCGATTCCCGCGTAACACGTTTGCCAGCATCTTTGCGCGCGCCAGCACAGTAAGTAAGCAGGCGGGCGGCCTCAATCGCCGTTGCCATATCCGTCAACTTGTGCTGGATGCTCTGGAATTCCGAAATGAATCGGCCAAATTGCTTCCTGTGCTTTGAGTATTTGAGCGATGCTTCGAAAGCGCCCTGTGCGATTCCAATTGATAGAGCGGCTATCGAAATCCGGCCGCCATCAAGGGTCCGCAGGCTATCAACAAATCCTTCGCCTGGCCTTCCAAGCAACTGTGCTTGCGGCAAACGGCAATCATTAAACAGCACTTCACCCGTCGCGCTTGCTCGCATTCCAAGCTTATTTTCCTTCTTGCCAACGCGGAATCCAGGTGTCCCCTTTTCCAAGATAAATGCCGAAATTCCATGTTGGGAGGCCGACCGGTCAGTCACAGCCATCGCGACGCACACATCCGCATACTGCGCGTTCGTGGTGAACGTCTTCCCGCCATTCAGTACCCATTCCCCGTCGGTCAACGTTGCAGCAGACCGCGTTCCTGCGGCATCGGAACCAGCTTCAGGCTCTGTAAGGGACCAGCAACCGATCCATTCGCCCGTTGCCAGTTTTGGAATATACCTTTTCCGCTGGTCGTCATCTCCAGCAATGTAAATATGATTTGTGCAAAGCGAATTATGGGCCGCAACTATGAGAGCTACGCTCGGATCTACCCGCGCCAATTCCTCAATGATGATCGAGTATTCGATATAGCCAAGCCCCGCTCCTCCTAGATCCTCAGGGAAGATCGCTCCCATCAGACCAAGCGCGCCTGCTTTCTTGATTACCTCAAGCGGAAACGTTTGACTCTCATCCCACTCCAAAACGTGAGGCAGGATCTCCGTTTCCGCAAAGTCGCGTATGGACTTTCGAAGCTGGATTTGCTCCGCCGTAAATTCAAATTCCATATAGTGGTTTGGTGCGGGCTTAATTTTCTTCCTCTCTCAGACTCCAACCGTTGGCAACTCATGAAGTCTTTGGCGATCTTACCATCTGAAAATAGAGATGCATGTCTCGACTGACGCCTTCATCGGCAGAAGATCTGGCTGAAGCGCTTCACGAAGCTGGCGCAAACGCCCGTACGGTCGCGGCGATTGGGAATGACAGCAAGCACCTGATGAGTGGGCCGGCGCTGCCTGCGAACGTTGTCATTTCGACTGCCGGCTTGCAGCGCGTTCTTCAATATGAACCGAATGACTTGACCATTAGCATCGAAGCCGGTATGCGGTTCTCAGAATTACAATCACTCCTGGCCCAGCGGAAACAAATGATAGCACTCGATCCGCCATTTTCAGCACATGCAACTATCGGCGGAGTTGTGGCCTCGAATTCTAGCGGCCCTATGCGCCGGTGCTTCGGCACGGCACGCGACCTTGTGATTGGGATGACTTTCGCTAAGCTCGACGGCAAGCTTGTCAAAACCGGCGGCATGGTTGTCAAGAACGTGGCGGGACTCGATATGGGCAAGCTCTTGATCGGTAGTTTCGGAACGCTCGCAATTATCACCAGCGTCAACTTTCGCCTTCATTCATTGCCCGTCGAGGCAGGAACCTTTCTGTTCACGTTCCCTGATCTGGGCGCAGCCATCGAAAAGCGGGATTCGATACTCGCAAGCGTGTTGCAACCGGTCGCTATCGATCTCGCTTCGCCGGCAGCGGCCGCACGGCTTGGACATCGTGGCTTTTTGTTGGCTGTTCGTGCCAGCGGCAGTCCAGCTGTGGTTGAGCGATACAGGCGTGATCTCAATTCAACTGCGGAGCTCACCGGCGATCAAGACCTCAACCTGTGGCAACAAATCCGCGAATTCACTTCTGACTTCCTCGACAGTCAGCCTACAGGCGTCGTCCTTCGTGTCTCAACGCCGCTTACTGATTTGGCAATGTTATTTCGGCTCATTTCTGGTCCGGCCATTTCTCGCGCCGGGTCCGGGGTAACGTACATTTACCTCTCTTCATGGCAAGACGTTTCTCCGTTGTGGAAAGCCGCTGCCGAGCACGGTTGGAGCGCTGTCATTGAGTTCGCTCCTGATGACGTTCGCAACACCAACGAACTTTGGCATCTATCGTCCTCTGCCGCAAACACAGAGGCGTTTGTCATGATGAAAAAGGTAAAGCAGATGTTTGATCCTCAGAATCTTTTAAATCGCGGGCGCCTCTATGGCCGGATCTAACGTTCTGCGGGTTTTGTCGTCGGGCACGGAACGCCCTGCGCAGTCCGATCTTGATAAGTGCGTACATTGCGGGTTGTGCCTGAATGCCTGTCCGACCTATCGCGAGTTGGGCGTCGAGATGGACTCGCCTCGAGGTCGCATTTATCTGATGAATGAAGTTGCGAACGGCAGTCCCATAACCTCCTCTTACATTCTTCATCTCGATCTCTGTTTGGCCTGCCGTGGATGCGAGACCGCCTGTCCTTCAGGTGTGCCCTATGGCCGGCTGATTGAAGCGGCACGAGCCGAAATCGAAGCTCAACGGAAGCCTTCATTCTGGAACCGCATAGGCAAGAAAATCGTTTTCGAGCATATGCTGCCATCCCGAGCCGCGCTGAAAATGGCGGGGGCCGGCCTATATCTCTACCAGGCGTCAGGCATTCAGCGTCTTGCGCGTGCGACCGGAATTCTCAACCTGTTCGGCAGCTTGGGAAATATAGAAGCACTCGCGCCCCTTGCTGAGATACCGTTCTTCTATTCGAAAATTGGCAAGACGTTTCCGGCTCTCGGCGAGCGCCGCTATCGTGTTGCGTTTCTTGCTGGATGCATCGCTAACATTGCATTCGCACGGCTAAATGAAGCCACTGTTTGCGTTTTGCAGAGAAATGGCTGTGAAGTCGTTATTCCAGGCGCTCAAAACTGCTGCGGCGCGCTTCACGTGCATTCCGGGTTGAAGGATCAGGCCCGCGCTCTGGCCCGCAACAACATAGATGCAGTGCTCTCCGACACCTTTGACGCCGTGATCACAAATGCCGCAGGCTGCGGTTCAACGTTGAAGGAATATGACAAGCTGCTTGAGCACGATATGGCCTATCGTGACAAGGCGACTCAGTTCAAGGGTCTGATGAAGGACGTTACCGAGTTTTTGGATTCTATCGATCTCAATAGGGATATGGGGACCGTCGATATCGTTGCGACCTATCAGGATTCCTGCCACCTTGCGCATGGGCAAAAAATCAAGGCCGCTCCCAGAAAGCTGCTTCGAGCGATTCCCGGTCTGATTTATCGCGAGATGCCAATGGCCGACCTGTGCTGCGGAAGCGCCGGTATCTACAACGTCGTACAGAATGAGCTCGCCATGCAGATCCTGGAACACAAAATGGGGTACGCGGAATCCACTGGCGCATCCTTAATCGTCACCGCGAATCCAGGCTGCATGCTACAACTCGCGGCCGGCGCCCGGCTCTATGGCACCGGACAGCGTATCGCTCACGTCGTCGAAGTGCTCGACGAGGCGTACCGAAACTTTGCAAGAGACTGAGACGGCGATGAGGAAGATATCGCGCCTATCCAGTCCAGCGCGACCCCATCCAACCAGAACCGTGGAGGGCGACGCGATAGAAAACCAAGATGGCCGCCATGTTCGGTAGCTAACAACGTGAGAGCCGGATTCATGCGAAATGCTGGTTGATTGTAAACCGTGAACGGAACAAGCGGGTCATCCTTCGAACAGATCACCAAAGTAGGTATTCGGATTGCGTCCAGATATCGTGCAGCCGATTGCGTTTCGTAATAATTGGCGGCCGTGCCAAACCCAAACAGGGGCGCCGTAAAACGATCATCGAATTCCCAAATCGTTTTGACCTCGTCAAGCGCCACTATGTTGTAAAGATGAGGCGTCAATACGCTCTTACGCCTCACACGGCTCCGCAGCCGATCGAGAAAGCGCCGAGCATAGAGCAAATTGGATCGCTTATCGATACAGCGTACGCAAGCGGCAAGATCGATTGGAGTTGAAACCGCGCACGTTCCCGCGATTAGGCTGGTTTGGCCCAATTCCCCTGTGAGCTTCAGGGCCACATTCCCTCCCAGCGAAAAGCCAACCAGGAATATCGGGCCAAGTTCTCGGGCTGCTATCTCCTGCAGTATGCGTTGAGTGTCACTGGTCAGTCCCGAATGATACGAGGTTTCACACATCTGCTCAGTGCCGCCGCAGGTACGGAAATTGGCACGATGCACGCCGAAGCCGCGCACCAGTGCCGCTTGCGCAAAACTTTGAATGTAACCAGCACTCGCCGATCCTTCCAGCCCATGCAGAAGGACGATCTGCCCACGGGGAGCTCCATCTGGCCGATGCTCGAGAACCAATATGTTCGTTGCCGCATCGATCCGATACTCCTTGCGTGTGCAGGGGAATCGCCGCTCGTCAATCTTTCTCGGCCAAAAGTTACCTGCAATTGTGAGAAGGTGAGGATTTCGAAACAGCGGCTGGAACTCTTGCTGCAAGCTTCATTGTAACGGTGGGTCACCACTGCTTCAAATGCGGACTAAATCCTCCTGCTCTTCTCCAGTGACCTGCGCAAAGCCATCGCCCACATACACATTTACTTCGGACCGAATCCCAAATTCGGGCAGGTAAATGCCAGGCTCAATTGAAAAGCATGTGCCTGCTATTACGCGCCGCTCATCATGAGACTCGAGATTATCCATATTGGCACCTGTTCCGTGTACGTCCGTTCCTATACTGTGCCCGGTTCTATGAAAAAAGAAATCCCCAAACCCTTCCCCTTCGATGTAATGGCGTGCGACATCATCCACCTCATAGCCGGCAAATGACTCCTGACTCGACGCCTTGCGTATCGCAAATGACGAAGCCCTTTTGCGCGCATTTCTAACAACCTCAAAGACCCTTTGAATCTGCTCTGGGATGGTTTCACCGCAAAACGCCGTCCACGTGATGTCGTAAAAGACGGCATTCGGTTTGCTGAGCTTCGCCCACAAATCCACAAGCACTAAATCGCCACGCTGAATGTGAGAGGTTCTCTCTCGGTTGGGCTCATAGTGCGGATCTGATGCATTAGCGTTAACGCCGACAATCGGTCCGTGGGTCGTCGTCAAGCTAAAGTGCGAGAAGCGGGACAGGATGAATTGCTGAACTTCGTATTCGGTCAACGGGCCCATCGATCGGATGCGATCTCGTATAAAATCGAAAGCAGCCGAACGCACTTGGTCGACCAATTTGCCCGCTTCCAAGTGCAGCTTCAGTTGTTCCTCGCTCCAGCGCGCCTCAAATTCCTGGATGAGGTCGCCGGAGCTAACTATCTCGATACCGAAACCGCGGAGCAACTCAAC
>JBPCLH010000037.1:0-10163 GCA_051003475.1 Bryobacteraceae bacterium
CCCAGCCTTCCACATTCGTGCTGTTGAAGGCGAAAATGGCCCGGGCCTGTGAGACACCATGCTCGACCATGGTCGCGAACTGCAACTCGTGGCCGGGGCGTGCTTCGTGCGCGGTGAGCGTCCAGGACGCAGCGGAAAATGTGAAATCGTCGTACTTCAGAGGCTTCCCGTTTGCGCCTGTGGTTCCCGCCGGAAGTATGAATTGACCCCGCTCTCCGTGATTGTTGAGGAGAGCTGGCTGTTGCATGTGGGGCGCAGGCTGCTGAGCGGTTTCCGCCTCCGTAGCGAGGCGTATGATGCAGGGACGATCGGGAAGCGTAAGCAGGTGCTCGCGCCGGATAATGTCTTCGATATCGGCCAGCCTTTGATGGTATAGAGGCATCACTTCGCCGGCTTTGAGCTGCTCCTTTTTTAACGCCTTGATGACGGCGCGGTAGTCGGAAGAAGGCAGGTTCCGCTCTTTGGCAACCTTCGCCGCAATCGGTCGCATCTCGGTTTGTATGTCGGAGAAGGCCTGGTGAGCGAGCCGTTTCAGTTCATCCGGGGTATAGTCGACGCCAACCTCAGTGAGGTTCAGCGCATACAACTCTGGCGGAAGGCGGAAATCGGCGCGCGCGCGGGGCACCACTTCCTTCCGCACAAATTCCCGATACTGCGCAAATTGGTCCTTCAGCTTGGCATAGGCAGCCTGATACCCGGCCATTTTGTATTTTTCAAGAAGCAGCCCGATGCCGGTTATGAAGGAGTCCACCTGGGTGAGATCTTGCTCGACTTCCGCTTTGGGGGGTCCGAGCAACCCAGGCGTATTCAACTTGTCGCGAAACAGTTTTTCGTCCAGAACGGTGGAGGGTGTATATCCCGCTTCAACGCCCGTATAGCGCCGTAAGCGAACAACGGCTGCCTTGCGGCGTTCGGGCGCTACCTGATCGTCGAGAAGGCCTTTCATCCCAAAAAAGATGCTCCTCGCGGCGTTTGAATAGGGAAGCAGGAGTGCCTCGTCCGCCGCGGACGAACGTATATCGAGCTGGCCCGCACTAATCAGGATCTCGAGATCCTGCTTAACCAGTGGATCCGGCTCTGCCGCGAGCCGGGATTGCAGAGTTTTGACGGCTCCGGAGAGGTCGTTGCGGAAGCGCGCCGGACGGTCGGCAGTTGGTATCGATATCTGTTCATCCAGTCCGGTTACGCCAAGCGAACTCGCGCCTTCGGGCCCGAATCGAGCCTCGACATTCAGAAGTATTTGAGCGTTCGCATTGCTTTTCGCCACAAAGGCAGGTTGTTGAGCGAATGCGAGACCGATAATCAAAAATAAAGACAAGACGGCAAGGCGCATAACACTAGAGTAGACGCAACGGGAATTCGGCGATCGAAACAACCAGGCGAAATGAAAAGCTATCGAAAAGAGCTGTGGTTCGAGGTGCCCACGAGGCGCGCATTCATCAACATTACGCAGGACGTGATCTCATGCTTGCGAGAGAGCGGTGTGTCAGAGGGAATCGTGCTGGTGAATGCAATGCACATCACCGCCTCGGTGTTTATCAACGACGACGAATCAGGATTGCATCACGATTATGAAAAATGGCTCGAGGAACTGGCGCCTCACGAACCTATCTCGCAATACCGGCACAACCAGACGGGCGAAGACAATGCGGACGCGCATCTGAAGCGACAAGTGATGGGGCGAGAGGTTGTGGTCGCGGTTACCGGAGGACGGCTCGACTTCGGACCCTGGGAACAGATTTTTTACGGCGAGTTTGACGGGCGGCGCCGCAAGCGCGTGCTGGTCAAGATTATAGGCGAGTAGAGTGTTCTGATAGGTTGGATCGCTTATGTTGTTCTTCGACGTGGAAGACATCAGAGGGTACTGGATAACACGCCTACTCCTTTACAGGGGCCTCGGCGTGATCTGCCTGGTAGCGTTTCTTGTCGCGCTGAATCAGTTCCGGGCTTTGCTCGGTGAACGCGGTCTGTTACCTGTTCCGCTGTTCGTCAAGCAGGTGCCATTCCGGGTTTCCCCGAGTCTGTTTTATTTGGCGCCTCGCGACGTTGCGTTCACGGTTGCGGCATGGGCTGGCATTATACTTTCTTGCCTCGTGATCACTGGTATTGCAGAGCGTTATGGCACGTGGTTATCTGTGGCCGCGTGGGCGGCAATCTATCTGCTTTATCTCTCGTTTGTCAACGTGGGACAGACTTTCTATGCTTTCGGATGGGAATCGATACTGCTGGAGGCGTGCTTCTTCGCCATGTTTCTGGGCAGCTCGAATGTTGTGCCGCAGCGCGTTCCCATCTGGCTTTTCCGATGGCTGCTATTTCGCATCATGTTCGGCGCCGGGCTTATCAAGCTAAGGGGCGATCCCTGCTGGAGAGATTTTACATGCCTGAATTACTACTACGAAACTCAGCCCATGCCCAATCCTCTGAGTTGGTACTTTCATTGGGCGCCGCAGTGGCTTAATAAAGGCGGGGTTCTGTTCAATCACTTCTCCGAAATGCTAATTCCGTTCGCTTATTTCCTGCCACAACCCATAAGCGGTATCGCCGGTCTGATCACAATCTTCTTTCAGCTATCGATAATTATCAGCGGTAATCTCTCATGGCTGAATTGGTTGACTCTGGTATTGGCGTTTTCGACGCTTGACGGCAAATTCCTCTCAACTTTGGTTTCGTTTGCGCCGCCCGCCATGCATCCGCCCGCGCGCGCTGCTGAGTGGGTGAATTACGGCATCGGCGGACTGGTCGTGGTGCTGAGCGTTCCAGTAGTTTTGAACATGGTTTCGGCACGTCAGATCATGAACCTGAATTTCAACCCGCTGCACTTGGTAGGTACCTATGGCGCGTTCGGCAGCATAACGCGGCCCCGATATGAGGTCATTGTCGAAGGCACGGATGAATCAGTGATCACTACCGCAACGCGCTGGCGAGCCTATGAGTTCAAGGGCAAGCCGGGGGAGATCAACCGAGCACCGCCGCAGATCGCTCCCTACCATCTGCGGCTCGATTGGTTGATGTGGTTCGCAGCTATGTCGAGCTATCAAGACTATCCGTGGTTCGTGAATTTCGTTGCGAAATTGCTTGAAGGGGATTCGGCTACATTGAGTCTGCTTCAGACGAATCCCTTTCCCGAGAAGCCACCGCGTTACGTTCGTGCGCTGCTGTATGAGTATCATTTCACTACGCCACAAGAGAGGAAGCAGAGCGGGGCGTGGTGGAAGCGAACGCTGACGGGAGCGTATTTCCCGGCCGTATCGCTTGAGACACCAGGCTTTCGGCGAGTGTTGAAGGATGAAGGTTGGTTGCCGTGAATCGGGAAGAACGCTTATGACGAAACGGGGCGTGCGGCAACGCCGAGCAGTATTCATTTTTGTTGTGACCGCGCTCGGGGCCGCACTATACGCGCAGAACCCGTCTCCGGCAGCATTGCCGTCCCAGTCGATACTTGAGTACATCAAGCAGACTTGGAGCGTATTAACGCGCTCGAATCGAGATCTTGCAAAGGCAGCGATTGATCCGAAATTCACACCTTTGCCGGATGGCCGCTGGCCGGTCTACGTCGCGCGAGGCGACGATCTTCAAAAAGTTGAGAAGGGATTGCGCGAGGAGATGCCAGCGGCAGATTTCCAGAAGATCGAAATTCAGCAGCTTCCGGAAGACATACCGTCAATTCGCGCACATGGACTTCTCTATCTTCCAAGGCCGTATGTAGTTCCGGGCGGCCGGTTCAACGAGATGTATGGATGGGATAGTTACTTCATTCAACTCGGATTGCTGCGCGATGGGGAGTTGAAGCTTGCAAAGGACATGGCCGACAACTTCCGTTATGAAGTGCGCGAATACGGAAAGGTTCTAAACGCGAACCGGACGTATTATCTGAGCCGGTCGCAGCCGCCCTTCCTGACACAAATGCTGCTGGGCGTATATCAGAAGACGCAAGACCGGAAGTGGCTCGAAGATTCTGTACCGCTTGTCGAGAAGTACTACGATTTCTGGACACGCGAGCCCCATCTCACCTCTGAAACGGGATTATCCCGTTATTACGACCTCGGCGAAGGTCACGCTCCTGAGGTTGTTTCCGCGGAGCGTAATGCCGCAGGCCGAACTCACTACGATCTGGTCAAGGAGTATTTCAAAACGCACGAGATCACCGATTATGATGTCAGCCAGTATTACGACCGGAAAACGGATGAGCTTTCCATGTTGTTCTACAAGGGTGACCGCTCGATGCGCGAATCGGGTTTTGATCCTTCGAACCGGTTTGGTCCATTCAATATCGACATCATTCATTACGATCCAGTGTGTTTGAACTCGCTGCTTTATCTGATGGAAATGCAGACAGCGGATATTCTGCATATCTTGGGCCGCGAAGCCGACGTGAATGTATGGCGGAAACGGGCGCAAGATCGGGCGGAACGCGTGAATCGCCTGATGTGGGACGCCAAAGACGGGCTGTACTATGACTACGATTTTGTACATCGCCGGGTGCGGCGTTATCCGTTCCTCACCACGTTTTATCCGCTCTGGGCGGGAATCGCCAGCAAGGAACAGGCAGCACGGGTGCAGGGCAACCTGCCACTCTTCGAGAAAATCGGCGGACTGCAAACGAGCACGTATGTGAGCGGAAATCAGTGGGACGCACCTTTCGGATGGGCACCGTTGCAGATGATTGCCGTAGAAGGACTGCGGAGATACGGCTATGCCGAGGACGCCGAACGCATCTCAATGAAATTTCTATCGCTCGTGCGGCGCGAGTTCCTGAGCCACGGACACATTGTGGAGAAGTATGACGTAGTGCAGGGCGGTTCAAACGTCAGCGGCAACATCCATTTTGGATATAGCGCGAATCAAGCGGGTTTCGGTTGGACGAATGCCGTCTTTACGGATTTATATGATGCGCTCACGCCTGAAGACAAGCGCAAACTAATGGGCCCATCGGGCGAATAGCGCGCGCCGGCGTGTCATTTACCGATGGGCGTGGTCGGGCTCCTGCTGGTTGCGCGCCGACTCCGGTGTAAGCACACCTAAAGGTGAGGGTTCAGTATCCGCGTTCTCCTTAGCAGCAATCTCCACGCGCTCGCGCTTTATGTCGAGGCGCACGTGTGAATAGAGGTTCATATAGACGTTTGCAACCCAGACGAGCGAAAAACCGGAGATGAGATAGCCTCGCCAGTCAGCAAACAACAGCTTGTAGCGCGTCAGTATAAGAAAAAGAATGACCACGTAGTGACTGAAGCAGTATTCACAAGTAAAGAGATAGAAAAACTTACGTTTATAGACCCGGCTGCACGTTTGGCTGTTCCGCTTGCACCAATCTCGCGCTTCGCGAAAGATGTCTTCATGCGTAATGGTCCAGGCGATTGATGCGATCGGGATTGCCAAGATGAATAAGAAGGCGAGCTGTTCACCGATATTCACGCTTCAATACTCCTCACTTAAACCCCACTGTACATGGTTTGGATACGACGCGGGCGGTCAGGTGCGTAATAGAGAATATACCCGTGCACGATTTCAATTGGTTTCGCAGAGCCACCGTGGGCGCGACCATATGCTTGCTGCTGGCTGGAACAGCCTGCGAAAGGCAACGTAAGGTCCAAACTGGAAGTGAGAGCGGTGGGTTTGATTACTATGTGCTGGCTCTGTCTTGGGCACCTGCGTTCTGCGCGCACGAGACCACAGACCGTGCTGCTGGCGAATGTGGCACCGGGCGCAAGGTAAGCTTCATGGTGCATGGATTGTGGCCGGGGCGCGAAAGAGGCCGATCACTCGAGAACTGTACAACAGTGCGCCCCGTCTCGCCGGATATCGTGCAGCAGATGTTAGCTTTCATGCCGGACGCCGGTTTGATTCAGCACGAATGGCGCACCCATGGCTCCTGTAGCGGATTGACTGCAGAAGAGTACTTTGCGAATGTCAAGCGGGCCGCGCAGGAAGTCCGAATTCCCGAACTGTATCGCTCCTTACATCGCGCGGTTACTACTAGTCCGGTTGAGATTGAGCGGAGATTTGCAACTGTGAATCACCTGCGCGGGACTTCCGCGGTTCGAGTGCAGTGCCGGGCAGGTGAAGTGAGAGGAGTCCTAATCTGCCTCACAAAGGACCTTCAGCCACGCCCTTGCAGCTGGAATGTGCGAGACTGCCGGGCCGGTGGGTTATTCATGAGGCCGCTACACTGACGGGGCAGACTGCCCTTGCGTGGAGAATAGGGTACATATGAGCGATCGACCGCCGAGTGCGGGCAACCCAGCTGGACCGTGTTCGATGATAATTTTCGGAGCTGCGGGTGATCTCACGAAGCGATTAATCATCCCAGCGCTTTACAATCTCGCCTGCGCCAAACTTCTTCCCGAAGAGTTCGCCATCGTCGGCGTAGACATTGCCCAGAAGAATGACGACGAATGCCGTGAATCTTTGGCACAGATGCTGCAGGCCTTTGTCAAAGCAGGAGAAGGTGCGCAGGTAAACGAAGACAAGTGGAAATGGTTGACCTCCCGGATGTCATATTTGCAGGGGGACTTGAACGATCCGGCCACATACGGGAGGCTCAAGTCCAAGCTAAGCGAGCTGGACAAGGAAAAAGGAACGGCCGGAAACTACCTTTTTTACCTGGCCGTGGCACCTCGTTTTTTCGGATCGATAGTGGGGCATCTAGGTAAGAGCGGTCTCGGGGGCGATGGCGAAGGCTTTTGGCGTCGCGTCGTGATCGAGAAGCCGTTTGGACACGATCTGGCGTCCGCGCGAGCTCTCAACCAAGAGATACTCGGCGTGCTGCATGAAAATCAGATCTACCGGATAGACCATTTTCTGGGAAAAGAAACCGTGCAGAACATTATGATGTTCCGGTTCGGGAACGGTTTCTTTGAGCCTGTTTGGAATCGCGATCGGATTGACCATGTGCAAATTACCGCAGCCGAGACGGTGGGATTAGAAGGGCGCGGAGGCTATTACGACCAGACAGGGGCGTTACGCGACATGGTGCCTAACCACGTGTTTCAACTGATCTCGATGACGGCAATGGAAGCGCCGAGTTCTTTCAGCGCAGATGCAGTTCGGGCGGAGAAGGCCAAAGTCATCGAATCCGTGCGGATTTGCAAACCTGAGGAAGTGTCGTGCAAGGCCGTGCGGGGGCAGTACGGGCCCGGCAAAATCGACGGTCAACCAGTGCCAGGATATCGCGAGGAGCCGGACGTCGCCCCGAACTCGCTGACAGAAACCTATGTGGCTCTCAAGCTAGAAATCCAAAATTGGCGATGGTCGGGTGTGCCCTTCTACGTGCGAACGGGAAAGCGACTTGCCAGGCGCAAAACTCAAATTGCTATACGGTTCAAGGAAGCGCCTTGTGCTCTGTTTCGGAATACGGCAGTGAGCAATCCACCGCCCAATTGGTTACTGCTCCGCATTCAGCCGGATGAAGGAATCGCGCTGCAGTTCGGAGCTAAGATTCCGGGACCAGTGACGAAGCTCGGCGACGTTCGAATGGACTTTAAATATCAGGATTACTTCGGGACCGCTCCGAATACAGGTTATGAAACGCTACTTTATGACGTGATCATAGGCGATGCGACGCTTTTTCAACGGGCCGATAACATTGAGGGCGCGTGGCGGGTCGTACAACCTGTTCTGGACTCTTGGGATGCAAATCCGCCAACAGATTTCCCCAACTATAAGGCGGGCAGCGATGGACCTGCGGGGGCAGACGCAATGCTCGCGCGGGATAGACGTTCCTGGCGACCGATTGTATGAGTTGAATTTCAAGTTCAGGCAGTAGTCGCATCGTCCGAAATTCGTTTGCCGCATAGCGCGCGGTATTTTCGCAATAGTTCGTACATAACAACCGCTCCAGCACTAGCCACGTTGAGTGAATGCTTCAATCCGAGCATAGGAATGCGCACATGCGCATCACACAGTTCAAGTAAGGAGGGAGTGAGTCCGTCTACTTCGTGTCCAAACAGGACACAAACGGGGAATCGTGGTTGCCAATCGAAAAGGTCGAGTGCGCGAATACTCGTCTCAAGCGCCGCGATTTCATACCCGTCAACGCGAAGCGTCTCGACTGCGGATGCCGGATCATCGACTGCTTCCCAGGAGACTCGCGCCTCTGCACCCAGAGCTGTTTTGCTGATTGCATTCTTTGGAGGACGCGCCGTGATGCCACTCAACAGCAAGCGGTCGACACCGGCACCATCGGCGGCACGAAAGAACGCGCCGACGTTATACATGCTGCGAACGTCATGGAGAAGGAGACGCACGGGCAGCCGCAGCTCTGAATAGGGCTCCGATGTTGTGGTCGCTCGATAGGGTATGCGCTCCATTCGCTAGGGGTGATCAAGCCCGGCACGCTTCCACAGCTCATCTACGCGTTTGACTACCTGGGGTGACATTTCGATCACGTTGGGCCAGCGGCGGGTGAAGCCTTCAGAGGCCCACTTCGTTGTGGCATCGACACCCATTTTGGAACCGTAATTCGGCATCCGGCTGGCATGGTCGAGTGAATCGATGGGTCCCGTTACAAATTCGATGTCGCGTTGTGGATCGATGTTGTTCAGCGCTTTCCAAGTAACTTCGGCAACGTTTTGAACATCGACGTCCTCATCCACCACGACGATGCACTTGCTGAACATGGCTTGCCCGAGACCCCAAATGGCGTGCATTACTTTTCTTGCCTGGCCTGGATACGACTTGCGGATGGAAACCAGAACGAGGTTGTGAAACACGCCTTGGGCCGGCATACACATGTCACGGATCTCCGGCAATTGTAGGCGGATCAAAGGCAGGAACATGCGCTCGATGGCCTTGCCCATGTAGAAATCTTCCATCGGCGGCGGACCCACGATGGTACTGGCATAGATTGGATTCTTGCGGCGAGTGATGCACTCGATGTGGAACACGGGATAGTCATCATCAAGCGAGTAGAAGCCTGTGTGATCACCAAAAGGACCTTCGCGCCGCAGTTCGCCAAGTTCTACATAGCCTTCGAGCACGATCTCGGAGTTCGCGGGCACCTCTAGATCGCATGTCTCGCATTTAACCATCTCGACCGGTCTGCCACGAACAAAACCGGCAAACATCATCTCGTCCAGGTCTGGAGGGAGGGGCAGAATTGCGGAATACATCGTCGCTGGATCGGACCCAATCGCGGCTGCAACCGGCATGCGGGTGCTGTCCCCTTGCCGAAAGCGCCGGCGGTAATGCTCCGCGCCTTGCTTGTGCTTTTGCCAGTGCATTCCGGTCGTCTGGTGGTCAAAGACTTGCATACGATACATGCCGCAATTACGCTTGCCCGTTTCTGGGTTCTTCGAGAAAACCATAGGAAGGGTAATGAATCGCGCGGCGTCGCCCGGCCAACAATGCATGATCGGAAATGCCTCTAGCGAAAAATTACTCCGGAGAATGACTTCTTTGCACGGACCACTCGAAACGGTCTTGGTGAATATCGAGTTCAGCTCGCTCAATTTGGGCAGCATCTTGAGCTTGTCGAGCAAGCCTTCCGGCCGTTGCATCTGGAGGAAGCCAGCAATGCGTTGAGCGATCTGTTCAATGTCCGACACGCCGAGAGCCATCTCCATGCGACGCCTGCTGGCAAACAAATTGATGGCAAGAGGTACTTTGGAGTTTTTCGGCTTCTCGAACAATAGCGCTGGACCGCCGCTTTTCACAGCACGGTCGGCAAACGCGGTGATTTCGAGGTAGGGATCTATCTCGATAGAGACTCGCTTCAATTCTCGCTGTTTTTCAAGAGCGCGTATGAAATCGCGTAGATCGTCGAAGGCCATGAATTACCGTACCCCATTATCATGAGAGTGAATCATGAGCAACCGCACGGCGTTGGTCACCGGTGCAAGCCGCGGTATCGGAAAGGCCTGCGCGGAAGTTTTGGCTACCGCTGGCCACCGCATGGTGCTAGCTGCCCGGTCAGTCGAGAGACTCGAAGAAACCGCCAATGTGGTACGAGCAGCGGGCAGTGAGGCATTTGCCGTCGAGATAGACCTTAGCAAAGCTGAGTCAATCTCAAGCGGTATTGCGAAAGCGACCAAGGAATTTGGACGGATCGACGTTCTAGTGAATAACGCAGGGATAACGAAGGATGGTCTCGCTGTCCGCATGAAGCAGGCAGATTGGGAGATTGTGCTGCAGACGAACCTGAGTGGCTCGTTTTATGCCATTCAGCA
>JBPCLH010000038.1:0-11155 GCA_051003475.1 Bryobacteraceae bacterium
ATGGGGACAGCGGGATCATCGCATGTAGAATAGGTTCCGCGATCGGTTTCTGGATTGCAAGTGAGAAGGCAGCCCCCTTTGTAGTTTTCACGGGATTGGTATACGTTGTGTCGAGTTGCGCGATGCCTCTTCGTTCGCTGCGCCACAAAGGACAGCGCCATCCCGGTGACTGCCATTCGCACTGTGTCCCAAAGAGTCGGTTGGATGAATAAATGGAAGAACGACCAACAGACGCCATGTATGACCCACGTTGCGCGTCCGAAGAAAAGTCCTGCCGGGGTAATACGTAACCTCGCCAAGGCCGACGATGCAGCCGCGGCGATGGCCTTGAGCGGGCTGGGTTTGCCATATGCGTCCGTCGTACCGCCCAACGAAATTACGAGCTGCGCATTTGCGATTGCCTGGATCAACAACTCCAAGAAACACCTCTGTTTCCTTGAGGTGTTCAGTTGCCCACTTGAGAAAGGGATTGTCCATGCGCGAAATCTCAGGCCGAATGACGCTGCCGTCGCCGAAACAACGCCGGCTTCACTTAAGCCCCAACAATCAGAAATCGAGAATTCTACGTCTTGACGAAGCCCGCCGCCATTATCACCTGGATCTAAACGGAATGCTCGACGACGCTGAATCACTTGCCGCGAAGGCCAGCAACAGCAAGGCGGCGCGCTTACGATTTCAACGTCGGGTACGACTCATCTGGAAAAAGGCTCAGCCGCACGAGGGCATCGGCGAATTCTCTAAAGTTTTAAAGCGCGTTTATAGGTTGGCCGGTTTAGCCCAGTCGCCCTTGCTGCGGGGTAGAGCAGGACCTGATATTCTCTCTGATCCGTCGCTGGTCGGACGGATCGCGGATTATTACCGTTGCACCGGAGCTGTTAATGAGTATCTGGACTTCGTTGAGTTCTTGATGGAGAACCCCGAGCAGATTTATCCCGATGTGAACGTTCAGTTGACCGAAAGTCTGCTGCGCCTTGAGCCTGAAGCGGCGGATCTCGAACGACTCCGCCAACTAACAGTGTCGATAATTCGGATAGATCGCAGAATGCCTGGTTCCGAAGACTGTGCGACTGCCGCGACCCTGCTGGTTTTAAGGTACGGAGACGCACGGACAAGACGGCTATTAAAACGGCTGATTGAAGATCCAAAGCAATCCGCTCCAAGACATGTGGTCAGAGCAGCGGCCTTTGTTTACGCAAGTGAGTCCGTGGACGCATATCAGGAAATTTCTGAAGTTGCTAGTCGTACGCTCCGCAATCACTTGTCCACTCTCGTGCGACTAATCGCTGCAATTCGCGATTACAAAGAAGTTCCCGAGCGCTATCGAAATCGACTAAATGTTTCTTCGGATTCGGTTGCAGGCGTGAAATTCGTAGACATGCGCGTAATTTTGACGGCTCGACTCCTGCTGCTTAGCCAAAACAAAATGGTGCGGCATTGGGTTACACACCGTTGTAAGGGTATGTTGGGGGAAGCCATCACAGATTATGACCGCGCTCTCCTGCGGCGGCTTATTGGTTTGGGTACTCCGAAGAAGAAGTGACAATTAAGTGCGACGTCATTGTTGGATGATAAGGAAGCCTTGATCTGTCCCGTTGCTATGTCATGATTTCTGCTGGCAGGCTCTCTGGACGCGCTCTTCAGGAGCAGATTCTCAGAACGCTGTCTCACTCGGGATTCAGAGTGACGAACTTCGAGATTCGAATTGTTCCAGAGAAAGCTCCTTATAAAATCTGATCGCTTTCAAGCCGGACACTTTCTTACGGAAGGTTCTTTTGTCTCCACCACGGTTTTTGGTTTGCGCGCGGCACGCTCGGTCCACTCGATTTTCGTGTGTTGGCTGGCAACGATCCGGAAGACTGAGACATTCCCCTTGGTCCTACGGTCGGCGGTTGGACTGTTCGCTGAGACCCGGATCGAGGCCCGCCAAAGTATTTGATGAAGTACAAGCCGGTACCCGGAATGCCAACTGTAAGGTAACGATAACCGCTTGCGGCCACGCCGATCCGAAAACCAGGGAAGCCGAAGCTGTAACCGATCCCTGATCGCGAAAGCCATCCGCGCATGGGTCCAAATCGAAAAACTTTCCTAAATCTCCAAGGCATGGTTAATCATGGCCGTCCCAGAGCACGGAGAGCGTATCGTTTAAAACTAAGAGACGCGTAGGCTGAGTGCTTGCGTGCAGCCCGCTCACGTCGCCATGAAAGTTCGCGGACCACTCTTGCCGAGCTGCCAAGTTCCTTATTAAGAACTTCCAAACTCGCTTTGTAGCCTTTCTTTATTTCCTGGGCCTCTTCTACAAGAAGCGCCGCCATAGCCCGGAACTGGTTTCGGCACTCATCGTTAGAGTTTTGGAAGCTCAAACGAGCGCCTTGCTCATCATTTGCAATCACCCTTCGCTTATCGTTGAATTTGCTCTCGATGGCTAAGGTCTGCAGCCGCATGGTGCTTTCCAAATCTGCCTTTTGCAATTCGAGGTGTTGTTTCTGATCAAGGAAGCGCGTCTTTACGCTCTGCTTTGCAGCATTCAGCCGATTCTGCTCCCGCGCGAGATTTCGCTGAAGTTGCCGGATTTGAGTTTCGTAACGTTGCTCGATATTGGCAATCTGATGAGGCTGCAGCGATTTTGGTGCTTCGCGAAGACGTATCGGGAGTTCGAGTTGATTTCGCCAAGCGATCAGAGCCGCCGCTTTCGTCGTTCCAATTCCTGGCACACGCGCATAGCGCGCGCCGATATCAGCCGCCGACACATAGCCAGCGACCGCAAGGCGCTGCTTTAGCTGAGGACCGATCCCTGGAATACTTGCGGCTGAGATTCTTACCTTGTGAAGATGACTATTGACTACCTGATCCTGATAATTTTTCAGGGCGGCGACAAGGTCTGCATCGCGGCGAGCAGTAATCTGCTGCAGCTCGGCGGCAAGCCCGTTAACTTCAGTCCCAACGTCCGAGTCGAGCCGCCTTGATTCTTGCAGTTCCTGATCGGGCAGAGACAAGAGCGTGCGAGTTATCCCGGAGATTTGAGTACCAATGTTTTCGAGAAGTTTGCGTTTCTCCGTACCTTCATCCGTCGTCGTTGATCTCCGCGTGTTGTTAATTTGTCGGAGGGCCGCTTGCAACACTGTGTCAATATCGCCGAGTCTTTTAGCCTCATCAGCCTGAAATATGCCCTGCCGCTTGTGAAGCCTCAAAGAATCCGCCAAGTAGGTATCGCGCCTCTGAAGCCTCTTTGCCTTGATGTTTGCGAAAGCTTGTTGCGCTGCGTCGCTTTCCTTGCCTGCGCGCCTCAGATCAGATTGAGCCGCCCGTATTATTTGGAAGACAGGATCATAGCGGTACCGAATCCGCCAGCACAGGATCGTAAGCCCGGACGCCATGACGGTCGCGCTTATCCAGAGCGCTACTGAAGCAGTCGGTGTTATTGCTGAGGACAGCCATGCAGAAAGTGAAAAGGCTGTCAGGAAAAGCGTCGCTGCGATAAAGCGATCTGTGTTCGCGCTGTTAGCAAACGAGCCCGGATCAAAGTTTTGATCAACGTGATCTTGAATCCAGGTTGGATCCCCAGCTTCGATGACAGTAAAGTCCTGGCCTTCCGGCGCGTTGGCAAAAAGCTGACTGTAGTCCTCAATCCAGCTCCCACCCGGAACGAACGAAATGGATCTGCGATCGCGCGGTTCTGATTCAGTCGCGCGATCAGCGATAAGCGGGACCTGATCCGGCGGGAGCCACAGGAACTGCTCCATCTGATCGGCGAGACGTCGAATATGCTTGTCTGGCAGCCCTTTTAGGAAGCGGAATGCAGCGGATTGATCAGGATTGTCGAGGTCTTCCCTTCGAAACAGAAGACACTCGTCGCCGGCCTTCAGTTGCATCCACAGCTTCGGCTGGGCGGCAAGTGCCACGAGCGAAACGTAAATCAGCCATGCGGAAAAATTGTCGAGCTGCGGGCCGAAATCCAATTCCGTTCGCTGTGGGTGCTGGTAGTTTCGATGGCCAAGCTCTAGCCCGCGGCTCCCATCCAATGCGGGAACATACATGCCATCGTAATCAACAAGTCTAAGCTTGCCGTGGACAACAAGAACGTTTCCATGCTGAAGGTCGCCATGTGCAATCTTCGTGCGGTGCAAGTCCGTGAGCATCTGTATCCAGCTTGCACCGAGGTTTTGGAGAGCAGCCTGAGATGACAAGTTCTTCTCGATGTATGAAACGAGACTATCCCCCTCCACCCATTTCATCTTGACGGTTGGATACCAATTTGGTCCGACCCGTATTCCCTGCGACATAAAGCGAAAAGAAACCATGTAGGGAAGAGGATTTTGGCTTAGATACGAGGCGATTGTGGGATAGCGGAGACTGTGTTCCGGGTTGTCGTACCGAAAACAGCGTACCGCATACGCGCCGCTGATGGTTTCCACCCTGTAAATTGTCGCGAAATTCCCGGAGCGAGCCTTCGGAAGGCCCAGCGCGTTCAGTTCGACCCGACCCGATTTGAGCTCCTGATCGGAGAACGCAATGCCAGGATTCTGAACCGCTTCATTGTAGTCTTGGTCGCTAGGCCACCGCATAACCTCTCACAGGTCTTTCAGCGGCGTGTTCAAAACTCACGCTAATGAGAGTACAATCGTCGTTCTTAATCTCTCCCCGGTTGCGGAGATGAGAAATCCATTCCTCAAAAGGGGGCTGTCGCGCCAGGGTAAGATCTCTTAGGTCCTGCCACGGTACAAAGCCTGTCTCACAACGCCCGAGAAACCAGCAAGCAAGGGCATCGGTCATAAGATAAAAGCAGTCTCCTTCTTCCCAGTAGCCAGTAGTGCTTCGAATGGCTCCCAATCCCGTGCTTTGTTTTTGGCTTCCCAGGAGCATAGGAGTGTTTGAAAAGTCTTCGGACCGGGAAACGGGGAACGCCTGGATGAGTTTATCCGAGCGCATTTGGAAGAAACAGGAATCGCCGCATGCCAACACGGACCAGCACCCCCCGACACGCGAGTCAGGTTGAATCAACTCTAGCCCAACGAGAGCAGCGAACGAGCCACTACGGGCTTTTTCTTCCGCGTACCACGGTAGGGAGCGATTTCGTATTACTCTTTGCCACACCTGTGCTGCCTTTAGAACAGCTGCTTCCATGCTCTTATACGCGAGTTGTTGCCTTCCATAAGCTCTAACAAGCAATCGAGCCCAAAGTCCGCTGTAGACAGCGTCAGTTGCGCCATCTGCTACCGCTATACGTGCTTTGTTGGCCTCGAGAGTCGTAGCCGCGACCGGAGGCCAATGGGCATCCTCGTACTCGGATTTGGTGTTTCCGGCCTTCTGTGTCCTAAATACGTCGACGTAGATCTTCATCGACGAGATCCTGCTATCGCAGATTACTGGGTCGAGTGCCGATATCCAGAGCCTGTATAACCAAAACCATGTCAGCGTTAAATACATAGCCCCGCGCGCCATCAGACAAAGTCATTCCGTGTTGCGAGTTTGCAACTGCGCGCATGTTATACGTCAGAGGGCTGGCACCCTCAAAAAGTTGGATTGCATATTGATCGGGCAATCCGGCTGACGAATCTGGAAATGCTATCGGTTTTGCGGACCCGTCACTCGAAATGTGAATATTAAACAGCAGAACATTACCATCCGATGACGCCAAACTGGTAAGAGCCTTCATCGCCGCCGTCGGATTGCCATCTGTGGACTCCCCGTCCGTAATGTTGATCACGACCGGCGGGAAACAATCGGGATGTTGAGCTAGCCAGCCCTGGACAACGGCTTGCGATTGAGCAAGCACGCTGCACATTGGCGTCCCTCCAGCTGCCACAGGGTCAAACCAGATTGGAAGGCGGATTGTCTGCTCCAGAATGCCGCCCGCACCATCGTCGGTCTTTTTGACCTTCTGTCCAACACGGGCTGGCATGTTACCCACGTCGCTGATCGGCACGATTTCACGCCCCGCAAGAGGACCAATGAACGCCGGTCCAACTGTGCTGCCGTAGCCGAGCACACAGACATTGAAGTAGTCTCGGATACCTTCCTCCTTGGCACACCGAATCACGAGGTTCTGGAGAAGGCGATTGACAGCGAGCGACAACGCGGCCGCTTTTTTGCGATTTGGCTCTTCAGAGTCAGGAACTCCTTCATCCATTGAGCCGGACTGGTCGATAAGAAAAACAAAAAGCGTCGGATTATTCCGGCTGATTTCCGCTGAATATGGCATGACTACCTCCCGGACATCTTAACGCGGACGGGGTACCCAGTGACATTTTGGAATCCCCACAACGGGCGCTATCAATGTGATTAGTCCAGTTGGCACATGATCAGGGATGTATTTGGAGTCGCCTCGCAATTCACGAAAAAATCAGCCACTTTCCAACCCAAATGCTTTGATTTTGCGCTAGGCTTTGCAGATCGGCATTCTGTAATCAAATCAGCAAGTGAAGCTTCGCAAGCTGCTTAAAGTTCCCCGCAGCCCTGTTTCATAAAAGCAAGGTTAGAGCCCGATGCTCATTGTCCGGGATGAATCAATTCACACTTCCCGAATTTTTGGGCAGCGGGGATTATTTTGCTTTTGTCTAACAAATACACGGTTAACCGATAGCGCCCAGTCACCCAGTTGATGGAATAGAGCATCTTCCCGTGCATCGGAGAATTAAACTGAATGTCCCAGTCGGTGCCTTCTTTTCCTACAGGCTCGTACAATTCTGTTTTGTTGCTTACTCCTTTGTAGTATGTCTCTACAACCAGCAAGTTCTTTGACTGAATCATCAGTTTGTCAGGCGTAACGCCAGCCTTCTTCATTTCATCAATGATGTCACTCCCCCGGCTAACGACAGAAAAAGAGGGAGTTTCATCGTCGCTGAAACAGACGAATGTGTCTTTGTAGTGATTGAAGTTGTTGGCTGCTTTGAGTTCGTTATAATAATCACGCGCTGAGCGCGGCGGGTTCTTCTGGGCTTATGAAGAAATGCCACTCATTAGAACCAGCACCGCAACTGCCAGCTTCATCATATTTTTGCGAGAAGCCGATAGCAGCTTGGCCGCTCATCAAAACAGAACTCATGACGAGGCAAAGTACAAATCCAAAACAGCGGGACCGAGTGAAACGCGAGTGCCTACTAATCTTATCGGAAAGTAGGCGGACAACCTCACGATACTAAACTTCCACCCAGCGCGAGGAAAGCCAGCTCGTTTACGGGTCAAAACTGGAGTTGATGGGATCAGCCGGCCCTATCAATGCTGAAAGGACAGTAGGGGTTAATAAGCTCTGCAACAGGCCGGCAGCAATGAAACAACTCGGGTTGATGGTTCTGCTTTTGGTCGCGACGATAGTCGCGAGCGGTGGGCACTTTAGGCCCTTGGACTGGTCTCGCTCCTGATGGTTCGCCTCTCTTTCAGCGTGATGCCAGCTTGGATGAGATTTACGCGCTTGATTGGAAGCGCCGTAGTCATTTTCTACACAGGACGGCGCGCATTACTTGCCTATTTCCTGAGTTGGGCAGCGTGCTCCAGATGTGTCCGGGTTGGAAGAAGCAATAGTGCCGGACCGTGCGTAATAATCCAGCGCCGCATTCAGATTCCGCTCTGATTCGCCAAAGTGTGGCAGAAGCTGCTGATTGGCTCGATTGAGGCGAATCACGCCGATGATGAACTGCGAATTCGCAGCCTCCATCTCGAGACCGGCTTTCTGCTGGATGTCGAGAGCCTGACGCCAGGCAGTTTCGGGACCAACCGATCGCCGCGCCACTGAGCAACTTGGCCGCGCAATTGATACAAGTTGCCCTTGCGTCTCGCCGCTTCTACCGGTGGAAGCTGATCGGTCAGATGCTCGGCGATTACTAATGACGCTTCGGCAGATGCCAACAACTCGGGACGGCCACTTCTTGTGGAAGAGAAGTGGAATTGGTTAATGCATGACGCGCAGCTGTGCACGTCCTGGTGTTAAATTGGCTGGTAAATAAGCGAACAGCAGATGCGGGCTTGGTTGCAGGCTGCACTCAGAGGATACGAAAGGTCTGCTTGGGAGCGCAAAACAGTGGCCCGTGCGCAGTGAATCAACTGTGTGTTGTTTGCATATTTCTAAATGCTGCAACAGGAAATGCGCGGCTAGGTTTGACGGCTGTTGTCGCAGCTGCGCTTGGGCATGTAAAGGATCTTCGCTCGTCTTCGCGCGCTTAGCTTGAAACGTCGGAGAACGCCAAGGGGAAAAACCTGTCTCTCATCGCCGGTTTTTGCTGGCGTTATAACAACATGATTCAGGACACTTTTCAGCAGCTATTTAATGGGGCTGTTGGTCGCGTGGTGGCATACTACGCGACTTACTACACGAGTCCGGTAAAGTCTATGCCTCCGGAGCGCACCCGCCCTGCCGGGATGAGCGACACAGAATGGCAGATCCGCAACTGGTACAACTTTGTGTGGCTCTGCGGCGACAGCATTGTCGAGCAGGCCGTACACAGCGCTGACAAGATCGCTTGGGCAATGCACGATGAGCCACCTGTTAGCTGTGTCGGCGTTGGCGGTCGCGATATTCCGGCGGAGGGCGGCAACATCTATGACCATTTCGAGGTCAATTACATTTATCCCAACGGGGTCCGAGCGTTCCTGGCAAATCGCCAAATTGAGGGTTGCTACAAGGAGACTTCGGATTATGTCCTAGGCACGGACGGCAGGATTACAATCGGTCGCGGCCCGGTTCCCCGCATTGAGGGAAAGACTGATTGGAGCTGGAGCGGGCCTCAATACGACATGTACCGGCGCGAGCACGATGTGTTGTTTGCCTCAATACGCAAACAACAACCCGTCAATGATGGAAAGCGCATGGCGACCAGCACCCTTCTCGCGATGATGGGCCGTATGGCCGCATACACGGGTCAGGAAGTCACTTGGGATCAGGCGCTGAATTCACAAGAAAAGCTAGTACCTGAGCACCTGGACTGGAACGGTAGCTTACCGGTTCCACCGCGTGCCCAGCCAGGGATCACAAAGCTGGTCTGAGGAACTTATGGCATTCGAATGCGAGAGACGGACGTTTCTGCGAGCCGCGGTATCTCCGATCGCTCTTTCGCTGAAACAGGACGCGAGCGCTGCCCGGCCTCGTCTTGGGGTTGTCGTCAGCGTAACGGAAACTGCTCCCGAAGAAGCGATTGCAAAGGTACGCGCCTTTGGCCTTCCGACGTGCCAGGTCCATGTCGGGATGGCACCCGCAAGCCTGGCAGCTCCTTTGAAGGAGGCGCTTTCAAAACACCACATCGAAGCGACGGCGGTAATGACACTCGGGCCGGGACGCCTAGTGTGGGACTTCACCGAAGGACCGAAAACGATTGGTCTGGTTCCGCCATCCACACGCGCCGCTCGCATCGAGGCACTGAAGCGCGCATCAGATCTAGCTAAGCAATGCGGCATAGGCGCCGTGCACACGCATTGCGGCTTCATTCCGGAGGATCCAAATGATCCACTCTATGCGCAGTCCGTGACAGCGATACGCGATGTCGCTGCTTACTACAAGCAGAACGGCCAAATTTTTCTGATGGAAACGGGCCAGGAAACGCCAATTACAATGCTGCGTGCGATTACAGATACGGGTCTCAATAACGTGTTTGTGAATCTCGATACCGCGAATCTGATCTTGTATGGGAAGTGGGAACCTGTTGGCGCGCTGGAGGTGATTGGAAAGTATGTGCGAGGTTTACACGCAAAGGATGGACTCTATCCCACGGACCCAAAAAAGTTGGGTGAAGAAGTGCCAATAGGTCAGGGGCGAGTGAATTTTCAGGAAGTGATGCGCCATTTGCGCAAGTTGTCGTATACCGGGCCGATCACGATAGAGCGTGAAATCTCGGGCCCGCAGCAAGAGGCTGACATACGCACCTCGAAAGCGCATCTCGAGCGCCTGATTGAACGCGAATATAGCTGAACCACACTACTTAAGCATTGGGAACAAACGCCGCAAGTCTTCATCCTTCGGCTGCCATCCATACTCACATAGCTCGAACGCCTCGGCATGAAACACCTTCGCCGCACGCTCCGGTCCGTACCACTTCTCGAGCGTTCGCCGCACCGCCGGGTTAGGCGGAGCGCCATGCAATTCCGCTAACCATTTCTTGCGCTGCACTGGATCGGTTGGAACCTCCGACAACTTACCGTCCACCCACGGCAGCCACTCATAGACTTGCGAGGTGTGCGCATCAAGGGCATCAATCTTGGCTTGAAACGTGTCATCTATGTCGACCGCGACATCCGGCCGGAACGGGGCTGGCTTTTGAAAGTTGTCCTCGTAATAGAAGAACGCCGGGTTCTTCCGCAGAGCCGGCGTTTCGGGGCAAATGTTCGGCACTACGACCATGTATGCGGCGTCCTGCACCAGCACTCCCGTGTAGCGGTGGTCGGGATGGTAATCATTCGGTCGCGGCGCGAGCACAATATCGGCCTTCCACTCACGGATGCGTCGAATGATTTGCCGACGAACATCCAGAGTGGGAAGCAACTCCCCGTCATGGTTGTCGAGAACCTCATAGGTGACGCCGAGTCGGCGGCCTGCCTCCTGTGCTTCAGCACGGCGACGAACGGCCAGCGGCCCTCCTCCGATAATTTGGTGGCCGGCATCACCGTTGGTCACTGAAACGAATTTGACAGCATAGCCAAGGCGGGCGAACTTTGCGGCGGTCCCTGCCGCGCGAATGTCGCAATCGTCTGGGTGTGCACCGAACGCAATCACACGCACTTTATCATTCTGCGCGAAGATAGCTGCCGCGCCTATGAGCAGTAGTAAGAATAGACGGAACATGAGCGCGATTATATCCGGGCCGGTGGATGAATTGTTTTGGTGCAGAGAGGGAGACTTGAACCGCCACGGAGTTACCCGGTAGCACCTCGCTAAGGAACTGGGTGACATGATGCAGGTCCTACCTGAAACCTTCAGGTTGTTTTACCAGATCACAAGGAGTTCATCGATGACACGGCGCAAGCAAGTTGACTTGTATTCTCACACTCGCGACGGCGATCTCAATATCCGCAGCTCGGGGACTTGCCCAGACGCCCGACGAAGCTGAAGCCGCAAGGTTCCGAAATTGAGCGCACGAACACGAGGGAAGATCCTTTTCATGCCCAAGCGCAGCTGCGACGACAGCTGCAACACATAGCCACGCATTTCCTGCCGCAGCACCAGAAATATGCA
>JBPCLH010000039.1:0-56094 GCA_051003475.1 Bryobacteraceae bacterium
GTGAGGGTGATTGATAAATCCCGCCTAGAGCAAAAATTCGGTCGTCTTTCGCAGACCGCAGTCATTTCAGTCGGACTCGGGTTAGCGAACGTCTTTGACATCCGCTAATTCAAACTGACCCACCACCGGAAATTCCGGAAGGGTCATAATAGAGGAAACTGGTGTGGTCCGCAAGAGTTCTGTCGAAACTTCTGCCGTTCACGCTTTCATTTCTTGCCAGTGTCGTTCTTTTCGCCCACCAATCCGGTGTGGAAGCCGCACTAGACGAGGCGACGTCAGATTTCGCGCAAGGAAGAACTGCCGAAGCTGAGAACCGAGTTGATAGCATCCTCAAGGATCATCCCGCCGAGCTGCGCGCGCTCATCCTCAAAGGCGCCGTTCTTGATTCCCAACAGCGCTACAACGATGCGGAGGGCTACTATCAGAGTGCTCTCAAACTCGCTCCCAACTCCGCTCAGGTACTGAATAACCTAGCGAATCACTATCTTGCTAGCGGCGACCGGGACCGGGCTCGCAAGTTTTACTTAATGACGGTTGCGATCGATCCACATCACTCCAACGCAAATCTACAACTCGCACAAATCAGCGTGGATGGTAAGCAGGGCCGGCAAGCACTCGCTTACCTGAGCCGCCTTGCAGATTCCGCAAAGACAGACCCGGCCACGGCTCTCTTGCATGCACGCGCGCTCGCTTTGAGCGGGCAGTGCTCGGATGCCGCCCCACTACTCCGCAGCCTCGAAGATCACCCAAGCGCTGGTCCGAGCGTGTATTTCTCCGCCGGGACAGCATATGCCCAATGCAAGCTTTACAACGAGGCGGAAAGATCTTTCTCTCGCGTGTTGGACACGGAGCCGACCAACTTCGACGTGCTGTATAACCTGGGTCTGGCCGCGTTCGAAGCGGGACACTCCGAGCGTGCCCGCGGCGTGATCGAGACCGCTCTCAAAGATCGGCCGGAAGATCCAGATTGCCTGTACGCGCTGGCGCAGGTCTATCTAAAGCAGGAGCGGCTGGTGGATGCCGGTGCGCTTCTCGCCAAAGCTCAAAAAGTAGCGCCCAGCCGGGCTGAAGTGGTTTTACTCTTGGCCCAGATTACCGCCCATTTGGAGTTCTTCAAAGATGCCGCCGCGAAATATGACGAGTATCTGAAACTGAAACCAGGGGACGACATTGCCCGCCGCGAACGCGGTTTCGCTCTGGCCTGTGCCAACCAGTTCAAGAGTGCACTTTCAGACCTGGAGTCGTACGTGCGTAAGCATCCTCGCGACGCCGTGGGATTTTATGAATTGGCTGTCGCGAAGGCTCTTGAGGATCGCGACGGAGCGCTGCACGATCTTGACCGCGCGCTGACGTTAGACCCAAGACTGAGCCAGGCGCGCTATGCCCGCGCTCTGCTTAATATTGAGGAGGAAAAACCAGCGGAAGCGGTCGAAGACTTACAAATTTTCGTAAAGCAGGAACCAAACGATTATCGCGCGCTGGCACACCTCGGACAGGCGTATCTGGCGCTCGACCGCGTTGGCGAGGCCGCCGACGTTTTGAAGCGGGCCGTGGATCTAGCTCCTGATGCTCGATTGGCTCTGGTTCATTACCGCAGAGCGCTGGTCAAGCTTGGCCGCACCGAAGAAGCCCGCGCGATTCTGTCCCGGTTGAAGCAATCCGGGATGATTGATGAGGGGCACAGGCCTCAATCCGGGTTGATCGAGTACTTGAGTCTGTCGCCGACCGACCGGCGCACACGTTACCTGGCGAATCTTCGAAGAAACGTAGTCACCAACCCCGGCGATGCTCAGTGGAAAGTCAGGTTGGGACGGGAACTGCTCGCGGAGGGAAATGCTGTCGAGGGTCTGAATGTCTTTCGCGAAATAAAGTCCTCCTCCTCTGAGCCCGCGCTGCTCGCGGACTGTGGAAGAATCCTGCTGGAGTTCGAGCAGTATAATCTTGCGCTTGAATTTCTGAAATCGGCTGTAGCCGCCGATCCGTCGCTAAGCGCCGCGCGCCTGGACTTGGCCATCGTCCTCTTTCATCTGCAAACCCCGCAGGTCGCTTTATCGGAACTGGACCAGACTCAGGTTGCGGACCGGAAGGGAGACTATTATCTGCTGCGGGCCCAAATTTTAGATTCGCTAGGCAAGATGCCGGAGGCGGTAGACGCCTTGAACCGCGGCATTCGGGCTGCGCCCACACGACCCAGCCTCTATCTGCAGGCCACCGGATTTCTGCTCAAGCACAAGCTGTATCACGAGGCTTCGAATTTGCTAGATCAAGCCTCCCGCATACTGCCGGATGAACGGGAACTGCTCCTAGCACAAGCCGTGACTCTGGAACTCCTCCAACGCGGGATCGATGCCCAAAAACTGCTGACGAAACTTCAGGCGCGGTGGCCGGAGTGGGACCGGCCCTATCTGCTGAATGGGATCCTTCTTGAAATTCAGCTCAAATCGGCCGAGGCCAGGCAAATGCTCGAGACCGCCATTGCCTTGGGCGCCAACACGCCGGAGGTCTATTACTATCAGGCGCTGGCCATTATGCACGCCGCCCCGAATGATCTGGAAACCGCGCAAAATGCGATCGCACACGCGTTGGCGCTGACATCGAAAGACCCTTATATATTCTTGTTAGCGGGCAAGATCTCACTCGCGAGGAAGGATTACAGCAAGGCTATCGACTACCTACTCGAAGCGACGCATCTTCAGCCCACGCTCATTCCCGCCCACTACGCGTTACGCGATGCCTACAAGGCGCTCGGAGACGAGCAGAAATCCGCCGCTGAACTGGGAGAGATCAAACGTATCGCGCGGGAAAACCCGGCCGACGATCAGAATCCCTTTTCGATGGAGGACTTCCTGTTTGCCGTTCGGCCTCCCGGCTGATGCAGCAGCACTCGCGGTTCTCCATTCAAGTTAAAAATACAACTTCAAGGCCAGCTGAACCTCGCGCGGCCCGTTCGCGGTGCTGGTGATCACACCAAAGTTACCACCGTTGACCTGTACGTTAGGCGCGTCGAACTGCGGGTGATTGAGCGCATTGAACGCCTCGAACCGGAACTGCAGCCGCGCGCCTTCTCGAAGCTTCGGCAGTAGAAAGTCCTTGAACAACGAAAGGGTCGCGTTATTCTGGCCTCGCGCCCGGCAGCCTCCGTAGCTACGCGGTGCATTGCCCAGCGTGAAGGGAGGAGGGGCGACCGCTACGTCGGGATTGGCAAAGTAGTTGGTCAGAAAATCGGGCCCGCTGTTGCAGTGAAGCGGGGCGATCAGATTCGGCCGCTGCCCGCCATAAGTGGGAAGCGACTGGCCACCCGACAGGCCGAGCAGAATGGGCCTGCCATCGGTGAACCGCCAGATGCCGTTCGTCTGCCAGCCACCGATGATCGCGTTGAGGACCGGTGGCATATTCCCGCCAATCGCCTTGCCCCGGCCGATCGGCAGTTCATAGACATAGCTGAACTGCAGCACGCGCGGTATATCGAATGTCGAAAGACTTCGTTCGAGACGTCGGTTATTCGGATCTTGCAGACTCGTAATTCCGCCCAGCCACGTGGTGCCTCCAGACGTAGTGGAAGCGTCGTCGATCGACTTCGACCAGGTGTAGGTTACCAGGGCCTGGAGCCCGTGAGAGAAGCGCTTCTCCACTCGTAACTGAAGCGCGTTGTAGATGGAGTTCGCCCAGGGAGGCTCGTCGCCGCTGAAGCCGGTGAACTGCGGGAACGGCAGTTGGAGCTGAGATGCCTGAACCGTCGGGGATGAGAGTGAGCTGCTCGGATCGGTGATAATCCCGGAGAACGGATTGGGAACGTAGGTGTTGAGCGCAGCGATCTGCTGTGAGCTGTAATGCTCGATCTGAGGACCGAGATAGTTTAAGCCACCCGCGCCGCCAAAGTAGAGATGGTGTCCCGCCTTGCCGATGTAATTCGCATCCACCAGGAAGTTGCCAGGCAGCTCCCTTTCTATGCCAAAGCTCCAGCTCTGCTCATAAGGTACTGCGGAGTCGATAGAGGGAATCGGGCCTGCTGCGCCGAAACCGACGTCGTTCAGCAAACCCAGTTGGCCGCCGGGGGGAAGTTTGACGCCCGTTGGGAACGGATTGCTCAATCTGCCCCATGGTGTGACCCCATCGTTCTGATAGGTGTTGATCCATGGGGTGTTCTCGTCATAGCCCTGGTAACCAGTACCACCTGTTCCTGCCGCGCCGGATCGGACCGTCGAGTAGTAGATTCCATATCCTGCGCGTATCACAGTTTTCTCAATGGGCTGGTATGCAATGCTCAAACGCGGCCCAAGATCGTTCCAGGCAGTCTTGTAGCCGGGCGAGCGATTCCTCGAACTTGCGAAGATCTCGCCCCCGTGAAGCGTTCCCAATCCGGGTGCCTGCACAGGCGATACTACAGACGGATCGAGCGCGTTCATACGATTGTAACGCTCCGTACGTGGGAAGTCGAGATCGTAGCGCATCCCGATGTTGACCGTCAGCTTCTTGTTGACCTTCCAGTTGTCCTGGATGAATCCTCCCGCCTGGAAGCTTTGCGTGCTGACCAAGTTCGGAATCTCATACTGGCCCCACGTTCCGGGACCGCCATTTCCTACGAGGAAACTTGCCAGCGCATCGCCACCGCCCGAGAACGGTTGCTGCGACGTACCGGTGAAATCGTAAACAAAATATCCCGCCGGAACGCCGGGCTGAGTGTAGTTGATGCGATGCATCCGGCCTTCGCCGCCGAACTTCAACTCGTGCTGGCCCTTGATCCAACTGACCGTACCCAAGAGATGGTAGGTTTCCGAGCCGAGGTGTTCATGGCTCCAGGCCTGGGTTCCGATACTCGCGGGCGAGCTGACCGGCTGGGTATACCCGGTGTTCAGGCTAATGGCGGGGATGGAAGGGAATCCGGAAGCATCGATGTACTTGGGCATGCCAAGAAGGGAAACCGGATCTAGATTCTTGTAGTCGCCCGCAATGCTGTGGGTAAAGTTCGTGCTGCGCGTGAATCCCAACGCTAGGTTCATCAATAGTGTCGGAGTGAAGGTGTGAGTGAGGTTGAGTGCAGCTAAGTGAGCCGTTCCCGTGCTGGGGCCTGAAGTACACGGATCGGCGACATTTCCGTAGCAGTTGAATCCGTGACCGAAGCCACCCTGGCGGGAGTACTTTGCGCTGAATAGATCCTTATCACTGAAGCGATGGTCAACCTTGATGTCGTATTGATTGTTGCTGCCCTGGTTCGATCCGGAACCAATCCAGTTGGTGTATGGATTGTAGGCTGAAGTCCCTACGTTTTCGTTGGGCAACGGATAGAACTGCATCAGTTTGAGGGCGGCGGGATCGATCAAGTTGCCCGGTCGGGCCGGCAACTGGTAGGGCGTTCCATTCAGCACAGGGCTGCCCGGGCTCGTGTACGTCGTTATATTGTTGAACGGGATGTAGCCTGAGCGCACGGGGCCGCCCGCATCAGCACTGTACACGCCGGTGTACGGATCCCAGAGTTGCCCGTCGCCGGCTGAACACAGGCCGTTGGCGTCGAAACTTCCTCCCGCATAGCCACAGAGCTCCCCGAAGTTGCCCGTTCGTTCAGCGGCGCTAGGCACACCGGCCTGATAGGTGCTACCCGTTCTGCTTCGCGTGCCGTCGTAATCAAAGAAGAAGAATGTCTTATCTCTCCGGATAGGACCGCCCACCGTCCCACCGAAATTGTTATTCTTCAGCGCCGGAATGGGGACGCCGCTCTGATTGTTGAACCAGTTGTTGGCGTCGAGTCTCTGATTTCGGAAGAACTCATATAGGCTGCCATGGAACTGGTTCGTGCCCGAGCGCGTAAGCATGTTGACGATGGTGCCGCCCGAAAAGCCATACTCCGCGCTGAAGTTGGTTTGCTGCACCGTAAACTCCTCGACAGCGTCCACGGACGGGGTGTAACTCGGCACTTGGATGCCGCTGTTTTGTTCGAAATTCGTGACAGTCACGCCGTCCAGGAGCATGTCAGCCGTGGCGTTGCGGCCGCCATTGGAAACGAAATTATTCTGGGCGGAATTCTGGGTTCCCGTCGCCACTTCGGTGATGCCAGGAGTGAGATACGCTAGGTCCGTCACAGAGCGCGAGATCAGAGGTAGGTCATTGATGAATTTTCGATCCACAGTTTGCCCGGTGACCGCGTCCTGAGTCGAGAGCAGGGGCGCCGCTTCGGAAATCTGCAGGGTTTGGGTAACCGCGCCCACCTGGAGCGCGAAGTTCACCGTAATGTTCTGGCTGATGTCGAGCTTGATGCCTGACTGGGTTTCGGCGCGGAATCCCTGCGCTTCGACGGAGAGTTTGTAGGTGCCAGGAGGCACCTGACGGATTACATAACCGCCGGTTGAATCGGACACCGCCGTAAAGGCGAAGCCCTTCTGCTCATCCACCAGCTGGAGCCGTGCATTCGGGACTACCGCTCCCGATGGGTCCGTCACTGTACCCGTGACCGAGCCGGCATATTGTTGTGCTGACGCCGTTACGCTAAAGAAATACGCTGTAACCAGCGTCAACAGAGCCGCAGCAAGCCGAGCCCCGACACATCTCGCCCCTGATTTCCTTGAGAACATCACAACCCTCCCCCGTTTTTGGACCACCCTACGAATGGCGTCATATTAACTCCAAGAAGCCTGCCCGTCAAGTACTTCCGGCGCTACTACCCTCCGAGTGCCTATTCCATAAGTTTTTGATACTGATTCACTTTCAACCCCGTGACGGTCTGCGCGTTCCCGTTCGGCCACCGGATCTCAAGCTGTACCGGGCCTGCCGGAGCAGTCCCCAAGCCGAACACGACGCGTCGGTCGTGCGAGGAAAGATAGCTAGCGCCCCCGGTAATCCACCGCACCAGCTTTCTGGTCCCGCACGTAAGCGTCAGTTTCGCACCGATCGCATCGCGGTTGCTTTTGGTTCCTTCGAGTTCTATGCCGATCCACGGCTTCAAATGTCCCATGTTGTTGTGCAGAAGCAACGGCGTGTCATTCAGTACCGTGAACACTACATCCACCCCGCCATCGTTGTCGTAATCGCCCACCGCGAGACCGCGCCCCAAATAGCGATTGCGGAAGACAGCACCCGCCACATCGCTCACATCTCGAAAAACTCCCTTGCCGTTGTTTGCCAATAGCAGCGGCGGCTCCCGATAAAATACATCCGTACGCGTTTTCTCGATGACCGAGTTAATGTGTCCGTTAACGAGAATCAAATCGAAATTCCCATCATTATCGTAGTCAATGAAGTGCACGCCCCATCCGACGAAGGAGCGCGTCAGCGCAGCCAGGCCCGATTCGCGCGTCCACTCGCGATACGGGAATTCGCCCGTATTCAGAAACAGCGCGTGCTGCTCGTCGTTGAAATCGGTAATGATGAAATCCGGACGGCCGTGCCCGTCCACGTCGCCCGCGTCCACGCCCATGCCTGCGCGAGCCATCCCGTCGGCGCTGAGCGCCACCTCAGCATCAAGCGCCGCGTCTTTGAACGTACCGTCATGCTGGTTGATAAGCAGCAGATTGGGCGAAGCGTCACGTGCCACGAAAAGATCGGGCCACCCATCGCCATCCACGTCAATGGCTACTACTCCAAGAGCGCGACCGACGAGCCTTGCAAGGCCCGCGTGGCCGGTGACATCGGTGAATGTGCCATCGCCATTGTTGTGGTAAAGCGTGGACCGCTCACCTTCATAAGCCACCTGCGCACAATAAGTCAGCAATCCCCGATACTCGCAGCGCGGCCCATCTTCAAAGGAGAACTTCGCGTAATTGGCAACGAACAGATCAAGGCGGCCGTCGCGATCGTAATCGAACCATGACGCGCTCGCCGCCCACTTGCCTGCGTTTTTCACGCCAGCTTTGTCTGTTATGTCCGTGAACGTTCCGTTGCGGTTGTTGTGAAGTAGCGCACAGGATGGATAACCGGTAATGAAAAGGTCGGGATAGCCGTCGTTGTCGAAATCGCCGGCCGCTACGCCCATTCCGTAGAAAGGCATGCGGGCGAGGCCGGATTTATCGGTGACATCCTCGAACTTGCCGCCGCCGAGATTCCTGTAAAGCGCATTGCGAACCGGCTTCGGGCTCTTACCCTTCGGAGTCTCGCCGCCTGTGACGAAGAATAAATCTTCGAGACCGTCGTTATCAAAATCAAGAAAGGCTACCCCACCGCCCATGGCTTCGATCAGATATCTATCTTGGGACTCCCCATTGAAATGCCGCCAGTGAATTCCGGCCTGAGCGGTTACATCCGTGAAGATTTCTTGCGCAGCCGAGACGCGCGCCGTGCGGCATCCCTGGCCCATCAAGCACAGCAAGAACGCGACGAGCAAGCCGACGGTCCACCGCATCTAGTCGGGTTTCATCTCTGCTACGCTCTGACGTGGATTGAGAGTGCCTTCCGCCGCCTTCAACTCCTGGTAAGTCTGCATCTCTCGCACGGCTTTATCTTCATGTCCAAGCCGGCGGTACACCCGCGCCAAAGCATAGTGGATCTTGCTGTCATTGAGCCCTAGCCGGGCTGCGGTCTCGAGTTGCTCAAGCGCCTGGCGCAGCGAGTCTGCCGAAGCGCCCGTCGAATCTTTCTTCAGATCACTTTTCTTCAGAGCCAGCATGCCGAGCTGATAATGCGGCTCCGCGCCCGAGTTGTCCAGCTCTATCGCCTTTTTGAGCAGCGCCTCGACCCGCCCCTGAGTCGGAGTATCGTCGGTGCCAGTTAATAGCGAAGTTGCGTATGCTTCATACACCCTGGCCTCGCGAGGATGCTGTTTCAGGAGCACTTGAAATTCCGCTTCCGCCTGAGCGTGCATACCCGCTGCCCATTTGGCCGAGGCGAGACCCACCGCGGCATCGAGTGACTTCGGGTCCAGATCGACTGCCCGGCTGTAGGATCGCACCGCGTCGGTGAATTGATTCATCTTCATTTCAACCATGCCCTTATCGCGGTACGCTGGTTCGGATCGCGGAAAGGCTTCGGCAGTCTTGCTCGCTAATTCCAGAGCGGCGGCAAACCTTCTTCCAGTGATCAAGATCGTGAGGAGGTCGCGATAATTGGATTGCTTCTCCGGCTCCAATCGAATGGCGCTCTTGACCGCGCGAGCCGCCTCGGCCGTTTTGTTCTGCTTCTCGTAGCAGCGTCCCAACAGATTGAAAATCTCGCCCGTCGCATGACCGGTATTCACAAGGTCGAGCAGTGTCTTTTCGCTTTGCGCAATGCGCTGGGTACGAAATTGAACTAGGGCGAGGTTGTAGTCAAGCTTCGTCGTATCGGGATAGCTGGAGCGGATTGATTCAAAGAGCTTCTCCGCAATTCCATAATCCTCCGCCTGAGCGGCAACGCCGGCGACCGCGAATATTCCTTCCGGTGAAGTGGTGCGCCCGAGCAGTGCTTCGAGAAGCTTGTGCGCTTCATCCCGCCGGCCCGTGTGATAGTACGAGCTGGCAAGCGCGCCAATGGATTCTGGGCGCTGCTCGACCAACTCCGGCACCCCAGCCAGCAGTTTCGCCGCGCGCGCATAATCGTGCTCGTTTTCCGAGACCATGCCCAGCAGCAGCATCGCGACTTTATCCTGTGGCTGCACACGCAAGAGGTGTTCGAGATTGGCCTGGGCCTGTTTCAGGTGTCCTAGCCGCCACTGATTAGCGGCGAGATTGCGCCGCACCGTGGGATCGCTGGGATCACTCTTCACCGCCCTTTCGAAGTAGACATTGGCTTCATCGAGTTTCTGCCGCATGCCGAGAATTCCGCCAAGGCTTGTCAGATAAGAAGCGTCGTTCGGAGCGAGTTGCACGGCAAGGCGTAATTCAGTTTCAGCGCAAACTATATCGCCGGTCTGAGCGCACTGGACACCCTTCTCCGCGTGCTCCCTCGCCACTGCCGCCGTGTCAGGCAGGCCAGCAAACACACTGCGCGAGGCGGTTAAGCCGATGAGTGCCGCGAGAACACGGCAATTCATGCACGCGATTATTGCATACGAGCAGCTAATCCAACTGACCGTAATTCCCGGTCAGCGCGGGAGTACTCTTGTCTCGCGTCTATTATTTATCGAATGGGTTCTTGCGCATATCCTCGGGTTCCGAGTACAAACGCCCGAGCATCTCATAGACATGTACTACCGCGCGGTCAACCATACGCTCGCCGGCCCCAACTTCTGCCCATGTGCTGGCGCTTCCCGCGCCGTAGCCGCCGAGTGATGCCATACGAATGGTTGGCAAATAGCCGAAGTATCCGTTCGTGTAACCCAGGAAAAATGCGTGAGCGACAGGGCAGCGCTGGCGCCAGTTCATCTGAAAATCGACAAATGGCTCACCGGGCATGGTCATCAGTGCAATGCGTCTGTTGATCAGCACCGTGGTTACGGGCAACTCGATGTTCGGGGTGATATGGCTGGCGTACTGATCATAGGCGTCTCCGAGAAAGCGCTTCAGACCCAAGCGGAAGCCCTCAATATTCCAGCGTATGTGCATCGGGAGCTTCTCTTCGACGAACTCGATAGCGGGGTTCGGGTCGGGCTCGGGTTGGATGGTTTTGATGACGCGTAGAGCCTCTTCGGCAAGTGTTTTACCAGTCCATTCACGGCGTCCGACAGCATCCTCTTTCAATGGCGTGACGGCATAGTACGGGTTGATATCGCCGGGCGCACCCTGCAGAAAGAAGGCCATAGCGTCTCCGCCAAGGGCGCCCTCAACGGCGCGCGTCATGACACCGGGATAATCGGCCGAGTACCGGAGGTTATCCGGGCCGAAGATCACCGGGTGGCAGGAATAGTTTATGAGAACTGCCATCGGGTGCCCGTCAGCTTTGTCGATGCGCAAGATGGACACAGTAGGATCAACGGGTGCGGTTGGAATTTGAGTCTGATTGGTTTCAAACCACGAGACCGTACCGTCTTCGTTCACTTTGAGCCGGTTGTGTCCGATGTAGGCAGTGCCGTAGCCGACGCCAATGCGGGCCTCCAGAAGATTGCCGGAGGCTCGCTGGAGGGCCTCTTCAATGCCACTCAGCGCCTTGCGTTCCCAGGCGGGTAGGCCGTTACGATACTCGTCCTGGACCACCGGGCCAGAATGCGTGTGCGAGGCGGTCACCAGCAGGCAAGAGATTCCGTTCCGTCGGGCTGTGGCGCGGAGCTGATCCAGCGACGCGGGACCGAACACCCGTCCGAGATCGAGTGCTATTAGGCCTATTCGCTTGCCTTTGGCGTCGAGAACCAGCACGCAGGCGTAGAGCGGATCGAGTGTGCCGATTGCGGGCTTAGTGCGGCTCTCGTATCCCCACATCTGCTCACCCGGCGATGGCGTGATCTCCACTTTGGCGATACCGGCGCGAAGACTAGCAGCGGACGCGATACCGGCACAGGCCAGCATGGCTGCGGCCAAATAGCATAAAAGACGCATAGGCAATGATCATCCCATGATCTCGAGGTGGGCTGCGATAGAATCCGCTTGCGATGTCCACAATCAGACTGGCCGCAATCCTGCTGTTTCTTTCCTGCTCCGGCTTTGCGGCCGCGAACACCGCGACTTGGCCGGTCGATTCGCTAGTGAAGGTATTTCCGGATGATGCGGCCGGAGTGAACCGCGCTACATCAGATGTCACGTTGCTGCCTCGCAACGGCCATGCCACCGTGCAGTTCGCTGTCCGCCCCGATGCGGCTATATCAGATCTGAACGTTACGGTGAACGTTGCGGGTCCGGTGGAGGTCCAGGTTCGGCATGTCGGCTACGTACCGGTGCGCGCGAATACGCCGAAATCCCCAGTCGATGAGCTGATCCGGAAGGCGCCAGCCCGCTTTCCCGATCCACTGCATGAAGAGCTGCCGTTTTCCATTCCAGCCAAGGAAACCCATGCCGTGTGGATCACGTTACATGCGGGCGCGAGTGCTACGCCGGGCGAGTACCCAGGTACGGCTGTCTTTCGTTCGGGTGCGCAACTCGTCGCCACCATGCCTTTTCATGTTCGCGTGATGCGGGCGGTGGTACCAAAACAGATGCTCAAGGTGACGAACTGGTTCAACGTCGATGAAGAGCATCTTAACCGCTTCTTCGACCTTCGTGATGATCAGGAGCGCTACTGGAACCTGCTCGCCAATCTCGCGCAGGTCATGGCAGACCACCGGCAGAACGTAATCCTCACGCCGATGCTGTCGCTCACCGACGCGCGCGTGCAGGACGGTCGCGTCACGTATGATTTTTCCCGTCTGGACCGCTGGCTCGAGACGTTTGGAAGAAAGGGGATGACTGAGCTGATCGAAGGTGGGCACCTGCTCGGTCGAGAGAACGGCTATCGCTCTGCCCTGAAGGTGCCGGCGTTTGTCATCGAGAACGGGCAGGTGCGCCGCGACAAGCTCAATCCGGACGACCCGCGCGTCGAAACACACATGAACTCGTTCCTGCCCGCGGTCTACCAGCACCTCCAGGAGAAAGGCCTGGCGGGGCGTTACATACAGCACATTTTGGATGAGGCGCACGGTGCCGAGCCGCCATACTACAAACGCTACGCGGCACTCGTCCGAAAGAACATGCCCGGGGTGAAGACCATCGACGCGATTGATCAACCGGCTTCCCCCGTGGCCCCGGATTGTGACATCTGGGTACCGGTCCTTGGTGCCTTCGACAATCGGCTGGCGGAGATACGTGAGCATGTGGGCAAAAGTGGCGGAGCCTGGTTCTACACTTGCGTCTTCCCACAGGGTCGATACCTGAACCGTTTCATCGATTACCCTCTGCTCAAGACGCGCCTGTTGCACTGGTTCAACTTCCGCCACGACCTGAGCGGTTACCTGCACTGGGGTGGCAACTACTGGGATGGCGATCCGTACCAGAACACCGAAGTAGTCATCAATGCAGGCAAGGACCTGCTACCGCCGGGTGATGCGTTCATCACTTATCCCTGGCGCGAGAAGAATACGATTCGCTCATCCATCCGTCTGGAAGCGATGCGTGAAGGCATAGAAGATTACGAACTGCTGCGCGCCGCTGAGGCAAAAGACCCGGCTCGAGCGCACCACATCGCCGCGGAGGCCGTACCCAATTTCGTCGATTACACGCGCGACGTGGCTGCCTTCCGCCGTCTGCAGCAAGAACTGCTTGCTGCGGCAGAGTAGGCGGCTAATTGTCGCCGTGCCAGGTGAACGTACCGTGAGTGGCGGGTCCGTCTTCACCCAGCCGCCGCTTCTTTCCTTTTGGCTTCGATAAAAGCTGTGATGTGATGAACCGTTTCGAAATTGCGGGGATGTACTTCGCCGTCGTTCACCTTCAGGTGAAACTTTTCTTCGATGAAGAGGAGCAACTTCAGGAGACCTAACGAGTCGAGGATTCCGGTGCTGATGAGAGATGAGTTCGGCTCAAGCGAGACCTCACCGTCTCCACGCAACAGCTCGTCACGGATGAACGTTGTAACTATCGTTTCAGTTTCCATCTGTTATCCTTCTCCACTTAAAGCCTGCGCCAATAAAAGCCGGTTAATTTTGCCCGTCGAAGTTTTTGGTAACTCCTCACGAAATTCAAAACTCTCCGGTAGCATATAGCGCGGCAGAACCTGGCTGCAATGCGCCTCGAGATCTTGCCGGCTCAGGTTATCTCCTGGCAGGGGGACCACAAAGGCTTTAATCCGGTTTCCGATCAGGTCGTCAGGGATAGTGATCACAGCCGCTTCTTTAACCTTTTGGTGGGAGTGAAGCGCGGCCTCAATCTCCCCCAACTCGATGCGATACCCCCGGCTCTTCACCATATGATCACGACGGCCCACATATATCCAGTTCACGCCATCGTCTGCAAGCGTCACAATATCGCCGGTGCGATAGGCAACTTCGCGAAAGTGAGGCTGAAAAGTGTTGCTGACGAAGTTTGCAGCGGTTTTGTCCGCGTCACCCCAATATCCTTGCGCAACGCATGAACCGCGTACCCACAGTTCGCCCTCCCGGCCCGGCTCGGTCACAAGATGCTGCCGGTCGTCGACCGCAAAAACCTCGGTGTTCTCACAAGCAATCCCGATAGGGACGGGCTTGGCTCGGTCTGGAGACAGATCGCTGGGCTGCACTTTGTAATACGTGCAGACATTTGTTTCTGTGGGTCCGTAGAGGTTGTATAAATCGGCGTGCGGAATAGCGGTTGCGAGTTGCCGCAGAGACTTAATCGGAAATACCTCACCGGCAAAAAGAACGGCGCGTAAAACCGAAAGATCGTGGGCGTCCAGCTTCCCGTAAGTGATCATCAGCGATAGAATCGACGGCACCAGATAAGTGATCGTGATTCGCTCATGTTGCAACAGGTCGGCCAACTGAACCGGGAAAACCGATAACCTTTCAGGGACCAACACCACCGTGCCGCCTGCTTTCAGCGTGGCGTAGATATCAAAAGTGGAGAGATCAAAATGCAGCGGCGCATGACTGGTCACTCGCTCATCGGGCGTCATGTGAAACGCCTCACATGACCAATTGATGAAAATCAGGATGGTCCGGTGCGAAATCATCACCCCTTTGGGCTCGCCCGTGGATCCTGAGGTATAGAGAATGTAAGCTAAATCCGTTTCAATCGCTCCGGAGGGGCGAACAGGCTTGTCGTCTTGCTGTCTCACCTCGGCCCAGCTGATGGTCCGCAACTGATTCGGCAAATCGGCGGGCTGCTGCTCGTCGGTCAAGATCACCGCCTGCACCGGCGTCTCTTCAGACAGAAGGTCGGCGAGGCCGCTCACTTGCCCGGAAGCCACGAGCACATTGATCTCGCAGTTCCGCGTGATATACGCTAACCTTTTTGCCGGGGCGTTCGGATCGAGAGGGACGTAAATGGCTCCGGCTTTCATCGCGCCGAACATACCGGCTACTGCTGCCAGGGATTTATGGGCATAGATGCCAACTCGATCTCCTCGGCGTACTCCCGCATCCCGCAGCGTACGGGCAAGTTGATTTACGTGCGCTTCCAACTGCGAGTAGGTGAACCCCAAACCTTCGAAACGCACTGCTTCTTTATCAGGCCAGCGAGCCGCACTTTCGCTCAGGAGTTGATGCAGTAGATGCGTCATGCCTGGTGCGGTTACAGACCCAACCACCGCGCGATAATCATCCGCTGAATGTCCGAAGTACCGGAGTAAAGCGTGCCGCCGACGGCGTCGCGCAGGTCGCGCTCCACCTCAAATTCGGTTGTGTAGCCATACCCTCCGTGAATTCGAATAGCGTCCATGCTGGACTTTACGAACGACTCGCTCAGGTATAGCTTGGCGATTGCCGCTTCCATTACGGCCGGTTTCCCCGTTTTTTTCAACCAAGCCACCTTGCTCAAAATCAGCCGGGCCGTCTCAAGCCGAACCTGCATATCCGCGATGCGATTCGAGACAGACTGAAACTTGCCGATCGGCTGGCCGAATTGGCGGCGCTCACGCGCATACTTGATGCAAGTTTCAAGCTGACGCTGCATCGCTCCGACGTGGCTGGCGAGGATACAGCTCCGTTCCCATTCCATTGAGCTATTGAAGATGCTGGCCCCGGCTCCTTCCGGCCCGAGCCGATTCTGTTCTGGCAGATGACAATCCTGAAGGACCAGTTCGGCCATTGGCGCGGTTCGCAGGCCCATCTTGTTTATATCTCTGCCGATACTGAAACCCGGCGTGCCATTCTCGACCAGGAAAGCTGTGATCCCACCCAAACCCTGGCTGGGGTCCACAGTCGCAAACACCACGGCCAAGTCGGCAACCGGTGCATTTGTAACAAACGTCTTCGTGCCATTGAGCACGTAGCCGCCCCCATTGTCGCGCTTGGCCAGGGTCCGCAGCTTATAGGCATCCGACCCGGAGTCCGGCTCCGTCATGCCGTGCGCGCCAATAATCTCGCCGCTGCACAAGCGGGGCAGATAGGCTTGCTTCTGAGCCGCCGTACCAAACGTCACGATGGGCAGCTGCACACTCCATAACTGGGCATTTAAGGCGAACACGAGGCCGTTGTCGTGACAGCCGTAGCCCAGCCCTTCCATGGCCAGCATCGTGCTCAGAATGTCGGCACCGGTCCCGCCGTACTCCTCGGCTATGGGTAGCCCCTGGATCCCGAAGCGCGCGCATTTCTCCCATTTCTGTCGTGAAAACTCGCCCCGCGCCTCGCTCGCGATCAAATCCTCGTTCAATTCGCGCTTGGCGAATTCGATAACTGCGTTCTTGAGGGATAACTGTTCTTCCGTCCACGAAAAATCCATATTCACCTTGCCCAGGTTAACCACTGACGCAATTCATCGCTTCGTTTCGTCAGCGGTTCGGTCGGACTACCGATATACACCTGCTTCTCTTCGGTATTGCGGGTAACATTAACCCCCGCGCCGATCACACATTCGCCGGCGACGATGATTCCATCCCTGATTGTCGAATTCGCTCCCAGAAAACAGTACGGCCCTACTCGCACCGAACCTAAAGTGACGGCCCCCGGCGCGAAAAAGCAGTGATCGCCTATAGCGCAGTGGTGCCCCACCAAGCTGCCGCAACCCATAAAAACGTTACTCCCAACCTCGGCAAAAGGTTGAACGATACAGCCTTCGAGAACGATGCAGTTATCGCCTATTACTAGTCCGGGCCAGACAGTAGCCTTGGAACTGATGTAGTTGATCATCCGGTAGCCTTTGTCCTTAGCCTGCTGATACTTTTCCGCTCTGAGCTGGTTCACCCCCCGATAGCTGATAGGGATGCACATCTCGAACTCACCCGGGGGATGGCTGCGCTCGATGTCCTCGAAAGGAACGACAGGCAACCCCAGCAGCGTTTGTTCCTTCATGTGCTCCCGATTGACCGTAAATGCCGTGACTTCAAAGGAGGAGTCGTGAGTCAGATAGAAATAGATCATGCTCGCCATTTGGCCGCTGCCGAATAAGATCACCTTCTGCATAAAACCTCCTCGTATCACTGCCTCTCATGCAACACAACTTCGGAGCTGAACAACAAGCGCCACACTCTCAACGGTCACTCTCAGCTGCAATTCCTGAACAAATGCCGCGATCAGTACTACTGGTAACGGTAGGACTAACGTCAGGTGAGTGGGATATAGGTATCATTGAAGTGTCCGGGCTGAATCTCCGCCATTGTGGAAACTGAGGCAGTCCGTTCCAGGGAACAACAAACAGATTTTCCGGGGCGTTTGCTAAGTGTCCTCGTCTAAGTATCGAGAGCATGCTGGAAAGAATCGGGTTTGCCGGCGCACCTTGTGGCACTTGGAATTAGCTAAAGCATCAACCTCGATACCGGTTATCTTTACAGCAGAACACAATCAATGATCGTTGACTGTTTATCGACCACTGATCCGCGATGGGGAGCCCTTCTCGATGAAGTCCCACATGACGTCTATCATTTGCCGCAGTACCTTGAAGTAAGTGCGCCCTATGAAGATGCCGAGCCAGCAGCGTTCCTCGTGCGCGAAGGAAACTGCTTTTGCCTGATCCCTCTTCTGATACGCCGGTTGCCCGCGGTGCTGGGCGCACCACCCGATTGGCGCGATGCGAAGTCGCCCTACGGATATGCTGCACCCCTATTTCGCGGAGATGCCTGGTGGATCGACAAGGCGCTCGATACTTTCAGGAGAGAGTGTGAAACTCACAACATTGTTTCCGCATTTCTATGCATGCATCCGCTGTTGACCGTTCCTCCTGATCTTGCGCGCCATGGTGAGGTTGTTAAGCATGGTGAGACGGTCTATGTAGATCTGAACCTTACCGAAGAGGCGCTATGGTCCCAGACAAGAGAGCGCTTGCGGTCCTACATTGGAAAGCTGCAACGCGCGGGGTTTCAAGCGCGTTTTGACGACTGGTCCACCTACGGCGATTTTATTTCCATCTATGGGCAAACAATGGACCGTTTACATGCAAACCGATTCTATTGTTTTCCGACGCAATATTTCCATGATCTGCGCGTTGCTTTAGGCCCACGACTCCACTTTTGTTCGATTCTTGATTCGCGTGGAGAGCTCGCAAGCGGCGCGCTTCTGACTGAAACCCAGGGTATCGTTCAGTATCACTTGTCCGGGACTGCCGATCGGTTTTTCACAAATTCTCCGTCCAAACTGATGCTGCACGAAATCAGGTTATGGGCAAAAAGAAAAGGCTACAAGGTTCTCCATTTGGGCGGAGGCCTGGGGGCCCGCGCAGATTCTTTGTTCCATTTCAAAACTGGTTTCTCACCTTTGCGCGCTGATTTCCTGGCCTATCATCTGGTTTGCGATGAAAGGAAGTACGCTTCGTTGTGCCGACAGACTGGGGCTGAGGTTCTAGATGACGAGTACTTTCCGCAATACCGTCGCCCACTCGTTCATGCCTCCCAGCCGAACGAGCCTGCCTTAGCTGCTGGAACATAGAGCTCCGCCCAGTAACGCAGCATTACCAGATCCTGGTTTGATGGAGGACACATTGGTGGCGACTGGCCTCGGATCATATCGACTATGCCTTCGTAGAGAGGTATGCCGGCTGCGGCAGTTAAGATTGAGGACCCTGCGAGTCTCGCGTTGACCTCGCTGAACAAAAGCTGTCCGCGCTGGTCGATGAAACACTGTATGTTAACCGGTCCAATCAGTTTGAGAGCGGGAACCATTTTTCGAACGATGCCGACCATCTCCTCGTTCCAAGCGAGCTGCCCTTTATACGATATTCCTGATTCCGCGGCGATCCGGCGGCGCGGTGCGATCACGACGGCCTCCGAATTCCAGTCTGCCAATACGTCGATGGTGTATTCCGATCCCGTGATGAAGGGCTGCACGATCGGATCCTGGACGTAACTCAGAAAAAATTTCAGCTCATCTGAAGTTTTGGCCACGAAGATACCTGTGCTGCCGCGGCCGTGCCGGGGTTTTATGAGCTGCGGCAATTCTGCCTCAGAGATGCAGTTGTAAGCGTCAGATCCTAGTCGAGTCGGTATGGTCGGGAAGCCGTGCTTGGAAAAAACCTGATACATAGCCCATTTGTCGGTGCAAAGCTCTAACGTTGTGCGTCCCGACAGAAGCACCTTTGTTCCTACTTTCGCGAAACGCTCGGTTGCCGCCTCGACGTGAAGTAATTCCTCATCCAAAGCCGGAAGGAATGCGGTCACCTTATCCCGCTCGCAAATGGCGACTAGGGCGTCGATGTAGTGCGGCGCGCTCGCGAGTGGGACACAGTAGCCGCGCTCGGCCATAAAAAGTCCAATCGAGAGCGGGCTCGAATCAGCCGCGACGGTACGTACACCCAAGCGGCGAAAATACTCGATCTGCGATACTGCCGGGGCCGATCCCGCAGCTGTTCGCAACATCCAGAGATCTGCACTGTCTTCATTTTTCATGTGTGGGTAAGGTCCTGCTGTAGGCGCTTACGTGACACGCAGCCGCCTCGGCCTGGCCGTTCCTTGATTATCTCGTGACGTCGTAGATAGATCCAGCCCTGGCTGTTCCGAAGTGGCCGACACGGCTTAAAGCGGAAAAGTTTTAAAGAATGGTAAGTTTTACAGTTGTGCAACGTAAAACTTGGCTCTGTTTGATTACAAGTCTCGCGTTCGCAAGCTTGTGCCGAAACGCAGGAAGCACTCAGGAAAGTGCGACGCTCGAAGCTCTACTCCCGACCGGAAAGCGCATTACGCCCACCGCCGCACCGGGATCGCACTTTCAGATGCTGAATCCCGGCCTGAAGGCGTTTCCGGACTTCGTAGCCGGACAAGCGATTAGCACGGCTGTAAGTCCCGATCAGAAAACACTTCTCATCCTGACAAGCGGCTTTAACCGAATCAACGGAGCCGATGGAAATCCCATACCGGACGCGTCGGAAGAGTACGTATTTGCGTACGACGTCAGCCACGGTGAACCTCAGCAGGTCCAAGTGGTGAAAGTGCCGGATACATTCGCGGGCATTGCCTTTTCACCGGATAGCAAGCAATTTTACGTTTCTGGCGGAAAGGACGACAACATTCACATTTTTTCGCTCGATTCGAGCCGGCACTGGTCGGAAAACGGGGAGCCCATAAAACTCGGCCATTCTTCCGGCCTGGGATTGCAAATCGGAAAGGAGCCGCTCGCCGCCGGAGGTCTTGCCGTCACTCAGAACGGTGAGGCCCTTGTCGTCGCGAATGTGTACAACGACTCCGTTTCGGTGGTGGACTTGCAGAGCCGCCGTGTAGCAGCTGAACTCGATTTGAGGCCGGGCAAAATCGATGCGGCTGACGCAGGCGTTCCCGGAGGTGAGTATCCCTTCTGGGTCAGCATCAAGGGCAACACGACGGCTTATGTCTCCAGCCTTCGAGACCGTGAAATCGTTGTCGTGGGCCTTGCACGGCCGCCGTCTGTTCTCCAGCGCATAAAGATCGCCGGCAATCCGAACAAGATGCTGCTCAATCGTGATCAATCGCGGCTGTTCGTCACCGCTGATAACAGCGATAACGTCGTCGTGATCGATACAAAGACAAACCGCATCCTTGAAGCTCTGAGTACCGTGGCTCCGGCGAAATGGATGGCACATCTGAACCACTACACCGGAGGTGCGCCAAATAGCCTTGCACTTTCTCCGGACGAACAGACGCTTTACGTCACAAACGGGGGTTCGAATTCAGTCGCTGTCATCCGCCTCGGGAGAAATAGTTCTCAGTCGAGTGTCACCGGCCTTTTGCCAACCGGATGGTATCCCAACTCCGTCAGCGTTAGTGGTGATGGCCGGATGCTCTACATCGTCAACGGAAAGAGTGTTCCCGGCCCTAACCGTGATCTGCATGTGAAGGTGAAAAACTTAGGCAGCCGCCCCGGGCCGGCAGTTGTTGTGAATTCACATAATCAATACATCTTGCAAATGGAGAAAGCTGGATTCCTAAGCGTGCCGGTGCCGGGCGAGGACGCGCTTGAGCGCCTGACGCGTATAGTCGCCCGGAATAATTCATTTGGAATAAAGAGCGCGCCTCAAGATGCAATGGTGATGAGCGAACTACATCATCGGATCAAGCACGTCATCTACATCATCAAGGAAAACCGCACCTATGACCAGATACTGGGCGATCTGGATCGCGGCAACGGCGACCCCTCGCTGACGGAATTCGGGGCACGTATCACACCGAATTTTCATAACATCGCCCGCCAGTTCGTCGACCTCGACAACTTCTACAATTCGGGGGAAGTCAGTGGTGATGGCTGGCCCTGGAGCACATCCGCACGGGAGTCCGATTTTGGCGAGAAAGCCGTAGTCCTGCAGTATGCGAACCGCGGCACGAACTATGAGTACGAAGGACTGAACCGGGATCTGAACGTGGGATTGAAGACGCTCTCTGAGCGTAAGGCCGCAAATCCCAAGACGCCCTCCGATCCTGATCTTTTACCCGGGACGATCAATGTCGCCGAGCCCGACGGACCTCACGGTTCTCCCCGTGGCAAAGGCTATATCTGGGACGCCGCTCTCCGTGCAGGCCTGACGTTCCGGGAGTATGGCTGCATGAGTGATACGACGCTCGATGCTCCGCGCGAGCCGTATCCGTTCAAAGCGCGAATCGTCGTCTCTCGCCCGGCCAATCCGGAGCTCTACAAATACGGTGATCCTTATTTCAGGGGCTTTGACCCCGGTTACCCGGACTTCTATCGTGAGGCTGAATGGGAACGTGAGTTCAATGAATACGTTGCTAACAGTAATCTTCCAGCATTCGAAATTGTTGAGTTACCTGTAGATCACATGGGTGAGTTCGAGACTGCGATTTCGGGAGTGAACACGCCCGAGTTGCAGCAATCTGACAATGATTACGCAACTGCCCTTTTGATTCAACGGGTCGCGCACAGCCCGTATAAAGACAGCACGCTTATCTTTAGCATCGAGGACGACTCGCAGGATGGGCCGGACCATGTTGACGCGCACCGTACGACAGCTTACGTCGTGGGTCCTTACGTCAAGCACAGCGCAGTTGTTTCTTCTTACTACACGACTGTCAACATGATCCGGACAATTGAAAATGTGCTTGGACTGGAACATCTAAATCTGAATACGGCAACCGCAAGGCCCATGACTGATGTCTTCGACTTGAGACAGAAGGAGTGGAGCTTTGATGCGGTTCCTTCGGCCGTACTTGGCAAAACCCGGCTTCCGATCACTGATTTCGTGCGGAAGGCAGCACAGTCAGGTGCTCACATCACCCTCGCGCACGACGTAGCCTACTGGGCCGCGAAGACGGCTAACTTCGACTTTGGAGGTGAAGATCGGGTGGACCCGCAAGAGTTCAACCGAATTATCTGGGAAGGTTTGATGCGCGCTCCCTATCCAACCACGCGTTCACATCTCGATTTGCGCTCGCACCGGGAAAAATATCAAAAGTGACTACGATTCTGCTTCGCTGAGCGAGCCTGATCCCCTCAACTTTTCAGCGGAGACTCGTCGCTTGGATGCGATCCAGCGAGGGGCGGCATCACGCTCTTCATCGGGGCGGTTCATCGTAAACACCGCCACGAGTCGCTCCTGCCGAAGCCACCATACGCTAAAACTCGTGCTTCGCAGGTCACCGCGCTCGGTGATCTCGTCAGCGCCGGCAGGATCTCCCCAGAACTCGTATGAAAGGTCGAAGACATCGGAAAAGAAATACGGGACGTGCACGAATGGCGTGCGCTCGCCTAACAGGACCTGGGCGCAGTATTGACCCTGCGAAACAGCGTTATCCCAGTGCTCTACGCGCCGCCGTTTGCTGAACAGCGTGTCTTGATAATTCGCCACATCGCCGGCCGCATAAACGTCGCGGAGTTTGGTTTCGAGATACTCGTTTACGACCACGCCATCAGCCACTTCGATTTCCGCTGTTTGCCGCGGGCTCGGTCACGGGTTGCACACCGATTCCCGCCATTACCAGGTCACATTCGATCGTGCGATTCCCCCCAGCGCCACTGACTTTACAGCCCCGTCGCCCCGCAACTCCGTCACCTTCGCTCGCTTAATGAACTCAACGCCTCGTTGCGAGTAGTAAGTTTCAAAGAAGCCGGACATCCCGGGCGTGAAGAATTGTTTCCAGATACGTTGGTCGCGCAGGATCATGGTCGTGGCGATGCCCTTTTGGGCGAGCACCGATGCCACTTCCATCCCGATAAATCCGCTCCCGATGATCACCGCGCATTTTGCGTTTTCAGCGTGTGCTCGAATGCGTTTTGAGTCTTCTAGCGAACGGAGGTAATAAACGCCTGGCAAATCGCCGCCAGGGACGTCCATCGTTTTCACGCGAGCGCCCGTCGCGATGATGAGCTTCTCGAAGCCGAGATCCTCACCAGATCGTAAATGGAGAAGTCTGCGCCCGATGTCAATCCCATCGACTTCGCAGCGGAGCCTTGCTTCAATCTCATGCTCGCGATAGAAGTCCTCCGGGTTGATCAAGATACCGGCTTCGGTTTCCTTGCCGGCGAGGAAACCTTTCAAAAGCGGCGGCCGTTCGTATGGGAGCGAAGTGTCGGCCGACAGAATCGTAAGTTCGCCCGGCTTCAACCGGCGCTCGACAAATTCCTTCGCGGCATACCCTGCGACCATTCCTCCGCCGAGAACCAGATATTTCGAGGTCTTCATGCTTCTTCACGCGCTGAAGAATATAGAAAATAATTATTGCGGAGCTGCCCACGCAAGGCCATCCGCTCCTTTCCCTGCATCGATTAGTTTCTGAACCTTCCAGTCGGAGAGATTGATAGCAGCAACCTTGTGACTCGCATTACAAGAAACATAGGCTACCTGATTATCCGGACGAATCAGAATCTCCTGCGGTGCGCTTGGGACATCGATGGTGTGAATGACTTTAAGCGTTCCGAGATCGACGACGGCAACTTTGTTCGCGCCCGGCACCGCCACGAGCAGCGAACGGCCATCTCTCGTCGAAGCGGTCCCGTAACCCTCAGACGGCAACGGCACCCACGTCTTGACCTTGTTAGTGGATGTGTCGATTACCGCAAGCCGCGGGCTCGTCTGATCCGCGGTGAAGACCATGCTGTCATCTGGCGAGATCGAAATACGCTGCGTCATGCGCGAGATCGGAATAACCGCTACCGTTTTTCGAGCTTCGAGATCGAGCACCGAGACGGTTCCTGGGCCGACGTTAGCGGTGTATCCGCGCCGTCCGTCAGAAGAGATCGCAAGCATATGCGACTCTGCCTGCCCGGTCGGGACAGAACTGATAATCTTCAACGTATGGGGATCGATGATCGTTACCGAATTGTCCAGCTCAGTCGTGACGTAGAGCAGGCCATCGCGCGGACCGAACACCGCACAGTGGGGCCGAACGCCGTGACCAAAACCGACCTCGCCGGTCACCTTACGCGCCGCGACGTCGATCACGACCATGTTGCGACCGTCAGTTCCAGGTTTGCCGACGCCCGAGTTTCCATAGATCGGTACGTAGGCAGTGCGGCCGTCGTGAGAAGCCGCAACCTCATGCCCCGTGACGCCGCCTTCCGGTACGGTAGCTATTTGCTGACCGGCTGCGGGATCGATGATGCTAAGGTCATGATCTCCCTGGTTGGCCACGAGCAGAGTCGCTTCAACTGCTCCTGTGTTAGCAGATTGAGCAGTTGAGGAAGGTAACATGACCGCCAAAAACACGACCGACGAGAGCGTCACCTGTAAACGTAGCACCTGGACCTCCAGCTGTGTGCGAGGATTTCCTTAGGCGATCACAGTAGCACATCTATGTTGCGATTTTTTGCTCTCCTACTCATCTCGGCCGCGGCGTTCGCGGACGAGCCTCACCCCACGCTCGCTCTCGGCTCACAGGCTCCCGACTTTTCTCTTCCGGGCGTGGACGGCAAGATCCACAAGCTGAATGACTATTCCGCGAGCAGGGTGCTCGTCATCGTATTTACGTGCAATCACTGCCCGACTGCGCAACTGTACGAGAACCGCATTAAGAAGCTGGCCGACGACTATCGGAACAAGGATGTTGCTCTCGTGGCCATTGAGCCCAATAATCCCAACGCCATTCGTCTGGATGAACTTGGATACACCGATGTCAGCGACAGCCTTGATGAGATGAAAATACGCAGCGCCTACCGCCACTTCAATTTCCCCTACCTCTACGATGGCGAAACGCAATCCGTTGCGCGAGCCTACGGCCCGAAAGCCACGCCGCACGTCTTTATCTTCGACCAGGAACGTAAGCTTCGCTTTGAAGGCCGCGTGGATAACAGCCAGCGCGAATCCCTTGTAAAAACGCAAGACACCCGCAACGCCATCGAGGCTCTTCTGGCAGGGAAACCAGTTCCAGTGCAGCACACTGGGGTCTTCGGCTGCTCGACGAAATGGATGTCAAAGCAAGCCGAGCGTCTGGAAGAACTCAAGAAAATTGAAGCCGAACCCATTGGCCTGAATCCGGCTTCGGCCGAGGACCTGAAGAAGCTTCGCTCAAACCCGACCGGCAAAGTATTGCTTGTTGATTTCTGGGCCACGTGGTGCGGGCCGTGCGTCCATGAGTTTCCCGACCTCGAGACCACGTACCGCATGTACCGCTTGCGCGATTTCGATTTCGTCACGGTCGCGACTAACATGCCGGATGAAAAAGCAGGTGTGATGAAGATGCTGAACAGGCAACATGCGTCCAGCCGCAATCTTCTGTTCGCATCCGACGACACCTATGCCATGCAAGCGGCGTTTGACCCCAAGTGGGAGGCAGGTGTGCCGTTCACGATGCTGATCTCACCGGACGGCAAGGTGCTCTATCAGGAACAGGGTGAGATCGATGTGTTGAAACTGCGCCGAATTATTCTTGCCAATTTGCCCGATCCCGACTACATCGGCCACCGCGCGTATTGGGCGACGAAATGACTGCGCGGCGCAAGCGCCGATGACGGTTCTTAGCGTTGCCTATCCACTTCTACCGGTTGGGCCAGATTCGGGCGGCGGCGCCGAACAAATCCTATCGCTGGTCGAGCAGGGACTCGTAGATGCCGGTCACCGCTCGGTAGTCATTGCTGCAAAGGGATCGAAAACAGCCGGAGAACTCATTGAGGGTTCTGTGGCCGCGGGCGAGATTACGGACGATGTTCGTCAAGACGCGCAACGCGTTCACCTGTCCTGTGTTGAGACAGCACTCGAACGATACCCAATCGACGTGATCCATTTTCACGGCTTGGATTTCTACAGTTATTTGCCGCAGCAGACCGTGCCCATGCTGGCGACCCTTCATCTCCCGGTTTCTTTCTATCCGGCCTGGATCTTTAATGATGGAAGGGTGACGCTGAATTGCGTTTCAAATGCTCAAGTAAACTCGGTGCCCAGTCCAAGAAAGCCGCCGGTCGTCTTCAATGGCGTCGATGTAGAGCGCTACCGGGACAGCTCCCGCCACAAAGATCATCTGCTTGTGTTGACGCGCATCTGCCATGAAAAAGGCGTCCATATCGCACTTGAAGTCGCGCATCGGCTTGATCTTCCTCTGATAATTGCCGGCCCCGTTCATCCGTTTAGAGATCACGAGATCTACTTCTCTGAACAGGTTCAACCGCTGCTTGATGAAAAGCGGCAGTATGTTGGTGCCGTGAGCCTTGACACGAAGATCGCGCTTTTGGCAGAAGCGCGCTGCCTATTGATCCCCAGCCTTGTGGCTGAAACAAGTTCGCTAGTCGCCATGGAGGCTATTAGTTCAGGAACGCCAGTCATCGCTTTTCGTTCAGGTGCTTTGCCCGAGGTGGTTGAACACGGTGAGTGTGGGTTCATCGTAGATTCCCAGGACCAGATGGTGGACGCCGTGCAGCACACGAGCGAAATTTCATCTGAAACTTGCCGGGCAACTGCCAAACTCCGCTTCGACGCCCGCCGCATGGCGAACGATTATCTGGAACTGTACAGTCGGATTTCTAGCATTACTTCCGCTTCAGCACGCGGCCGATATCGAGTCTGAACGATGGCTCGCCGCGCGTCCCGCTGATGTTTATCGGGAGAACTGCGCCCGCGCCATCCCGCGCGAAAAGAGGATCTATGGGCTTCAGCAACCAATGCTTAACGCCCGTAGTCATATCCGAGATGCTGGCTTGCATCCTCGCCGTTCCTCGAAAATCAATCCGGCCGCTTCGCAGAGCATAGTCGCCGGCCAGCTTAATATCCGCGCCTGGGACCTTGAAGGTAAAGCTGGGCAAGCGCATGATCCCATTCTGAAGCCGGAATTTCCCGCGAAATTCTGCCATAACCTTGCCCCCACTTTTGTCTTCTGGGTTACCCTGAGCGCGATGGCTGAGACTCGCAATTTTCTGTTCAACATCCGCGCTGGTGAAGCGCACTCCGCGGATCCCAAACGTGCCGTCAAGTTGCAGGCGATCGACAACCTCCTGTTCGCCCGGAGGTATTTTCACCGTCGAAAGAAAACTGATCAGTCCGGTCATTGGAGGCTTAGAACTCTTCACTGAGAGCCTCAGGAAATTTTCCAACGGCGCATTTACGGCACGCGCCTCAAGCAAAATCGTTTTGTGCTTTTCAAGCGCACCGCGTGTTATGGCGCCGCTTACCTCAAATCCAGAATCGCCGAGCATTGCGCGAACCGGATGCAGGATCGTGTTCCCGTTTGTGCCGTCTACTGTCGCTTGAAACTCTGTCCGGAGATGCATCGGGTGAGCCGCAATTCGCAGTGAGAAGTTTGGCATCTCCGTCCACCCTTGAACCTCGAGAGTGTCCAGTGTGCCAGCATATTTCCCGTCAGACGCTAGCGTTCCAGCGATTCCTTTAAACACGGAAAGGTCGGCATCACGGAACGTGTATTTCCCGGATACTGGTGTGTCGCCTGGTTCGTCCCCGTGCCATGGCCCGAACTGGCCGTCGGTATGAATTAGACCGGGAGGCTTCGCATTGTTCAACAGAGATCGAAAGGTCATGGGCCGCCCAACCCCGACCGAATGCAGTGTGAGCCGGCGAATGTCGAATGCGAGGGGCTCCTTATCAGAACTCTTTGGCAGAACTTTTAGCGTGGTGCCGTCAGCGATAACTTCTTCCAGAACAAATGGGGCTTTCGAGAGATCGGCACCGCCACTGCGATTCTCTTGCCGTTCAGCCCGAGGTGGAATTTGAATTTGCAGGCCCTCAAGGCGAAGGCGGCGAATGCGGCGAGGATAACGGAAAAAGCCGATAAACCGGGCATCAACATTGAAGCGCTTAATTGTAATCATCGGCGGCGCACCCGCACGCTCCCCAAAACGAAGCACAAGGTTTTCACCCGTTACGTGGACGGTTGGAAAGAGCGAAACCTGCAAATTCCCGAGTTCTACTTTGCTTCTGTAACGATTGCGGAGCACCGTAAGAACGTAGTCCCGGGCGACTGGCTGGAAACGCAGTGCGACAATTGCGGCTAGCGCTGTTAGCACGCCGACAGCTGCAATTGCGATCAGGACAAAAATTCGGACGCGCCGGGGAACCGTCACGCTCCATCCTAATATGTGGACGCTTACGGCGATTTTCTGCCGGCGTGGGGTCGTATCCTCCTTCAGCGCAATAGGCAGCAAGGGGCTAGAGTGCAAGAACCGGAATTCCGATCCATGATTCGCGCCGAAAAGATCTTGTTCCTGGGCTTTGGAATCGCACTATTTCTCTGCGTGGCATATCTAGCGAGACACGCCCTTCTTGTGATCTACGTAAGTACAGTGTTCGCAGTCGTTTTGAGCCCTGTGGTGAATCGAGTCCACAGACTTTCGATCCGGCGATGGCACCCCAGCCGTGGGGCGGCCATCTTGCTCATTTGCGTCGGAATCGCAGGAGTCGCGGTGATGGTTTGCATATTTGCACTTCCTCCCGTGATTTCAGAGGTACAGCAACTCGTGACCCAGTTTCCCGACATTCTGGACAAGCTGCGAACCAAGTTCAGATCTATTCCTGTTCTCGGCAGCCTCGATGCCGGCGCATTGAGTTCGTATATGGCTTCACACGCCGGCAAAATCGCGAGCCTGTTCGCTGGATTCACCGGTGCCATTGTTTCCATCGCAATGGCCTTGATTCTTACCGCATACCTGATCCTTGACGGTGAAAGAGTTTTGAGTTGGTTCATGTCCTTGTTCCCGGCTCATTCCAGGAATCGACTCGATGCGGCTTTGCATCGCGCCGGTGAGCGAATGACGAAATGGCTTTGGGGCCAAGCCATTCTGATGTTGATCCTCGGTTCGGCTAGCGCGATCACATTCGGAGGTATGGGCCTTCCGTTCTTTTACTTGTTGGCTCTGTTTGCGGGTCTTGCAAACATCATTCCGTTGCTTGGGCCAATTGCGACCGTCATTGTGGCGGCCATGATAGCGGCGACTGACTCTCCTTGGAAAGTGCTTGGCGTGCTCATTTTCTATTTGGTTTATCAGCAAATAGAGAATGCGTTTCTAACGCCCAGGATCATGCAATCGCAGGTGCAACTCCGGCCTTCAGCCGTCGTCGTTTCGCTGTTAGTCGGCGGAGAACTCGCGGGTGCAATCGGCGCGTTGGTCGCCGTTCCAACTGCCGTCCTCTGCTCTGTGCTGATCGATGAATATCTAGTGCATCACAGCACATTGTTGGGCGACTACCACTCGTGCGAATCACTCTGACGTGACGCAAAGGCTTCGTACAGGCTGGTATGCCGCCGCATCGTCATTTGGATATGCGTGCGAGTAGAGGGCCAAGAATTGCCATGATGAGGACATAGGCCGCTGAGAGCGCACCGAGTTGTGGCTCGATGCCAGCGCCGAAGCCTGCAATGACAATCGAAAACTCGCCATGCGCGACTAATGCAGTTCCAGCCCTTACGCGTTGCCGCTGGCTCGCAACCTTTCGGGCTGCCCAGTAGCCTGTGATTATCTTTGTCAAAGTGGTCAGAAACGCTAACCCTAGTCCGAACGGAAGCGCTTGGGGTAGAGTGGCGGGATCAATTTGTAGCCCAAGAAAAAGAAGAAAGTCGCGGCGAAAAGGTCACGGAGCGGAGCAAATAATCGTTGTGACTGCTCCGCGATTGGCCCAGACACAGCGATGCCGACAAGAAATGCCCCGATAGCGGCTGATGCCTGTAAGCGCTGAGCGATTCCAGCGACGAGCAAAACCGTCCCGAGAACCGTAAGGAGGATGATTTCGTCCGACTCGTGTGCCGCAAAACGGCTGACAATTTGCCCGTACCGCACGGCGACAAAGAGAACGACGAAGGCCACCCCGATGGCGATAGAGACTGAAACAATCACGTGTGCCGCCCCACCCCCCGCGAGCAGGGCTCCTACAAGCGGCAGGTAAACCGCCATTGCGAGGTCTTCCAGCACTAACACGGTGAGCACTGACGGAGTTTCCGGGCTGGACAGTCGTTTCAGCTCGCCCAAGACCCTCGCTATGATTCCGGAAGATGAGATGTAAGTGACGCCGCCGAGCAGGACGGATGGTAATGCCTTCCATCCGAGCAGCAGTCCAGCGATAACGCCGGGCGGAAAATTGAGTATAAAATCAGCTAGACCCGCCGCGAATCCCATGCGGAGATTCCTGGCCAACTCCTCGCCCGTATACTCGAGCCCGAGCATAAACAGGAGCAAAAGAACCCCGATTTCGGCACCAGTATGAATGAAATTCTCGCTCAGGTGAAGAGGCGACACACCACCATTGCCGAATGCGAGACCCGCCACCAGGTATAGAGGTATGGCAGAGAACCCGAACCGGTTTGAAAGCCGTGAAAGAAAGGCAAGACCAAGGATTGCGCAACCTAGCTCGATGAATAAGCGGGAAGGATCCCCTGACGTTTGCTCCATAACCTAGGGCGACGATATCAAGTCATGAGGGAACATGAAGCCGACAGATGTCCAGGAATTTGGTTCCAGGATTCGGCACTCCTACTCTTTTAGCCTGTCGTGCGAGTCAATCTAACCCGGCATTTCGGTATCATTTGCGCGCCCCACCAGACTTTGTAAGGCTCGTCTCCACGAAGAAAATTCCAAGCTCCGTAACCGTGCTGATAGCAGTAGCGAAGCGCATCAAACAGGAGTGTTCTGCCCAAGCCCAAAGCCTCGTGTTCTGGATCAAATGCGCTCAGGTATCCGAACATGGTGCTTCCATATGGAAACGCGAGGATGAGCGCGGCTATTCGGTCTTGAAAACGGAGGCTGAAGAATCGAAGCATATTTAAATGTGCAAATCTGCTAGCAATGTCACAGAGGAATTCCGCCGACCCGTTCGCTCGAATCATTCCGGGCTCGCCACGCCGCTGCCACTTGGCGTCATGCAACTCGATCAAGGCCTTCATCAACTCGGGATGGGCCTCTTTCACTACGTCGAATTGCACCGCCCCCGCAGCTTCAGCTTTGTTTCTGTATCGGCGCAAGTTCCGCTTTAGATCTTTCGGCCGGGCATCTAGGAACTCGTCAAAGGTTCCCTCAAGCCGTATCTCGCTGCATGGAAGGTCTGGGTTCGACGCCAAGTCGAAGCTCCGGTCTGACTTTAGCGCGCTTAACGGAGTGCCGAGAGAAAGATCCTGCCAATCGCAAATATCCCAATTCATGTCGGTTTCTAAATGATCTTGCAAGCGGTCAAGAATCGCGAGACAGTGTTGCGGTTCAATTGCCGGTTCCAGGTAGTCGGAGATCCCGGAGCCAATCAGAGTCATCTGGCGCAAAGCATCCCATTGGTGCCGGAAACACGGAACGATTCCCACCATGGCATCCTTCTCCCGGAAGACGAGCGCATGCAACTCCCCACTCCCGAAGTGTGTCCACCAAGTCAAGAGCCACTGAGGAAGCTGGAATGGCGTGACGCCGGTCATCGTTCGAGCGAAGGAAGACCACTCTGGTTCAATCTCGACCAGACGCGAAAAATCCTTGATGATTTCTAGGTTGAGGGGCGACGAGGAGCGCTGATCGCGAAGCACAGCTTAGCGCAGTTCAGCGGCACAATTCGCGTCGAGAAGGCGTAGCGCTTCGCGATAGCCGTTCAGCGTGCCAACGTCGACGTAACAAGCGCCCGTTTTGAATCCGTATGCGCGGCCTCCACGGGCCAGATATTCGTTGATCAAGGTCCCCAGATACTCATCACCGCGCTGCGTCCAGAGATCGTGGAGATCGTTCAAAATAGTTCCTGGCATTTTTAGAGCGCCCCAAATCCATTTGGTAGATACCTCCACGCTCTTAACCTGTACTTCCAAAATCTCGTCTTGTTCATTTGTGACTACCGCGTCAAATCTTTCTGGATGTTCAACGGGGAACAACAAAAAAGAAAGCACTGAGTCGGGAAGATGCGCGAACGCAGTCTCTGGGAACCAGATTGTGTCCGGTAGCCCGATGCAGACGTGCTCATCAGAGGCGATTAAAGGGAGCGCACGAAACAGCGCGTCACATAGGCCTGCTGGCCGCTGCTGGACCGCGTAGAAGATTGTTGCCGAGAGTGCGTGTCCTCCGAAATAATCCATGATGTCGGATTTGCCAGGTGAGATGACAAAGCAAATCTTGTCGACGCCGGCGTTCACCATGCGCTCGATCAAGTATTCGCTGACTGCTCTAGGGCGCTCGCTCGCCCCCGAGACATAGCTGCCCACGGGCAAAAGCTCTTTCGAGAATGCAAGCGGCTGAATACGGCTTCCCACTCCCGCCGCTGGAATGATTCCCCACACCTAAGTCCCCCTCAACGCATGGGATTCGGCTTCAATCTCATCGCGTTCATCGCACGGGGTTTCGAGTAAGTTGATGAGCCGCCGGGCCCGGATCTCAGCAGTGTGGCAGTCGAGAGTGCGTTCTCGCGCGCGCGAGCCAATCCTCAGCAACAATGCGCGGTCCTTTGCTATCGCGGAAACTGCATCTCGAGTGCAGGTCGAGATCAGGATCTCCTCGCCGGGTTGGAAAAACATGTCTAACCCAGTCCACCAATCGCTTAAAACTGCGGTTCCGCAAGCAGCGGCCTCAAACAAACGTCCCGAAGGACAATAACCCATCGTTGCCATTAGCGCTCGCGTGATGTTGAGTGTCAGCGGCGACGATGAATAAAACGAAGAATGCTCAGGAGGAGACACGTGCGCGAAATGCCGGATATTAGATGGCCAAGCCTCGGGACGCGGGTACATCGCGCCGCAAATCAGGAAATGGCGATGGCCGAGCTGACGCGCAGGTTCAATGAGCAGTTCTTCTAATGCGGCTTTCCGGTCGGGCGAATAGGTTCCGAGATACGAAAGATCTGCCTCGAACCGGCTGGACGAATCGACGCGATAGTGAAGCTGCGGATCCACCCAGCCGTATAGAGTAGATACGCAGCGTGCACTGAGCTGATCGCGAAGGCCATCGAGTGCCTGGCCGCCTGTATAGCTCAGGACGAGGTCGAAACCGGCCAAACCTTGCGTGGGGATGTACTCGACCGGTTCACCTTCCTCCAACCGGCTCAAAGTGACCGGCGTGTCCATGTCATAGAACGCTGTCCGTGGGAGGCTGGAATTGAGAACGAGATCACAGGCCACAACTCCGTCGGGACAGTACGAGGTCACCATGCCTACATCGGCGGTCGAGAGCTCCTGTTTGGCCCGGCTCAAATTCTCTTCCCAATCGGAGTAGTAGTGCAGATGCGCGAATGCGAGAGATTCGGCATCTCGATGTGCCGCATAGTAGGGAGTATCGCGCTCGAAGAAGTGGATCTGATGGCCATCGTTGTGCAGGGCTCGAAAAAGTCCTCGCAGGAGTGTGGCGTGGCCGTTTCCCCAAGCCGAACTAACCGAGAGACCAAAGATGACAATTTTCACCTACATGTAGTCTAAGAGATGCATCACCAACATCGGCAACAACCAGCCTGCATTCAGTGAGGAGGAATCGACCTGGGCTGTCATTCCATAGCTCTCTTGTTGCTCACGGGTAGTGCTGATGCGGCGCATCTCCCACTGGCCCTCCTGCTTGTTTTCGGTGCTGCGAAGATCCTGGCCGAGATATGCGAGCGCTTGGGACAACCCGGCATCGTGGGTGAAATTCTTGCTGGTGTCCTGATCGGCCCGAGCGTGCTCAATTGGGTGCAGCCGGACCAAACCCTGCTGGCGCTCGCCCAAATTGGCGTGATGTTTCTCCTTTTTCGCGTCGGTCTGGACGTCAAAGCATCGGAATTGGTACGGGTCGGGCCGACAGCCCTGTTGGTTGCAATCCTCGGCGTTGCGATTCCCTTTGCGATCGGTTGTGCAATCATGACAACCGTCCGGGCTTCTTGGATCGAGGCGTTCTTTGTCGGTGCGTCTCTTGTAGCGACAAGCGTAGGCGTGACGGCTCAGGTGCTTGCCTCACGAGGTTTGCTGCGGGAGCGCGCCAGCCAGGTAATTCTCGCGGCGGCCGTAATAGATGATGTGCTTGGCTTGCTGGTGCTCGCTTTTGTCAGCAGCCTTGCGGAAGGGCGCGTCAACGTTGCGGGTTTGATTACCACTTCGGTGGTCGCCGCGGGCTTTACTTTGCTTGTGGCAAAGTACGGCACGCGCACAATGGGGCGGGTGATCCCGCGGATTCAGAACAAGCTCAGAGCCGGAGAAACGCAATTCAATTTGGCTTTGATCGTGCTGTTCGGCCTGTCATTTCTGGCAGTCTGGCTCGGCGTTGCGACAATCGTCGGGGCTTTTCTGGCGGGAATGGCCCTTTCAGAGAGTGTGGACCGCAGGGTGCACGATCTCGCTCAGGGCGTAACAGAGTTGCTGGTTCCATTTTTTCTAGCCGGCATCGGATTGAATCTTGATGTTTCGGTGTTTCGAAATCGGGATACAATCCTGCTTTCCCTCGCGGTCATTGTCGCTGCGATTTTCAGCAAATTGATCGGTTGCGGGATGGGTGCCTGGAGTTTAGGACGGATGGATATGCTGCGCGTCGGCGTCGGAATGGTACCGCGTGGCGAAGTCGGGATGGTGGTCGCACAAATTGGCCTAAGCCTGGGCGTAATTACAAAGCCGCTTTATGCCGTCGTGGTTTTGATGACAGTAGTGACCACCGTGGTCGCGCCGCCGATGTTGAAGTACGCTTATCGCGACTGCCGGCCAGGCTTTGCGGAGGAAACATTCAGCTTGTCATGAACGCCCCGAGCGCTTCAGAAACGTGACTTGGGCAGCTCCCGTTTCGTCGGCGTCGAAGTTCACGGCGGACGCGGCGAGATACAACAGCCAGGTTCGATAAACCGTCGCGCCGACTAACTCTTGGCAGGCGTTCTCATTTGCACGAAGGCGGTCTACCCACGCTTGACAGGTACGGGCGTATTGCACTCGACACTCCTCCATCGCGAGCACATCGAAGCTCGCACGCTCGCCTTCGCGAACGACTTCCGCAAGGTGAACAAGCTGTCCGCCCGGAAACACCTTCCGTTGCAGAAACAGTGTCTCCGGATCATCCGAAACTCCTTCGGGGCGGACGATACCTCTGTTCAGAAATAGGCCACCATCGGCGAGCATTGAGTGAACCTTTCGAAAGTACGTGGGTAAATGCTTTCTTCCGACATGCTCAAACATGCCAACCGACGCGATCTTGTCGTATGTTCCTTGCGAATCGAGATAATTACAAAGGTCAACAGAAACGCGATCCTGGAGCCCGCGATTCTTAATCCAAGTATCAGCGAACTGCAATTGCTGCGCGCTGAGAGTGCAACCATGCGCGACAACACCGTAGTGCTCCGCCGCCCAGACAATCAACCCGCCCCAACCGCAGCCGATATCAAAGAAGCGCTCACCCGGCTTAAGCTGAAGACTTCGGCAGATCCGATCCAGCTTTGCGGCTTGCGCATCGTCGAGCGACATTTCTGGCGTTTCGAAATGCGCCTCGGAATATGGCATGTGTGAATCGAGAAAAAGACTGTAAAACGCATTCGAGCGGTCGTAATGGAACTGGATATTACGTGCGCAGTCCATCTTTGCGGTAATGCCGAACTCAGGCGAGCGCATATCCCAAGGCACGACTCATAAAAGCGTGATCGCCTTTGGTTGAGGAAGAAACGAATCGCGGAGAAGATATCGCCTTGGACTGCCAGCTCTCCTTTGATAAAGGCCAGCGCAGCTGAGTATGCGTCCGCCCTTCGGAAGCGGTCAATTCCACAATGCGCGCTGTCCAGAATCTTGAATCTGCCAGCGGGATCGGCGTAAACATGGTTTATTGCATCCGATCGAATTACTGTAGAACTCATGGCGACCTACTTTCAGATTTAAAACGTTACCTGACCTTGAATTTATAGAAAAATTGCACGTTAACGTTGCCGTTGTAGTCATGTAAGGCAACTGCGGAAAACCTTGGCGTGAAAGCCCATTCGACTCGTATAATTTCCGAGTTCGTCTGCGTGACGTCCGTAATGTAGGTGAAGGTGATGTTATTCGTAATCTGCTGTTGCAGCGTCACTCGGGCAGTCGGTTGTCCATTGCTCCCTTGAAATGATGGGTCGATTTTAAACTGACTTATGCCGAACACTCGTTGAATGCGGCTAGCAACTGGATTTGCTACGGCTTGACCCAGGACAGCGGACTCTCCCATTCGGCTAAACGACTGCTGCGGAGGGGTCGGCTGGTTAGCAGCAATTGTGGGATCGGTACTAGGAGTCTTGTTGACTGCCAAAAGTTCCACGATTTGCTCGAACGTTAGAGGCGGATCAGAACGGTAGGTCAGTTTGAGGTTATTCATCGGGCCCGAGACGCCGATGGTCACATCGACCCCTTGCGCGTTCGTCTCGAGAGAAACGTTCAAGACTGGCTGAATGGATGTGGGGTTATAGAAATTGATGGTTCCGGTATTGACCGTGTATTCATTTCCGAAGAACACCAATTCGCCGTTTGTAACCGCGATATGCCCGATCATCCCCGGATTTGCCGCCGTGCCTCTCACCCTAAGATCTGCTTCCACTTGGAGGCGTCGGGCGTAAGTTGTGATGACACGCAGATCTGGAGCTGTCAAGACATGGATGTCTAACCGTAATCCGGCGATAATGCCCGAGGGGGCTTGGGGTGTGGATGGGGGCGTGGAAGCGTTGGCAAGCATGGATCCGATATCCCCCGTTGACTGATACGCAATCCGCTGAACGGTCACTCCGCCTGAGAGCAATGAACGTTCTGAGCTGCCGGTAAGCCTCAGCGACGCATTCGAAACGACGCTTACGCCGGAGTACCGAGTCCGTACCCGATTTGCCGTGGCCTGCAGATTATAGTTCAAGGCTGAGCCTGTGAAACCCACGAAACCGGCAAGAGCCACTTTTCCTCCGCCGCTTTCACCAGTGAGACTCTCGATGCTCGCACTAGTTCCGTTGAGCAGAATTACGCCATTTCCGTCTGATAGACCGTTCGGGGCGTTAGCGTAGTTCACGTTGGCGTTCTTCAGCTCGACACGGCCATTCACAACCGGCTGTGAAAAGCTACCGCGCAGGGCGGTTTGGAGCGTAATGCTGCCGCTCGAGTAAAAATCGCGATCCACGTCCTGCAGTACCCCAAGGTCCATATTCGCGTCTAGATTTAGATCAATTGGGGAGTTCGCGTCTTTGAAATTGACCTCGCCGGAGGCATTCAAAGCCGTCGAGGGTCCCTGCATATGGAACTGCTGCACCTTAACAACGGAATGGTTCAGCGCGATAACGATCGGACCTTGGTTGTGGATTGAAACAGTTTTGGCAGGCGGAGCCCCTGTGGGAGATTGGCGCGAAACGCTGGTCAGTTCGATTCGATTCAGTTGAAGCCGTCCACTTAGGTCCTCGGTCTTGAGAACAGGACCGTTAATAGACGCTTCGCCGTCCAGCCAGGTGTCAAAACCGGGGTTCATGTTAGGCTCGCTCGAGACAAACGGGGCGAGATTTGAGTATTTGATGTTAGAAAACGACAGGTTCGCCCGCATCGGGTAGTCGCCCGAAAGTTTTCCGCCGCCCGAACCGTGAATCCGGCTCTGGGCTATATCAGAGTCGAGCGTAAAGTCCACATTCGACCCAGTAGTGTGCGCTTTGAAACTTGCACTTCCAAGATCTCTGTCATTTAAGCGCAATGCGTTAGCTGAAGCGTCCGCGTTCAGGTTCGAAAACAGTACAGCGGGCTTCCCATTCTGTTCGCGCAGACTGGCGGAAACGTCGGCCGCGAGGCGCAGCACCCCGGTGAAGCTGGGCTTCTGTTGCTGAACATGTTCAATTTTCGAAAGTTGAATGTCGCTGCTATTGACCCGCAGCGTGAGAGCGCCATTGTGAAAGTCGTTGGCCGGATGCGTGAACGAGCCGGCTAAGGTTATGCGGCCCGCCGGAGCGTCGATCTCAAGCGAGGGAATCTCCGCCATTGTATTCGAATAATGCAGCGTGGCCTGAAGGCGATCAATCTTCTCGCTGTAGATATTTGCTCTGGCAAGCCCTAGGCTCAGATCCACATTGGGAGCTTGCAGCGTCCCCGTCATGTGAGCGTCAGCGGACAAGGTGCCGCGCGCTGGAACCCCGGTTTGGCCCGCAATGCTGAGAGCCTTCCCGATCGACAGATTATGAATCGAAGCATCCGCCGTTGTCGGATAGTCGTGCGCTAAGGCGGTGTGTCCCTTGATATTGATCCTCGATCCTGCAAAGTCCGAGTTCACGTTGTATTGAACGTTGCCGCTCACCGTTCGTGCGGTCGCTGTGAGATCACCGGCGTTCTGATTCTGCACCTGCAATCCGTGCGCGGATAGATCGGCACTCACGTTAGCGATATTTATTTGCGACTGATGATGCACCTCGCGCAGGTCGGCTGCCGCGTCCGCTGTCACTTGTATGAGGCCGGCAACACCCGCATGTTCGCGCTGCAGAGTCTTTAGATTTGCGAGTTGAACATTCGAACTCGCCACATGCACCTGCGCATGTCCAACCGTGAAATTGTCGCGCGGATGCTGAAAGGTGCCGTTCGCAGCGATGCGTGCCGAACCGGCAGTTAACTCGAGGGTTGCGAGCGTGGCGACCTGGTCGGAAAGATCGATTTTTGTATACAGGCGATCAAACGGCTCTTGGTAGACACTGCCGTCTAGAACTTGGAGAGTAGCGCTGCCGAGCGGATTGCCGAATGTGCCGCCCACATGAACGTCGGCACTCACGTCCCCGCTCGCCGGAACCGAGGCTTTTCCCGCCAGACTCTGTAGGTCAGCTACATTGCCGTTCCGCAGCGAAAGATTTGCGCTCAGTGGCGACCGCGGAACCGGGCTCCACTTGCGAAGGCCTAGCGAGGCATCGAAGTTCGTTTGGAGCGTCTTGCGGTTTAACACGCCGTTTTGAACCCTGACCCCGGATGGGGATGCAGCGAGATCCAGAGCCAGCCGGTCAAACTCAGCCGCTTGGCTGTGAGGCGCTCCCGGCGAGGGATTCACGGCGAATCTATTCATCGCAACGTGACCCGTTATATGGGGTGCTGAAACATTGCCTGTAGCCTGCGCCTGAATGTTTGCGGTGCCGCCATGTAAAACGATGGGCAATGAAGTTTGCGGCCCACTGGAAGACGCGAAATTTTCCGCCGGTAGAAAGTCGTTGAGATTTCGCGACCTAAGGTTGACATTTATCCGCTGATTCAGCGCGCCCGATAAATCGATGCGGGAGTGGGGCATCGCGATATAGGATTTGTTTAGTATTACCGTATCCCTTGCGCCGAAATAGTCGGCATCCAAGCGCCCTCTGACTGGCACGCCGCCCCCGTGCCCTGGAACAACATCCAGGTGGACCCGGGCCGTGTACCCGGTCGTACCCTTTGCTTTTAGATCCGCCCGTGCTTTGAGAGATCCACCAATGGTTCCGGCGTAGCCTAATCTTTTTCCTGTGAATGCTTGTGCAAGCGTGGCCAGCGCAAATCCCCGCAGATTGCCCTCCACACTCAAGCGCTGCATATTCTCAATGAAGATCTTCGCCGTCAGCGCGCCCCCGAAGGCATTTAGTCTCACGCCGTCAAGACTGATCAAATAGGGATCCGCGTGAAATGGCGCGTAGAAATTCACGCTTGACAAGCGCGTTGTCCCGCTTTGGATCGATAGGTCGCGTGTATTTAGCGCACCATTGACAAAATAGTTGTTCTGGGCGTCAAGCCTTGCAGTGCCGTGAGCCTGCAAGTCACCACTTGCTTGCGGTGAGGAGACTTTCAACAGGCGCTCTAATTCAGCGAGCGCCAGATTCGCATGAAACCGGGCCGACGCACCCTTGGAAGCTCCGCGCAGAGTACCCGAAGCTTCAAACGTAGTTTGCCCCAGGTCGAGACGCGCGGTTTGAATCTGGATATTTTCGTTTTGGTCCATGTTCACGGCCAAGTTGGCGCTGAGCGTCTTAGGCGCTCCTTTGGCGTTGGCATCGATTGGTAACTCGAGGCTCGCTTGCACTTCCGGCAATGACACAGTTGCGTTCAGATGTGCCGACACAATCGGCGCGTTCATGTGCTCAATCGAGCCAGTCAAGCCGATTTGCGATTGATTCGTTGTTAGCTTGGCTCCCGCCAATCTGATCGCATCCTTTTCAATTGTTACGGGCAGATCAACGTGCACCCTAAGCGGCGGCTTGTTTCCCGAGTTCAAGAGAAGCGGATCAATTCTCAGGTTGCCCTGATAACCCGGCGTCGCAGCGTTGTAATTCAAGAGCGCGCGCAGATTTTCGCCGCGAGCGCTAAAAGCGGTCTTCTTCTGAGAGAATTCGAGCAATCCGTTCTGGATCTGGAATTGGCCCACCGCCAAATCTACAACGGTTTGCAGCCCTGATGTCTGACTCGGCTGCTTTTTCACCTTGGGTTCGGGAACATTCGTCTTCCCGTCCGGAAAAACAATGAAATTCACTTGCGGCTGTTGTATCCCGAGATATTGAAGGTCAACCGCCTTCTTGAATCCCGTGAAAAGTTTTAGCCGCAATTCGAGAAGTCGGATTGTTACGAGGGGATCACTGCCGGCTGGTTCAGTTCCATGCAGGACAAAGTTCCGGATTCGCGCGGTTAGATGAGTCCAGTCAAATTGAAATGATGCGATCTCTACTTTACCGCCCGTTGATTCCTCCGCCGCAGCGATAATTTTCTCGCGGACAAAGTTAGCGAACCAGGCGCTGCGCACCACCAGGATGCCAGCTACGATCAGCACCAGAACCAAGCCGGCCACCGCCGCCGCGATCGTCAGAAAGATTCTTTTTCGTTTTGTCACCGTAGGCTAGCCTCAAGAAATTGAACTTTGGTGCTCTTACGCTGTTCATCTAGCCACACGAAGAACTGTTGATTCACTTTTTCGTTCGTTAGGATGTCCCGGATCTCACCACTCAGCTGGTCTAAAGAGGATTTCGAAGGGTATTCGCGACGCAGAGCGGCGGCATGCTCGTGGTAGTACTTTTCTACTTCGTCGTCGGTGACAAGCACCGCCGGTTTGAAGCGAATGTCAATGAAGCGTAGGACCGTCAACTGCCATTGAAATTGCGTTCGCAGATCGAGCGCTGTTAAATCGTATCTGCGTAGAGCCCGCTCAAACGCAGCTTCAGTGTTGAATCTCTCCTTTTCGAGCTTTGCGAGCTGCTGGTCGGCCTGCTGAAGCGTCGCCGTCGGGTAATCGCCAACTTCGATCTCCCGACGAATGAAAACCTGATCGATCAGCCGATTCGCGGCCTTCTTTTCGGAAGCAAGGCTTAGATCCGGGGCCTCCTTATTCAGAAAACTTGTAACGCGAATGTCGCGCTTAATATCACTCTCCTTCACGATTCGGTTCTCAATAACAATCGCGATACGGTCGATGATCTCGGCTAAACCAACAACGCTGAGCAGCATGGAACAGGCGAGCACGCGCGCTCCCATCAGAACGCCTGGCCTATTGAGAAGAAGAATTGGAAATGGCTCAGCTGATGTAACCCTGTCGGACACGCCGGCTGTGGGGCACAGTGATTCACCAGGTCTTGTATCGTCAGATTTGTGCTGAACCCGCTGTATCGCGGCGGATTCAGCGAGTAAGCCAGATCGACGCGAACGGGTCCCAATGGCGTCTTATAACGGATTCCAAAACCCGCCGCTTGAACAGCATAGTTGAAGTCCTCGACACTCTTCTGGTGATAGGCGAGAGAGAGATCGCTGAAAGTGGTGTAGATGTTCCCCATATCGTGGAACACTACGCCGCTGATGTTGGGCCATAAGAGTGGAAAGCGCAGCTCAAACGTGTTGAAGAAGAGTGCATTTCCACCGATCGGGAATCCCGTGGCGCATTTCTGACTTGGAGTGCATGCGGGAGTAGTTGGACCGCCGGGTAACTCGTCGATGGTCCCGATATCCCGCGGGCCCGCTTGGTTGTCGCCGAATCCGCGCATCGAGACGCTACCGCCACCGAAGAAGCGTTCCGGCAGAGGAATCGCCTCAAAGATACCGGTATTGGCCGCGACGTTAAAGGGCTTGATGACACCGAGTTGCGTCTGCCGGGCAAAAACGAGATTCCTTCCGATTGAAGTGTACGTTGCGTTGCGCGCGAGCAATCGAACAAAATTTCGTTGAGAGCCGAAGAAATTTCCCGCAAGGCCGCTGTCTACTGTGTTCCAGAAGCCGCGATGCGCGTCGGCCGGGTTATCACGATGATCTTGGATATAGCTTGCCGACAAGATCCCGATTCGGACAGGTTGTTGGAACTGCGGAATAATCAATGCCGGGATCGCTATATCGCCCGTTGTCACGCGCCGATAAGCAAATCGCATCAGAAGTGTCGACGCCCTGTTGAATCGCTGTGACGTTTGCAGTGAAGCTTCTTCGCGCCGGGACGAGAATGTCTGCACATTCTGGGTCGTGTCGTAAAGGATCGAAAACGTGGCTATGCGATTCGCCGACCCGAGAACCCGCGGCACGATATAGTTGAGCGATTCGCGCTGTTCAAGCCTGGAGTACCGGGCCTGCAGCGATACCGTTTCTCCTCTTCCCAGGAAATTTAAGCGGTTTAAATCGAACGCGATTATCGGGGAAATGCCGTTCGCGCCTCCAGCCTGCGATAAGTTATTGGTCGTTCCTCCAAATTGTCCGAGCTCCAAACCGAATCCGACGCGCATCGTATAACGAGCCGCCTCAGTAAAATCGTAGAGAACATACTTATACCGGTTTGCACCGTCGGAATCCTGAATGGCGCTGTTCACATTTGAGAAAATTCCAAGGTCAGTGAGCCGGCGGGAGATGTTGATGATCTTGACGATCGAGATTGGATCGCCTGCGTGGATGTTTATTTTCCCTTGAACTAAGGACGGATGCGTACGATCCAAGCCGGAGAGGATCACCTGCCTAATAAATTCTCGTTGCCCCTCGCTAATGCTGTAGGTCAGATTGACGGTTGCGGGGTCCGGCCCCTGTGCTACCGTCACTCGAAAAGCGGCGTTTGGAAATCCGTTCGAATAGTAGTATTCGAGGATACGATTGCGATCGGAAGCGACGTTTATGTCGGCGTATGGCTGCCCTTCGGCCGAGGTCAATTCATTTCGAATGGGCGTGATGTCGAGACGTACAGCGCCTTCAATGCTCAGGTTGGATACTAGCCACTGTTTTCCTGGATTGATGTGAAACACGACCCCTAGGTCGGTTGGCTTTCCTTTGTAATTTGTCTCTACGGAAGATCTCACCTTGACGTCGCGAAAGCCGTTCGCCATATATAAATTTTCGATTGCCTCTTCATCTCTTTTGCGAAAGAGCTCACTGTAGCGGCCGTATCTCATGACGAACGTGTTGGTCTGCAGGAACATACGTTCCCGAAGCGTCTCCCGGGTGAAATAATTGCTCCCGGTGAAATCAATACTCACAAGCCTGCGCCGAGGACCTTCCGCAATGTAATAGTTAATAACCTCCTCATCGCTCTTCAGCGGCTCCTGCTTGAACGTGACATCGACATCGGGATAGCCCTTGGATTGGAAATAGTCGCGCAGATTTCGCGCGCCTTCGGTCAGCAAATCCCTGTCCACCGATCCTTCCTCGTATATTGGCACGAGCTTTCGCAATTTACTCTTGCTGATCTTTGCTTCGACGGCCTTCACCGTGATCTTCGGGCCCGCATTGATGTCGAGAGTCGGCTTTAAACGCCTCGTGTCCGGGTTATAGTCGAGGGAACTAAGGTCAACTGAAGCCGTCAACCGGCCTTTCTTGGCGTATTTATTTTGGATTCCGTCAATACCCTTGTCCGTCAAGGCCTGCGTCACCTGACGCCACCGGTGAATAAATCGAATGCGCCAGCCAGTCGCCCGGATAATCGCTGCGTTCGAAAGTTTCGTATCGCCATTGATAACGGGCATCTCATATTTGGCGCGTTTGCCCGCCTGCACGTCGAATCGAATCGTGACTTGGTGAGTATCGGGATCTTCGATTGTTGCCGTGCCGACTTGGGCTTCATAGAGGCCGTTGTCACGCAGAAGCTGCTCAATATTCTTTCTGGCAGTATTCAACGCGTCCACATCGAAGGGAGCTCCCAGGTTCAGTTCTGCCTCGCTGAGCATCACGCTTCGACTCGGTGGATCCGAAATCTTGCCTTCAGTATCGACGTGTCCAATGAATCGCCGACTGCGTGTAGCGAACCGGAGCGTGACGCCATTGCCGCTGGGTTCGGCATCCACTCGAATGTCTTCGTAAAGTCCTGTCGCGAACAGCCTGTCGATGGTACCGGCCACCTGGTTCAAATCCAGTGGTTCACCGGCTCGCACAAGCTGCGCGTTTTGCAAATCCCGGGGATCGATCGGTTGCTTTTCTGGATCATATTGAATCGAGGTAACTACTCGGCCGCTGAAGTCCTGCGCTCGTGAATCAGCGCAAAGGGCGAGTATTACGAGTACCAGTTGAAGAGAATAAGAACAGGGACCGCGAGCCAACAAAACTCTCTTCATCTCTGTCGATAATTAAATTCGGAATTCAAGCACACCCCACATCACCGGACTGACGCATTACGTGGACGCGCGGTCCCGGTTGCCTGTTACATTTTGGGCTAGGTGCCAGCCAGGGTCGTTGATAGCGGCAAGGGTCTAAGATGACGCTGCGGGGATTTGGGGTACTGCTGAAGTCCGCGGCTTCGAAATGGAGTGATCACAATGCTGCGCGGCTGGGGGCAGCGCTCGCGTACTACATGCTGTTATCGATCGCCCCCCTAGTCATTCTCGTCGTCGGGGTTTGCGGAATCGTATTCAACAGCACGGTAGCCGAACACGAACTGCTGCTGGAAATTCGTGACCTGGTGGGTGACACGGGGGCAAACACTGCCCGTATGTTGCTCGAAAACACACGCCATGCGGGCACCGGGATTATAGCGGCAACGGCGGCATTGATGGCCCTACTCTTCGGCGCTTCGGGAGTGTTCGTAGAACTACGAGGCTCTTTGAACGTGATCTGGGACGCACCGGCTCGACGCTCATCAGCTTGGCGTGATTTTATCTGGCAGAGGCTCGTCTCCTTCGCTATGGTGCTGGCTCTCGCGTTTCTGCTTTTTACGTCGCTCGTCATCAGTGCGGCGCTCACGATTGCCGGGAAATTCTTCCATGCATGGATTCCGCTTCACACGGTAATCATGGGCCAAGCGCTCGAAGCTGCCATTTCTTTTGCGGCTATCTGGGCACTCTTCGCGCTGATTTTCAAGTTCGTTCCTGAAATGCCTGTTGCCTGGCGCGATGTCGCAATTGGTGCTGGTTTAACGGCACTCTTGTTCACGATTGGAAAGTCTCTACTTGCGCTGTATATAGGAACGGCAGGCGTGGGATCGACTTACGGTGCTGCCGGATCGCTTGTGGCTCTTGTGGTAGTGGGTTGACTACTCGGCTCAAATCTTCTTTTTTGGTGCCGAGTTTACCCGCGCCTATGCCGATTCGTTTGGATCGCTCGCGAGGAGTGCGCGAGCGGAAACAACCTGACCTTCAAGCAACTGCTTCTTGTGCTTTGGTTTTGAACGGGTCGCCCTCTCCTCCAGAGCGCGCGCCGCGGGCGGCCGACCCACGCGTTTTCTCGCGATTGCCTTTACTGCTTTGGCTCTGTCGAATTTCGGCCGCTTTCTCGCCATGCACGCTCACATTAGATAAGCCGGTTGTCCGCTGTTCTAGTATTCACAGAGGGATCTGTTTCGCTAGCAGTAAGTAGATTGAAGGCAATCTTTGCACGAGACGGAATAAACCGCCAGATCTTCTCCGCGGTTTGCTTCTCCTCAGCCTGAATTTCGCGGGCGAGCGTCTCGGTGGCTGTATCACCCGCGGCTTCCGACGCAGCGGCGAGCGCTTCGTACATCGCGCACTCACTGTTCTCAACCGTGAATGCCATGATCAAATTCTGTGTCGTTCGCTCTTCAGGCGCATGTCCCACTTGGGCCGACTTGGGGGCCAAGCCAAAGATATGAGCCAAAAAGCTCTTCGCGGTTGAGGGGCTACCGCCTAGCTCTTCCAGGCGAGCCGTGAGGCGATCATACTGGCGACGTGTTTCAGCTGCGTGAATAGCAAACATAGCATTCACTTCCTCGTCATCGCCTTCCCGCGCGAAGCCCTGCAGCTGTGTTTCAAAACTCTTCTCAGACGCGATCGCGTCTTCTAAATAGCGGCGCATGATGGTATTGCTGGTTTGGGGCATGATCGATGGGTCTGGAGCCGGATCTAGGCTTTGATGGTTCGGGTGTCTTTGGTGATTTCATTGAAACCGTTTTTCATGCGATCTTCGATGATTGCCCACACTTTCGGCGGGCAACCCTGCCAATCGGTGACGACGGTGTTACCCACATAAGGCAGGTCGGCAACCCCGACTTTGCTTGAATAGAATCCGCTGACTGTCAGGTCGCGGAAGATGTTGAAGAACAGGACCCACACCTGATCGTCCTTGGAGGCGCGCGCAGGCCAGGCAATCCGGTCTAAAATCTGTTTCTGCTGCTCCGGCGCAGCATCAGCGAAGACCTTCTGAAACTGGCGATTCGACTCACGGTCAAGCCACATCAGTCCGCCCAGAATCTGGGCCTCCAACCTGTTATTGCCGTCTTCCTGGTTTCTGAAATAGATCCAGTCATCAATAAACTCCGGTACGCCAGCTTGCGTAGCACTGCCACTGCGCTCGTCGGCTGGAACGATATGATCAGACAGCACATGGACGGTATGCCACTGGTTATCATCGAACACCTTGCGCTGATAGGGCCCTTTGGAAGCAGATTGCTGCCGCTCCGCCATGTGCGTGTGATCCTGCTGGTTCTCTTGCGAATGCGCGAGAGTGGAACCGGCACTGAGCGCGGCAACGACGGGCACCGACCCGATCACGTTGAACAGTTGGCGGCGGCTTACCTGAGGTGATGTTTGATCTTCTTCCCGTTCTTCCGAAAGATTCTTGTCAGCCATTTCTCGTGTCCACTCTTCAGACCTTCACGTTTAATTTCTTCACTTGATCGACAACGTATTCGGAGGTTCGCCAGCCCAAAGCCGTAATACTCAGCGTCGGATTTTTGTCAGCATTGCTGACGAATGGCGCGGCATCAGTGATAAACAGATTTTTGCAGTCCCAAGCCTGGCAATACTGGTTCAATGCGGAATTTTTGGGATCGCTACCCATCCTGACAGCACCGACTTCGTGGATGATCTTGCCACCAGGAGCGATGCCCCAGTTTTCACTGGCATCGGATTTGGAAGTGACTACGCCTCCAGCGGTCTTGATGATTTCCTGAAATGTCTCCTGCATGTGCTTGGCTTGCAAAATCTCATCCTGACTCCACTTGAAGTGGAATCGCAGCACTGGAATGCCCCACTGGTCTACAGTATCGGGATCGATCTCACAGAAGCTGTCCTCATTCGGGATCATTTCGCCGCGACCGGAAAAGGAGATTTGACAGCCGTAGATCTTCCGCAGATTCCGCTTCAGCTCGACGCCATACCCACCGCCTAGAAAACGCTCCGAGCCCTGTAAGATGCCGGCGCCTGGCGGCTCGCGGCGGCCGCCGCCGATTTCGATGTGATATCCCCGCGCGAACGGCAACTTTCCTGCCATCTGCTGCTGATATAACCACCACGGCATGTACAGGTGCATGCCTCCGGTCCCATCCTCGTTGAAGGGAGGCAGATCCTGCAAAATCGGCAAGAATCCGTCCACGTCAGAACCCACCGTATCCATAAGATAACGGCCGACTAGACCCGAAGAGTTCGCTACTCCGTTTGGAAATTGGCTGCTTTTCGAGTTCAGCAAGAGTCTAGCCGTCTCGCAGCAGCTTGCCGCGAGGACGATGATCCTACCCTGGACTTTTACTTCCTTACGTGTCTTTTTATCGACGTAAGAAACACCGGTCGCTAACCCGTTCTGACCGACCAACACTTCCCGGGCCATCGCGTTCGATCGGACTTCCAGGTTGCCGGTCTTCATTGCCGGGAAGATATGCACACCGGGCGAGTTGAAATTAGAGTTCGTTGCACAGGAGCGCCCGCATTGGGCGCAGTAATGGCATGCCGGACGCCCCTTCAGTGGGCGGGTGAGCATCGACAATCGCGAAGGAATGCACGGAATATTCAGCTTGTCGCTCGCCCGTTTGATGAGAGTTTCGTAGGAACGTGGCGCCGGAGCCGGCTGGAATTTACCGTCAGGAGTGTTCTCAAGCCCTTCTTTTGATCCGAATACCCCAATTAGCTCCTCTGCTTTGTCGTAATACGGAGCTAGATCGTCATAGGAAATCGGCCAGTCGAAGCCTTTCCCATCACGTTCGCGCGGCTTGAAATCGTAAGGACCCATCCGCAGCGAAATGCGGCCGTAGTGATTAGTGCGTCCCCCCAGCATACGCGCGCGCCACCACCACCAGTCTGAACCTGGCGCATTGGTGTACGGCTCACCCTCGACTTGCCAGCCGCCTTCGAGTGTCGCATCGAAGTATCCGAACGGCTTCTGCTTGCTTCCCGCAGCACGGTGGGGCGCGTTGTAAGGCCACTGGAACATGGTGGATTGCTTCCGGTAGTCGAACCAATCACCGGCCTCAAGCATGCAAATCTTGGCGCCCGCGAGTGCGAACACGTGGGCGGCAACTCCGCCGCCGGCGCCTGAGCCCACAATTACGACATCGTATGTTTTTGGTTTTACTTGCGCCATGTTGAGTATCTTTACACGCCGGGCGTGGGAGATTGGGGCACATACTGCGATAAGTATCGCTTCGCCATGATGAACCCGACCTTGAACTCAGCGCTGAAATCGGGACCGGGATTATTATCAGCTCCATAGAGCGGATCTTCATGCTCGATGCTCATCGCCCCGGAGTAACCGGCATCCTGAAACACGCTGAAGAACTGAGCCCAATTGATCGATCCCATCCCAGGGATTCGATATCGCCACCAGGAAGCATCATCGACTGGATCGATCCCGCCGGCCCGCAGCACCGGCCATAAAATCTCAGTGTCTTTCAGATGTACGTCGTAAATTTTGTCAACAAAGTCTCGCGCGGTTTGGATCGGATCCATGAATTGGCGGACGAGATGCGATGGATCGTACTGCAGGCCGACATAGGGTGAATTACCGAATCCCTTGAATAGCGTTGCAAAACCTACTGGACTAATCGCAAGATTCGGGCCGCCAGGGTAGGGCTCCCACAGAATACGGACGTGGTTGCGCTCACAAACCGGGAAGTACTTCTCGTTATAGACGCGCACTATCTCGTCCACTTGTGCGTGGAAATGCTTTGAAGCGTCCTTGCCTGATGCCGTCCCTATATACGGAATTCCAAGCTTGCCGGCAAGCTCAATGGCTTTGACGAAATATGTGTTTTGTTCCTCTCGATCTCTTAGATTGGGGTCAATATGATTTTCTGTGACCTGCAAGGCAGAGACGTGCATCTGCGCTTTCTCGATTGTCGTTCGCACATTCTCTATCTGGGCGTTGCTGACGGAAGTGGGATCGAGAGTGGAGCCGACGGCCAGGATCATGTTCGAGAATCCCTGCTCTCTGGCAAAATCGACGTTGAGCGGCGTGTACGGACCCAGAACGCCGAGTTTCGGCCGCCACTCCACACGGGATGTCGGGCGAGCGTTTAGAGCGGCCGCCGCGCCTAGTGACCCAAGAAGCATTCGTCTGGTCATAACTGACGAGTTTAGCCCGTCGAGAAATTGCTCAGTGGCATGATAGGCTCCTCAAGGGAGACAATGGCAATTCAGACAAAATACCCGCAGTCGGGATACGTGCTGTCGTTATTGCGCGTGATTGTAGGATTTACTTTTTCGTGTCACGGAGCACAGAAGCTGCTCGGACTGTTTGGCGGAATGGGAGGACACGGGGCGAAGGTGGCGTTCCCGTCCTTGTTTTGGGTAGCCGGTATTCTTGAGTTCTTCGGAGGGTTGCTGATTATTCTCGGTCTCTTCACCTGACCAGTGGCGCTTATCCTTTGCGGCGAAATGGCTGTCGCCTATTTCAAAATGCATGCGCCGAGAGGATTCTGGCCGATTGTGAATACGGGCGAATTGGCGGTCGTGTATTGCTTCGTTTACCTTTACTTTTTTGCAGCCGGTCCCGGTCCTCTGAGTCTGGATAGCCTGATCCGGCGCCGGTCTACCAAGTGAATGTAACGGTCTTGGTCTGATATCCCGGTCCATCGGGAAACTGCAATCGAAGGTTATCCCCGGTTACTTCTGAGCCCTCCACGGAGATGCCGGCGCGGTGCAGGCGAATTGGCAGCTCGTACCTCGATCCGCCAAGAGCCTCGAACGTAAATGTAGCTTGCCTGGCGGAATAGTCCTCATTGAGCACTTTGAGTTGAGCGGTGATGGAGCCTTCGATTGGTAAGGACGCAGGTACGGAGATTTCAACGACCCTCAAAGGCACTGAAACTGAGTGTGGAGCAGAAGAGTTGCACGGCCGCTCCGCGGCGTTCCCGGCGACTAGGCAGAGTACTTGGGGCTGCTTTGTTGCTACAGTCACGATCAAGTGATCGCCGCTGCGCTCGTATTTCAGATCGACAGTTGAAGAACCGAGAGGCACATTACGCAGCACCGCGCGATCCCAGCCGGCCGGTAAATGAGGCGTGAGCCGGAGTGTGCGATTGGTGGCATGCCAGTCTAAGCCGAATAGCCCTCGGAGTAGCGGGGTGACCACCATCGCAGAAGACCACATTTGATGCGAACTGCTTCGGCCTAGAGGCTGAAAAAACTCGCCCGAAAGCAACTCCGTCACCGAGCCGAGATCTTGAGCCCAAGTCAGGTCCGCATTTTGCATCAAGTGGGCATAGGCCGAGAGCGGTCGGCCGGCGCGGTACTCGGCGAGCGATGTCCAGCCTGTAAACAGCGGCCAGACGGAACCCTGGTGATAACTGATGGGATCGTAAAAAGCAGTGCGATCGCTGATGTCGCGCAGGCCCCAATCGGTTGAGAACTCGTGAGACGCCCAGCGCGTGAGCGTGGGCTTGGCATGCTGCAGGGCAAGCGTTCCATTCCACCATGCGATGGCAGGATAAACGGTAGCTGTGTGATCGAGCTTTCCATCAGCATTCCGGCTGAAGGCATAGAAGTTGCTGGCAGGCTCAAAATACTCCGACTCGAGTTTCTCGCGGATATGGTCGGCAACCTTCTGCGCAGCCTCTGAAAGCTGGTCATCGTTCATGTGTGCGGCAAGGCGGGACATCGCTTGAGCCGACTGCTGGTCGAGTGCAGCTAAATAGATTTCCTGGTGGGGCATTCCTGGAGGCCACGATTCAACCCAGCCTGTGCCCTCAGTGTTTTCATAAATGCCGTCGCCATCGGAATCGTGAGCGCGAGTGAAGGCGTAGGCTTTTCGCAGGGATTCCCAATTGCTTTTGATGTAAGCCAGATCGCCGCTGATTTTGAAGTAGTCCCACATCGTCATAATGAAAAGCGGGTTGGCGTCGGCGGCGGCATAGAAATAGGGCGTGGATTTCCAGTCCACATCCTGAGCGGATTGCGAGAACTCGTGCATTATTTTGCCGTCGGCTCGCTGGCGATGTATGAGGAAGTCGAGTGCCCTCCTCGTTAGCGCGAAATCTCCATAGCTGTTCACCGCGTACAACGTAAAGAGCGTATCGCGCCCGAAAAACCAGCCAAAGCCAGGACGCGCAGAATCGGCGGATTCGTAATATCCGGCGACTAATCCTGTTTCGGCGCCGTGTTTGACTTGCATTTGATCAATAGCGACCTCTGCCCATTGCAAGGCTTCATTGATCCGGCGATCGGGCGTGTCCACCGTCAATCGGTGATCGAAGAAGTGCGCATAGTAATCGTGGGTTTGAGAGTAAAGCTGTGGAATCGCGGCGTTGATGGCCGAAGCCTGGGCATAAGGCGTAGAGCCGGTCGCGAGAGCCATTACGAGAGGGAAGACCGAGCCGCGATCGCGTTTAGGATCGTAGGAAAGCTTGAGCTCGAGCGGATAGGTTTGCGGATGCTCCTGGTAGGGGACTAAAGTGCCGGGGTGGGTATGTGGCATCGCAACGATGGCCGAAAATCGCGGATTGTCAGTGTGCAGAACATACGCGCCGCTATCTCCGTGCGGAACCCATTCTCCGTTGGGACGCCCGAAGTTCGGGGCCGGCCACATACGAAGCATTTCCGGCGTGAAGGCAAACGTTAGCTCAAGAGCTCGTACGCTTTCGATTTCGAAGAATACGACGGTACCGGTCGCGGGCATGGCTACGCCTCTCGGAGCCAACATATGTTGCCGGACCGTGAAGGCGGCATGTGAATAGGTGATGATTGTCTCGGCCGGGGTGACTCTGATTTCAGCCGCCAATGCGTTTACATCAATCGGGACGGGATAGCCGGATAGCTCGGCTGAAATTTTGAAATCGCTAAGAATCTTTACGGGCCAGAGCCAGGCTTCGAATTTCCCGTTCTGGCGTCCGAAGAGGCCGCCATGCTCGCCTGCAACGGTCCACGGGATTCGCGGAACGCAGGGCGAAACGATCTGGAGCGAGCTTGGCGTGGTTGAGAAATTAGGAAGCGGAGCAAGATCCGCAGCGATAGCACTGGTTGCGAGCAGAGCCAATAGCAGTGGTCGCATCATCGTGTTCGGTCACCCGCTCAATCGTCGAGTATGGGCTCCGGGGTTTCCTGGGGCTGGGGGCGAAGATCGTGATGGCGCGTCAAGGTTCGTGCACACGTGTTCCAGCGCAAAATCGCATCATCATTGCCTCCAGGGCGCAAGGCTTCAGCCTCCTCATACCGTCGCATGGCGTCCATGAATTCTCGAAAAGCGATGAAATTTGCCCCTGGAAGCCGTTGCTTCAGGCGCGCCCTCGCGGACCGTTCAGAGATAATGCCGGCGTAGTAGGCTCGTTCGTATTCGCCCTTCAAGGCGGGCAGCACTTCGCGCGCGCGTGCCGGCGATATGTCTTCACCAAATTGGTCGGTAAGCGACAGCAGCAGCGTGATCAAGGCAGTCTGGTTACCAGGATCGATACTGAGAACGTCAAGGCAGATACTTTCCGCCTGCGAAGGCTCATTCAAAAGGCGGTATCGCTCAGCTCTCTCGATGGCTTCAGGTATGGCTGGCTGCGAAAGCGACTTCAACTCGAAATCCATGGCGTCCTCCTTTGATTGTTGTTTATTTTTTGAAGACGCGAAAGAGTTTTCGTAGAGGATCGAAGTACTGGTCTACGACACGCTCCTTTAGCGGAATGATGGCATTGTCAGTGATTGTGATTCCTTCGGGACATACGTTCGTGCAGCACTTGGTGATGTTGCAGTAGCCGATGCCCTGATCGCGTCGTAGATCGGCTGTACGATTTTCGATGTCGAGCGGATGCATCTCCAAGGCAGCAATGTAGACCAGAAAGCGCGGGCCCACGAAATGGTCGTAGAGACTGTGCTCACGAAGGACGTGGCAGACGTCCTGACATAAGTAGCACTCTATGCATTTCCGGAATTCCTGAACACGATCAACGTCGGCCTGATCCATGCGCCAGCTTCCATCGGGCATGTCGGGAGGCCGCGGTTTGAACTTCTTGATTTTCTGCTTAACCCTGTAATTCCAGGACACGTCTGTCACGAGGTCCTTGATCAACGGGAAGGCTTTCATTGGCTCAATCGTCACGGGTTGCTCGAGCGGGAGAGCGTTGAGACGGGTCATACACATCAAGCGCGGATTGCCATTGATCTCGGCGGAACAAGAACCGCACTTGCCGGCCTTGCAGTTCCAACGGACGGCAAGGTCGTTAACTTGTTCGGCCTGAATGCGGTGAACAGCGTCGAGCACGACCATGCCGGGAGAGATCTCCGTGGTGTAATCGTGGAAATCGCCCTCATCGGAATTGCCACGCCAGATACGAAAGGTTGCGGTAGGCATTGGTTAGCGCTTCGCTCACTTCATCTCATGGATGATCTGCTGGAGCTCCGAAGGCATTTCTGCGACGGGCTCGCTGACTACTTGCATTTGGCCCGAAGCGTTTTTGCGGATGATGATATTGCAGCGACCCACGGCATCGTTTTTCGAAGGATAATCCTCGCGGAAGTGGGCTCCGCGGCTCTCTTTGCGCTCGATAGCGGAACGGGCAACAATCTCAGAAACGGTGAGTAGATGATGCAAGTCGAGAGCGGTGTGCCAGCCGCCGTTGTATTCGCGATTGCCGATGACGGCTACTCGATTTGCCCGCTCTTCGAGACGGCGCAACTCAACGAGAGCACGCTGCATCTCTTCTTCGCGTCGAACAATGCCGACCAGATCCTGCATCAGCTCTTGTAAATCATACTGCACCTGGTACGGGTTTTCGCCGGACCGCGCGAAAGGCTCTACGGCGCCTCTCGCGCTGGTTTCGATCTGATCGGGATGCGGGTTTGCCGTGCCGTTATCGGCGGCAAATCTGGCTGCGTATTCACCGGCGCGCTTTCCAAAGACGAGGAGATCAGAGAGCGAATTGCCCCCCAAACGATTCGCACCATGCAGACCCGCCGCGCATTCGCCCGCCGCGAACAAGCCAGGCACGTCCGACATTTGCGTGTCGGGGTCGACCCGAACTCCGCCCATCATGTAGTGAGTAGTCGGCCCAACTTCCATCGGCTCCTGAGTGATGTCAATGTCGGCCAATTGCTTGAACTGGTGATACATGCTGGGCAATTTTTTTTTGATGAGCTCGGCACCGTTCGGGATACGGTCCTTAATCCAAGCGATATCGAGGAAAACGCCTCCATGCGGGCTTCCCCGCCCTTCCCGAACTTCACGGATGATGCATCGCGCCACGTGATCTCGCGTGAGCAATTCAGGCGGACGGCGCGCATTGCGATCACCTTGTGTATAGCGCCAGCCTTCCTCTTCGTTGTCGGCAGTCTGAGCGCGGTAGTTTTCCGGGATTTCGTCAAACATGAAGCGGTGACCCTCCTTATTTTTCAGAACACCGCCTTCACCGCGTACTCCTTCAGTCACGAGAATGCCGCGGACGCTGGGAGGCCAGATCATGCCGGTGGGATGGAATTGAACGAACTCCATATCCATGAGCGACGCGCCTGCATCGTAGGCGAGCGAATGTCCATCGGCTGTGTATTCCCAACTGTTGCTTGTGATCTTGTAGGCACGACCGATGCCGCCCGTAGCAAGCACAACCGACTTGGCACGAAACAACAGGAATCGGCCCCGCTCGCGCTCATATCCGAATGCGCCCGCGATCCGGCCATGATCCTTCAGTAATGTCAGGACCGTACACTCCATGTGCACTTCCATACCGAGATGGACCCCGTGATCCTGAAGAGTCCGGATCATCTCAAGCCCAGTCCGGTCGCCCACATGCGCGAGGCGTGGATAGCGATGGCCACCGAAGTTGCGCTGCAGGATACGGCCATCCTTCGTACGGTCGAAGAGCGCACCCCACGCTTCGAGCTCACGAACGCGGTCGGGCGCTTCTTTTGAATGCAGCTCAGCCATGCGCCAGTCGTTGACGTATTGTCCGCCGCGCATTGTATCGGCGAAATGGACTTTCCAATTGTCGCGCTCATCAACATTGGCCAGCGCGGCTGCAACGCCACCTTCGGCCCTCACCGTGTGCGCTTTCCCGAGAAGGCTCTTTGTAACGACACCCACCCGGACATTATTTGCTGAGGCTTCGATCGCGGCCCTCAGCCCTGCCCCCCCAGCCCCAATTACCAGCACATCGTAGTCATGTGTCTGGTATTCAGCCGTCAGAGGATTCTCCAGTCAGACCAGATGCCCATCGAGCAGAGGCGGACGTAGAGATCCGCGAACATCACGGAGAACAGGCTCATCCACGCCCATAGCATGTGGCGGCGATTCAGACGTCCAACGCAGCTGTAACTTTTCTGGCGCAGCGGCCTTCTTGATAACTGGTCGACGCATCCGCCGACTAGATGGCGAAGAGAGTGGCAACCGAAAGTGTAGCCGCAGAGGAGTAGTACGTTCACGGCGAGGACGAGCGTTCCTACGCCGACTCCGAAATGCGTCTAGCAGATGGCCGGACTGATGAAC
>JBPCLH010000040.1:0-20514 GCA_051003475.1 Bryobacteraceae bacterium
TTCGCCATATTCAAGGCGTCTAACTGTTGAGCGACTTCGAGCGCGTCCTCACGCTGATCATTCCGCTTTTCTAAGTACGCCCCTGTGGAGGTATTTCCGCGCTCTACTTCGTTTACGGTCTGCGCGACCGATGTCCAGTAATTCGTGAGCTGGTTCTGTAAACGCTCCAATTTAGGCTGTTGAGTTGCAGGAAGCAGTAACCGAAGCGCCTTGAAATGAACATCGTCGGAAGAACGAAGGGCTGCAATTCTTTCGCGAATAGCGGCGCTCTGCTGCGGCCTACCTGCGTCTCGGAGGAGCAGCGCCGCGCTGTACACACCCGCTCGAATGTCGGTAATTGCGTCATCTCCCTGCGCGTAGAGTCGATGGGCACGGCTGGCGTTCCTGTCGATCTGGACTGCCTTTCGAGAGACAATCCAGCCGAAGAGCGGTACCAGTAACAATAGAACTGCAAATGAGATACTGACAAGCGGCCAAATACGAACCCGCATCGAGATCCTCCTTGAAACAATCACTTGTTTGCTCGCTCTCCGCATATCTCAATATTCAATGACTGTCCTACAGCCCTGCGTTTCAATTGAGCGTGTGCATGCGGCTGCCATATCGGATTGGAAGGAGCAGGGAGCGGGCTGTCACTTGTTCGTTGACTGAGCCCCATAGTCTTAGTTGCAGTGGCCACAAGCGCCCTGCAAAAACTGGCGTCAAGTCCGGAAGCCGCCAACCTTCTCGACAAGCTGAAAGGCACGACGCTTCGTTACGCAGCGATTTATGGCAGCCCTGAGGCCGTCCGTATTCTACTGACGGCCGGAGCAGATCCGAAGTTCCGCAACCAAGCTGGGGCAACTCCTCTTATCTACGCTGCTTGGAACATCGAGAAAGCCCGGCTGCTGGTCGAGAACGGTGCCGAAGTCAATTGTGTGGAAAGTGGCGGCATCACCCCGCTGATGGTCGCCTCCTCGGCTGAGGGAAACATCGCCACTGTTCGTTATCTCATCGAGAAAGCGCCGATGTCCGCGCACTTGATCGCCTGCATAGGGGCGACTTGATGCGGAGTGCCGATCCGGAAATCCTGCAAATTCTTCTCGCACACGGCGCCGATCCGCATCTTGCCGACATAGCGGGCTTCAGCGCCATGCACAATCGGCTTGCTTTCCGAGACTACGAACGCATCCGCATGCTGCTCGCCGCCGGGGCCGGTCCGAAAAAGCTCAATACCTTGGCCGGAGTTGTCAGGAAAGGCCCGATCGCCATGGTCCACCAGAGTACGCTTATGCTCGCTGCTCCACATAGCGATCCGGAAACGGTAGCCGCGCTCCTCACAGGAGGTGCTCGTGTGAACGAAACAGTTGGCCCGCACGTCAATCCGAGTTTGATGAACGCATTCAGCACGCCCGTATCTGGCTCAGGTTGCAAGCCGAGCTTTTCGGCCCACTTGCTGCACAATGAGAACGCCAAGCCCATTACGACCTATGAGAGGGCCGAAAAGATCGCCGGTTTACGGGCTGCGGGTGTCCCCGTGTCCAATTTACGCGTCGAGGCAGCGGCGCTATTCCAGTTACAGCGTCCCGACGGCGGTTGGGCGCAGATGCCGCATCTCGATTCCGATGCATACGCGACGGGAATGGTCCTGAACACGCTGTACACAGCGGGCCTGGCATCCCCAGATGATCCCTCCTATCGCAAGGGTGTGTACTTCCTGCTCCGCACTCAATTCCCGGACGGTTCCTGGTACGTCCGCAGTCGGGTGCCTAAATTTCAGCCCTACTTCCAGAGTGGCTTTCCGTTCGATCAGGATCAATGGATCTCCTGTGTGGCAACGTCATTGGCCGTCATGGGTCTCGCCCCAGCGAGCACTTCTGTGTCGCGTGAAGAGGCTAAGACTCGTCCCTGATTGATCGCCGTGCTGATCATTCGGCCGCTTACCTTCTGGCTGAGGTCTTCATCTTCAATTCGGACTCATCGAATGTAGTGACTTGGGCTGCCATCAAGCCGTCGTGCGTCTCGTAGGCATCCGCCCCGCGATAGGGCTCAGCTAAAAAGGGAGCCTCTGCGCGCCATTGCACATTCACAGTCCCGCCGACCACGAATGTGTGCTCCGCCGTGACTCTCAGGCCGCAGGTCCCGCCTTCAGATGGCGGTTTGACTACTTTCGCGAACATCTCGCCAAGCGCCTTCCGTCCCCGGACCACAGCACCATGTGGCGAGAAAAACTCGACATGCTCCGGAAATTGTGCCATCAATCGGTTCCAGTCGCATGCATTGAATGCCGCAAGATGCTCCTCGACTACTCTTTGGGGAGTGGGTTGACGTTTTTGCTCCGGCATGGAGCGAGATTGCGCAGCAGCAGACCCAAACGTGATGAGCCCGGAGATTATCGCGGTAGCTATGAAGGCCCACCGATCTCCCATGTTGCAGTATCCTCCACCGTCATAGACTCACTAGCACCAACACTGACATTTCCGCGAGATTCTTTCGCACCTGCCCGATCTTATGCGAGGTTCAGCGCTTGCCCCAGTTCAGTCGCTCAAGAGTATCGCGGGCACTTTCAAACCCCAGGGGCAGTACATGTACGGACCCTTGAAAAGGCCGGTTGATATCAGCGATTGCAGCCAAGATTAGAGCGACCAGCAGAGACAGCGCACCCACCTGTATGAAATGAAGCTTTAAATTGGCTGCGCCGAACAGACATGCAGAAACGATCGTGACGACTGCTCCGGCGATAAGCACTGACCACAGAATTCCTGGAAAGTCCGAGATCACCTCCAACTGTCTCAAGCGGCGATGCTCCGTCATTTTCGACAGCTCGGTGAACGTGTGATCACGGCTCGTTTGTTCTGAACTCGTACGGGATTCTGCTTCCGTTACGGCGGCCCAAAGCTTTCGCAACGTGCTGTCAGAACTATACGTAACGCTCACTCTCCCCATAGCAGGCCATTCCTCAGTCAGCATCAGGTCTACGTATTCTTTTGCGAGATCTTGAATTACTTGCCTTTGGGCATCAGGCAGGCCCTGGGCCGAGCGAACCATGTTGACCAGACAATTGGCTTCGGCTTCGGCGTTTCCATTGGCCACCTCGAAGCTCGTCCATACGGCGTAGAGCATGAAGCCAATGATTACCGCATACGTCGTGCCGAGGACTGTGATCTGCCATCCGATCAAATCGTTGTGCGGTCGCCGTTGCTCTACCGGCCACAGGCGGTATACGAGCATAAGAAAAGCTAGTGATACGGTTACGATCACGATGATCAGTAATAAGGTTCGCCATATATCAAACACGTTATTTCCCCCCGCACCCGGCAGTGCTGAATTATACGACGACGCCGAGATGAGCTCGCCGTGTTCGTTTTCTAACGGGCCGCATACTTCTCGCCAACCGCGCTCCCCGATACGCACAGCAGGCAAATCAAAATGTGGGATTTCACATGTGTTTTACAAAATCATCACTCAACCGCGCGATTGCGGCTTACACTTTGGAACGATGGTGATCGACTTCGCTCTCGCGTGTTGGCCTAAATGACGCACCGAAATGGCAGCCTCTCATTACGCCCTCATGGTCGAAGAAGAAATGGTTTCGATGCCTATGCCTTTCGACGGATCAGGGAAGTCTTGATCCGTTACAACCACTGGCGCGGGCAGTACAAGATGGATTTCTCATTACCTCACAGGCGCAATCCTCTGTGATTTAATGCGAAGTCATTGCAAGCTTGGCCGCATCCTGCGTGATCGCTCCTGTGGAGCCTCTAATCTTTGGACGCTTCGATGGGGCTTTTCTCTTGCGGCTTCACGGTGGAGCGAACAACGATGATCTTGTTCAACAGATCGAACCAAAATGGAGATCCGAGCGAGATTGCCAGGCCTGTAATCAGCCATCCCAGCCAATGCAAATCGAGTTGATACAGAGACCACGAAGTAGCCTGCCTGGGCTGCTTAAACATCGAGCCGGGCAAAGTGTGCGCGGCGTCTTGAGCGTTCCAGCCAATCGGAAGGCCGACATTTGCGAGTGTTCTGTTCGCCTGTTGAAGTTTCTGTTGACCTTGCTTTGATTGATTGGCGGACTTACTTTTCGCTTGCTCCGCGAACTGCTCGGCCTGAGACGCGATTGATGACCGGAGGGCGGAATTGTGCCACAGCGCATCCATCACCAGCACCGAGTCAGCATTCAGGACGACGGCGATGCCGATACCCAACACCAAAATAATGACTTGCGTCCGCCGCTTGTACCAGCCGGCAATCCGGTCTGTGGTGCTGTTGAACCAATTCTCGATATTCTCCCGGACTCTTGCCGCGTCGTCGCCGGCCGCGTCGATGAGCGCAAGCAGAGCGTCCCGAACCTTTGCGCTTGGGACCACGTTCGGGTCCGCTATTCCATGACGTAGATTGCTCAGCGGAGTGGGTACCGGGGCTGGGGGTGGTGCATTTCCATTCACGATAATTGTGTTCGGCTGACCCGGTGACACTCGCGTAGCTCCAGCAGCGCCACTCTGCCCAGGTGCGACCAGATCCATCAGCGCCAGCGCGAAACTTCGAGGTGGAATGTACGAAGGTAGGTCTTTCGAATGCAAATACAAGCCTCGAATCAGTGCGTGATCGTATAGCTTCGATGCGAGTCCTTGCGTCTTAGGCCCAGGCACTGGCATCCGTTCCCGCTTCAAGCTGAAAAGGATTAACTGAAAAAAACGCGCTACTTTCCGATAGACGTGGGTCGCGAATCCTCGAGCGTTCGGATCAGGATCATCCAGAAGTCTTCGAATTCCATGCTCGAGATCATACGCACGATTCTTCAACCAGGCTTCGATCATCTCGTTCAGCGCCGTGCAGATGAGGCTCAAGAGCAGGTAATAGAAGATCATCCCTATGACGACTTCTAGAATTGGAGAGCTGAACATAGTCACCTCCATTGGCAAGCGTTGACACCCCTCTCGCCATAGTCCAGAAAGTATACATCAATGGTGAAGTTCGGCGGCGCCGGGGATTGTGTTACTTCAACGCACTTTCAACCCCAGCCACGAGTGCCGGATCGTCAGGTGTCACGTTCGGCTCAAATCTGGCAAGTATCTTGCCGTCTTTGCCAATCAGGAATTTTGTAAAATTCCATTTGATCTCGCCGCCCGTTTCCGGGTTTGTGTTTTTGTCCGTAAGGTATGCGTAGAGAGGCGCTATGTCATTCCCTGCGACCGATACCTTCGCCATCATCGGAAAAGTGACATCGTATTTGCGCTTGCAGAACGTCTTGATTTCTGAGTTCGTACCTGGTTCCTGTTGACCGAAGTTGTTCGCGGGAACACCGAGAATCACGAAGCCTTGGTCTTTGTATTTCCGGTAAAGTGCTTCAAGCCCGGCATACTGAGGCGTGTACCCGCATCGGCTCGCGACGTTTACAAGCATGACCACCTTGCCTTGATACTGCGATAGCGGTGCCTGTTCCATGTCAATCGACGTGAGTTTGTAGTCGTAGATGGAAGCGGCGGATTGGATCTGCGCAGTGGCAAATCCAGCGGCGAGCACAAGCAGAGTTTTCAGCATGATAGAACCGGTCTCCTCTGGCCGGATGATACGGCAGCACGTAACACTTCAGGCTAACAAAATAAGTTACATTCACGTGCCCGTTAGGGACTCGCGCGCCAGTAAGTGCGCGCGCTGTTACGAAATGCTTGCCTTAACCCTCTAACCTCCGGAAAGGCTAAATGAAAGCACTCACCATTGTCCCCGGCAAACCGAACTCGGCTTCGGTACAAGATGTTCCCGAACCTCCTTCAAGCGACGGAAGTGTTCTGGTTCACTCTCTCGCTCTTGGTATCTGCGGCACCGATTTTGAGCTGATTTCCGCCGACTATGGATGGCCGCCTCCGGGAAGCAACCAACTCATTCTGGGGCACGAATCGTTGGGGCGGGTTGAAGAAGCGCCCCAAGGCAGTGGATTCCAGAAGGGTGATCTTGTTGTCGGAATCGTCCGTCATCCCGATCCTGTTCCTTGCATTGCTTGTGGGGCGGGCGAGTGGGATATGTGCCGCAACGGGAAGTACACAGAGCGGGGCATCAAACAGCGCAACGGGTTTGGATCAGAACGTTTTCGCAACGAGCCGGCGTTCCTCGTGAAATTGGATCCGAATCTTGGAGAACTCGGAGTGTTGATGGAGCCCTCGAGCATTCTCGCCAAGGCATGGGATCACATCACGCGCATCGGCGAGCGAGCGAAGTGGCAGCCTAAAACACTGCTGGTGACGGGCGCCGGTCCCATCGGATTGCTAGCGGCGCTTATGGGTCAGCAGCGCGGTCTAGAAGTTCACGTGCTTGACCGAGTAGAAAAAGGTCTCAAGCCACAGTTGGTGAGCGACCTGGGCGGAACATATCACACCGGGGCCGTTAAACACCTGAACTTTTGTCCGGACATTATCATTGAATGCACCGGTGTCGCTGATGTCATCGTTGATGCCATCAACCGGCTCGGTAATGACGGCATCCTGTGTTTGGCCGGCGTTTCCTCGCATAACCAGCAGGAAACACTCGATATCGGGACAATCAGTCGCACGATGGTTCTCGAAAACAGCGTGATTTTCGGATCGGTGAACGCAAATCGAAGCCACTACGAGATGGCAGAGAAAGCTCTGTGCAGGGCAGACCGCAATTGGTTGTCCCGCCTGATCACACGAAGAGAGCCGCTATCGAACTGGCAAGAGGCTCTAACGCGCAAGCCCGAAGATATCAAAGTAGTCATCCAATTCGCCGCTGCATAAGGCAGAACTGATTCGGGAATCTGCCTCACAATGACCGAGCTTATAGAAGATTACGCGCTTATCGGCAATAACGCTACGGCGGCACTGGTTGGACGAAATGGATCGATTGATTGGCTGAGTTTTCCACGTTTCGACTCTTCCGCCTGCTTTGCCGGGCTTCTTGGATCGCATGATAACGGGCATTGGACGATTGAGCCAAAGGCTGAGCGTCCGCGCATCCAGCGGCGATATAGGCCGGGAACTCTGGTCCTAGAGACTGAATTTTCAACTCCAGAGGGAACTGTCGTTTTAGTGGATTGCATGGACCGCCGGGGAGAGCACCAGGATGTGTTGAGGCTGGTGCGCGGTATCAAAGGTCGCGTTCAGATGCGAATGGAATTAGTCATCCGGTTTGAGTACGGATCGGTTGTCCCCTGGGTGAGCCGCACGCCGGAAGGCGCGTTAAGCGCGGTTGCTGGCCCAGATCAGATTACGTTTGTCACTCCAGTACCTTTGCGCGGCGAAGATCTCAAAACGCGAGCCGAGTTTGTAGTCGAAGCAGGGAAGGAGATTCCATTCTCGTTGACTTGGTGCCATTCCTACGGCCCGCCTCCGGACCCGCCTACTGTAGCGACTGCGATCAAGAACGTGACGCGCGCTTGGCAGAAATGGTCGGGTAAATACAAGCGGCCCGGCCCCTGGTGTGAAGCCGTGCTGCGATCGCTCATCACTCTCAAAGCTTTGACGCACCACGAAACCGGCGGAATCGTAGCGGCCGCGACCACGTCCTTGCCGGAAGAAGTAGGCGGCGCCCGCAATTGGGATTACCGTTATTGCTGGCTTCGTGATTCCACCTTCACCCTATACGCCTTGATGGAGGCGGGTTTCATTGACGAGGCGAAAGCTTGGCGCGATTGGCTGCTTCGCGCAGTAGCGGGAAGCCCGGAGCAGATGCAGATCATGTACGGCGTAGCGGGCGAACGGCGCCTTACTGAATTCGAACTGCCCGAGCTTCCAGGATACGAAGGTTCACAGCCTGTGCGAATTGGGAACGCCGCCTCTGAGCAGTTGCAATTGGACGTGTACGGCGAGGTCCTGGACGCCTTTTATCAAGCGCGGCGTAAAGGAATGGCTCGCCTCGAAGTAGCTTGGTGTCTTGAGAGAGCATTGGTAAGTCATATCGAGAGGATCTGGAGCAAACCAGATGACGGAATTTGGGAAGTCCGGGGCAAGCGCAGGCACTTCGTTCACTCGAAGGTAATGGCGTGGGTCGCCGTGGATCGAGCCGTGCGAACTATGCAGGAGTTTGGCGACAAGGGACCGCTCGAGCGCTGGATAAGACTGCGCGCCGACATTCATGACGAGGTGTGCCGATTCGGCTTCAGTCAAGAGCTTGGGTCATTTGTCCAATACTTCGGAGGTAAGGAACTCGACGCCAGCCTGCTGATGCTGCCGTTAGTGGGCTTTCTTCCCCCGGAGGATCCGCGCATCCGCGGTACTGTTGCCGCAATCGAGAAACATTTGATGAACAATGGCTTCGTTGCCCGCTATGACACCCGAACCTCCGTGGACGGTGTACCTGGCACCGAGGGCGTGTTCTTGGCTTGCAGCTTCTGGCTGGTTGACAACTACGTTTTGCAGGGCCGACATAAAGAAGCGCGGGCCCTATTTGAGCGCTTGCTTGCTCTCCGGAACGATGTAGGGCTGCTCTCGGAAGAGTACGATCCGAAGGAGCGGCGTCAGCTCGGCAATTTCCCGCAGGCCTTTTCGCATCTGGCGTTGGTCAACTCAGCCCATAATTTATCCGGAAAAACGAAGCCTGCCAAACAACGAGCCAATCGTAAGGCAACACGCTAAACGGCCTACCAGCCTTCCCGTTCCCGGAGACTCGTTATGTGCGCAACGTGATGCCTGCTGTGCCAGGCGTATAAGCCCAGCATCCAGTCTAAATTGATCTCTCCCCATTCGGGATGCCGCATCGTGCGTTTCAGATCGGTTTCACTCAGCGAACGCAGCAACGTAATCCAGCGCTCATGTAGCGCGGTGAGTAAAGAGAGGGAGACTTCTATCGGCGCAGTTTTTGCATCGGCGAGTTCGGCCCATGCTGCTTCGTTATAAGGCTTGATCGCAGGCGCATCTTCGGTCAGCGCGAAACGGAAGCGAGAGTAGCTATTCAGGTGGCTATCCGGCAAGTGGTGTACCACCTGACGAACGGTCCAGCCGCCTGGCCGGTATGGCGTGTCGAGTTGCGAATCGTTGAGGCCGGCGACAGCCCGTTTCAAATTTGCTGGTAGTTCCTCGAGTTCGCGCAGCCACTCCGTCCTATTTGCGGCGGTGATCTCCTTCAGCGGCGCGTATCGACCAACAGGATAACGAAGATCCTGATCCGGATTTGCAGTTTGAGAGGCCATGTGCTTGTGAAATCAAGCCTAGCGCAATAATTTGAGAAAATTTTGCTTCGGGCCGAAAATTTGGCGCCTGCAGCCGATTGTTTCCACGAGTGAAATCTGGTATTCTCCCGACCTTCAGATTGTCGTTGCCTCCAAACGCAACGATCCGGAACGGGCGAATCCACATATACTCTGAGCAACATTCAACGCGGTGAGCCGAACCCCTCACTCTTCTAGGTGCCCTCCGACTACACAATTCAAGACGCGTCAAACGCGCACAGGCATCCTGGCCCACCTGAGTGGGAATTCAGTTGGCTGATTCAGGTATAGTAAGATCCTCCTGATTACTTAATCAGGGAGATCTTTTTTGTTGTCCACAAACGAAAGAGAACGCCGGGTCTGGAGCGCGCTCGAGTCTCTCCGAATTGAGCTTCCTTCGTGGGGTTTCGGGAATACAGGGACGCGCTTTGGAAAATTCCTCCAGCCTGCCGCGGCAACCTGCATCGAGGAAAAGTTTTCTGATGCGGGCCAGGTGCATAATCTGACCGGCGTGTGTCCCACGATTGCCTTGCATGTCCTCTGGGATCTGCCGGATGGACAAGCAAGCACTTCTCACGTCAAGGAACTCGCGGTCAGAAATGGCGTTTGCCCAGGTTCCATCAATCCAAACACGTTTCAAGATCAGGAATACAAATACGGCTCCCTGTGTAACCCAGACCAAGCTGTGCGGCAACGCGCTATCGATCACCTGATTGAAAGCGTTGAGATAGCGAAGCGCCTCGACAGCCGTGATGTGTCAATTTGGCTTGCCGACGGGTCGAATTATCCGGGGAGCGCGAATATCCGGCAGCGGAAAACGTGGTGTGCGGAAGCACTGCGCAAGACGCACAGCAAACTATGGGAAGGACATCGGCTTCTCGTGGAGTATAAGCCGTTCGAGCCGTGCTTCTATCACACGGATATAGCCGATTGGGGCATGGCTTTGCTGCTGGCCCGCGCAGCCGGCCCCCAAACAAAGGTGCTTGTGGATACAGGACACCACTATGGCGCCCAAAATATCGAACAGATTGTGGCCTGGCTGTTGAGCGAAGGGATGCTAGGTGGATTCCACTTCAATGACCGCCGCTACGCCGATGACGATCTTACAATCGGCTCCATAGATCCTTATCAAGTCTTCCGGATTTTCCATGAAATTGCGCTATTCGAATGGGAAACAAAAAGCAAAGCGGATATCGCTTACATGATCGACCAGAGCCATAACCTGAAAGGCAAGATGGAAGCGATGGTCCAGACTGTCATGACCGCGCAAGAGCTGTTTGCAAAAGCCGCCCTGGTCGATCACAGGCTGCTCACCGAAGCACAGAGTAAAGCCGAGATCCTGGCTGCCGAGGAGTGCCTGCGAGATGCGTTCGCAACGGATGTACGGTCCATTCTCGAGGCATGGCGCAAATCCAAAGGCTTGCCGGCGAATCCCCTTAGAGCTTTGTACGACAGCGGTTATGTTGAGAAAATCTCGCGTGAGCGTGCCGAGAAGAACAAGGCTGCAACATCGTCTTATGCATAAGAACCTCAGTATCTACGGCTCATTCGGCTGACCCATATCAAGTACTGCCAAAGCGATTTTCGTTCCGTCCATAGGAAGCGGAAAAAGGAAGGCGCAGTGATCGATTCTGCAGGCAGGCCCGAGTAGGTTTCAATTCGCCAGCGTAGGTACGGGGATTGCCAAGGGTGCAGCCAATAACCGCGCAGCGCAGCCCAGACGAACCGCAGCATCAAGGAAGGGAAGAGCCAGACGAATTGCTCGAAAGCGCCGCCTCGGCACGTTTTGGCGCCTCGGTATTCGGAGTCGCGTAATAGCCTGAACGTGTGCGGACGACCGGCTTGCCAGGGGCGTCCACCGTAACCTTGATCTGACGGTAGCTGCCATCGAGCTCCTGGATACTTGGAGAATACGCAATCGTGTACTGGTTCCGGATGTCGTGCGCGATCTCGACGGCCAGGGACTGCACGTCATTCACGTCTTTTGGATAGAACGCAAGACCACCAGTAGCAGACGTCAATTCGTTCAGAGCGCGGCGCGCCTTCGCCGCTTCACGTCTTTCTTCCTCAGTGAACAGCCCAATCGCGTAAATCAGCGTGTCACCTTGATTAGAGCGCGTCACTACTTTTTCGAGCGAAACATTACTGGCATTGTCGTTCCCATCCGTGATGACCATGATGACCTTCTTGTCTTTTTTCGCCTTGTCCCTTATATAATCCAGCGACATATTGATGGCATCCCGCATGGCAGTGCCCCCGCGTGAGTCGATGCGGGCCAGTCCCTGCTCCATCTTGTGCATGTCGTTTGTGAAAGGTACGTCAAGGTAAGCGTCATCATTGAAATTGACGATGAACACTTCGTCCTGAGGATTCGACGCACGAACCATTGCGAGCGCAGCCGCCTCGACGCGACTCCGCTTGGTCGACATACTGCCACTGTCGTCTATAATCAGGCCGAGCGAAACCGGAACGTCTTCGCGTCGAAAAATCTTCACCTGCTGCAACTGCCCGTTCTCAAAAACCTTGAAGGAGTCTTTATCGAGATTGGTTATCAGTTTGCCTTTGCGGTCGGTCACACTGGCGTGCAGCACCACCAACCGGGTATCAGCCCGAAATTGGGCAAAAAGACACGCCGCCGATAAACCGGCAAACAGCGCGGTGATAGCGTTTTTTCGATTGAGGTAAGACCACGATTGGCCGCTACTGAGTTGGTGCATAGTAGCCCAGCCGGAAGTAGGCCTTGAGAGGCGGAAGTCCTCGAGGTTGGTTCAGTTTCACTTGAACCCTGCGATACTTCCCGTCCCGTTCCCGGTTTCTGGGCGTGTATCCCAGGATGTATTCGTTCCGAAGTTCAATCCCGATCTTTGCCGCTATATCTGGAAGCTCAGCGACGTTCTCAACCGCATACTCGCGGCCGCCGGTCTGTTCCGCCAGTTCATTTAAGAGGCTCGGTCCGGCGGATTCTTCCGGAGTGCGTCCCCGATTGCCCATGGATTCAAAGATACCGATCGCGAAAATCTGCACGTCAGCTTCACGAACCGCATTCTTGATTTCAGTTTCCGTGTACCGGCTGCTGTTATCCCCACCATCGGAAATGATAAGCACAGCTTTGCGAGGATTGTGCGCCTTTTTCATTTCGTGCATCGCAAGATAAACGCTGTCCAGCAGTGCCGTTCGGCCCTTTGACTGAGTAAACGTCAACGTGCTCTGGATCTTGTCCGTGTCGGTCGTAAATGGAACGCTCAGTTCCGGGCGGTCATTAAACTGCACCAGGAAGAACTCGTCTGATGGATTCGCGGTTTTGAAGAACTCCGCTGCAGCTTGGCGTGACTTTTGCAGTTTGGATCCCATACTTCCGCTGGTATCGAACACAAGCCCGATAGATATAGGTGCATCTTCGCTGGAAAACTGAGTGATTTCCTGCTGGATTTTGTCTTCAAAGAGCCGAAAGTGCTCTTTCTCGAGTCCGGTAACAAAGCGGTTGAGAGGGTCCGTCACGGTGACGTTTATTAGTACCAGGGTCTTGTCGATACGAATGTTGGCGGGTCGCGACGTGCTTTTCGGTATGGACGCAGTATTCTTACGCGACTCAATTGAGACAGGCTCGTCGGGAGCAATCACGGCCGGCGTACTGGCCTGAGACGGTGGACCGACAGGTCCGCTCTGAAATCGCTCAGAACCCCTCATACCGGCGACGAGGCACAGTATTGCAGTTCCGCCTATCACGTTCAAGCGAAAAATTCGGCCGCAAGATCGAGGGCCAGGAGAAGAGATGCGAGACAAAAGCCGCGTCCGCATTGAATTTAAGATGCTTTCTGACCTCGATCATAGCATCGGCGCACGGCTGCGGCGCTTTTGCGTGATACACTCAGACGTGCGGACGCGGATTCTGGGCATTATCCCGGCCCGATTCGCCTCCTCTCGTTTCCCTGGAAAAGTACTCGCGGAGCTTGCCGAAAAGCCGATGTTGCAGCACGTCTATGAGCGTGCAAAGACATCGCGCTATTTGGACGACGTGCTAGTTGCTACGGACGACGAGCGCATTGCAGCCGTCGTGAGACAGTTCGGCGGCCGTGCGCGCATGACACGGGCTGACCATTTGTCCGGCACCGATCGTCTCGCCGAAGTTGCCGAATCGGAACCGGCCGCGCTCTACGTGAACATACAGGGCGACGAACCGTTGATCGATCCCGAGGCGATTGACGCCGCCATACTCTCGGTGCACGGCGATGATTCCGTTTCGATGGGCACGCTAAAAAAACGCATCGTTGATCCTACGGATATTCTGAATACAAACGTCGTGAAGGTGGTTACTAACCTCCTCAACGACGCCATCTACTTCTCCCGTTGTCCGATTCCGTATGAGCGTGACGGACGCGGAGCATCGCTTTACGCCAAGCACGTGGGTCTTTACGTGTATCGGCGCGATTTTTTGTTGGCGTACCCCGACTTGACTGTCGGTCCGCTTGAACAGGCTGAGCGTTTAGAACAATTGCGAGCACTTGAAAACGGTTATCGGATTCGGGTCGTCGACACCGAATACGAGTCTCTGGGGGTGGATACGCCTGAGGACTTAGAGCGTGTAAATCAGTTGTTTGCGGCTGTGGCGAATTCAGTGAACTCGGCTGATTCCTAGTCACGGCTTTCGCGGGGGTGTCATGGCTAAGTACATCTTTGTTACGGGTGGCGTCGTTTCATCTTTGGGAAAAGGCATTGCCGCGGCATCGATTGGATGCTTACTTGAGAGTCGGGGCTTACGCGTTACTTTGCAAAAGTTCGACCCTTATCTGAACGTCGATCCCGGCACCATGAGCCCGTTCCAACATGGCGAGGTGTTTGTGACCGATGATGGAGCCGAGACTGATCTCGATCTTGGCCATTACGAGCGTTTTACTCATGCGCCGCTCACGCAAAGCAATAATCTGACTTCCGGCCGCATTTACGAAAGCATTATTGCTCGCGAGCGCAGGGGTGATTATCTTGGGAAAACCGTGCAGGTGATTCCACATGTCACAAATGAGATCAAAGCCGCTTGCCGCAAAGTGGCTGCGGGTATCGATATTGCGATCGTCGAGATTGGCGGCACGGTTGGCGACATTGAATCTCTCCCCTTTATCGAGGCGATTCGCCAGATGCGCCATGAGGAAGGGCGGGAGAATACGATCTTCGTTCATCTCACACTGGTCCCATGGATTGCCGCTGCCCAGGAACTCAAGACCAAGCCCACGCAGCATAGTGTGAAAGAGCTGCGTGCGATTGGTATTCAGCCCGATATCATACTGTGCCGGTCGGAGCGCCCGCTGCCCGATGAGGTCAAAGAGAAGATCGCGCTGTTCTGCGATGTCAATGTCAAAGACGTGATCACGGCCAAAGACGTCAATTCTGTCTACGAGATCCCCATGGTGTTCGCAGACCAGAAAGTCGACGAGAGCATTCTCCGCCTACTCCACATAGAAGCCAGGCCACGCAACATCTCGCCTTGGATAGAAATGGTTGACCGCATGAAACATCCGGCCCGCGAAGTGAGCATCGGGCTGGTTGGCAAATACGTTGAGTACGAGGATTCTTATAAAAGCCTGAAGGAAGCTCTACTGCATGCGGGGATCGCGCATGGTGCTCGCGTGAAGATCGAATGGATCGAGTCGGAGCGTGTGGAATGGCCGGAGTCCCGCAGCATTCTGCGGGCGTTCGATGGCATTCTAGTGCCCGGCGGATTTGGTAAGCGGGGCATACCGGGCATGTTAAATGCCATACGGTTCGCCCGCGAAGAAAAAGTGCCTTATTTTGGAATCTGCCTCGGCATGCAGACGCTTGTGGTTGAGTTTGCCCGTAACGTGTGCGGACTGGAGGATGCTGACTCAACCGAATTCAATCCAGCAACGTCGCACCGCGTTATATACAAGCTTCGCGAGTTGAAAGGGGTGGATGAGCTCGGTGGCACGATGCGTCTCGGCGGTTATCCCTGTCGTCTTGCGGAAGGAAGCTGTGCGCTGGCGGCGTATGGAACGACCGATATCAGTGAGCGCCATCGGCACCGCTATGAATTCAACCGCGACTTTGAGCGGGCGCTGACACAGGCGGGAATGCGTTTCACCGGGCAGACTCCAGATGGCGTTTACGTCGAGATCTGTGAAGTACCTGATCATCCCTGGTGCTTGGGTTGCCAATTTCATCCCGAGTTCAAATCAAAGCCTCTCGAACCGCATCCGTTGTTCACTGCGTTCTTGGGCGCGGCGCTCGAGCACAGGCGAAGTAAGTCCCGGCCTGCAAAGGAAGTCTTGGCGGCACACGAGTACTCCCACGCGAAATGAGCCGAACGGTTCGCGTCGGCGAAGGCTCGGCCGAAGTAACGTTCTCTAACTGCGCGCCACTGGCACTCATTGCCGGGCCATGCGTGATTGAGAGTAGGGACCATGTTTTGCGGATGGCGAACGCAATCCGCGACATTGCGGGTGCCTTTGTCTTCAAGGCTTCTTTCGATAAGGCCAATCGAAGCAGCCTGAACTCATACCGAGGACCAGGTATTGAGGACGGCTTGCGCATTCTCGGTGAGGTTCGCAAACTTGGAATCCCCGTGTTGACGGACATTCATGAGCCGACCCAAGCCGCGCTCGCCGCCGAGTCAGTGGACATAATGCAGATACCCGCATTTCTCTGTCGCCAGACCGACCTGCTGGTCGAAGCGGGAAAAACTGGTCGCGCCGTGAACATCAAAAAGGGACAATTTCTCTCGCCATCTGATTTGGCGAATGCCGCGGAAAAAGTTGCCGGCACTGGAAATGAACGCATTATCCTCACCGAGCGTGGATCGTCGTTCGGTTATAACAATCTAGTCGTCGACATGCGTGGCCTGAAAATCATGATGTCTACGGGTTATCCGGTAGTCTTCGATGCAACCCATAGCATCCAGCTTCCAGGCGCAGCGGGAAGCGCTTCAGGCGGTCAGCCGGAATTCATTGAGCCTTTGGCGCGGGCTGCGGTAGCGATCGGGATAGCGGGGGTGTTTGTTGAAGCGCACGACGCCCCTGAACAGGCGCTTTCAGATGGAGCCAACGCCCTGCGGCTCGACCATTTACCCGCATTTCTGCAAAAGTTGCGCGCCATCGACTCGCTTGTGAAGGGCTTCACGGCCTAATCTTCCGGGTAATGTGAGACAACGATTAACCCGGCGGACACGTCGTATGATATGAACGGTATGGTGTTGCTTTCACGTAAGCGACGCTCTCAGCGTGGCTTCTCGCTGATTGAGTTGCTGATAGTCATCGCGATCATTTTGATAATTCTATCGATTGCTCTGCCGCAAATGAGCAAATCGCGGATGCATGCCCAGGAGATGGCTGCTATTGCCGAAGTCGGGACAATTCAAAAGGCGCAAGTGCAATATTATTCTCAGTTCGGCCAGTACGCGACAACGCTCACCCAACTCGGCCCGCCTAGTTCAACCGGAGCCGCGGAGGGCCCCCAGGCGGCGGGGCTAATTCCTGCAAGTCTCGCAAACGGCTCGGGTAGCGGATTCACTTTCACGCTCTCGCAGACGCCAACCGGGTATGCTCTGACGGCGGTTCCCAAAGCCTTTGGCAGTACCGGGCGGCGCACGTTTTATTCCGATCAGACTGGGATCATTCGTGAGAACTGGGGTCAGGATCCAGCAACCCAGCAAAGCGCCGAACTCAGTAAATAGTGCCTCGCGCGCTCCTTTGGATTCTTGCGCTCATCTGTTCACTATCCCTGGGATCCGCGGCACAGAACTCAGCTCAGCTTAGCCCGCCGCATCAGCCCAGCGCAGCAGAACTTGCCCGAGCGTTGCGGGAGATGTCGGTCGATTCGGAACAAACGTATCGCATCCGCGACCTCACGCTATCGCGCGCCGATATTAAAATCTTTCTTACCGAAGGGATACTCTCCTTCGTAACGCCGGTCGCAGGCCAATGCGTGGCAGCGGTTTTCACGACCGCCGGGGTGGACGCGGGCGATGGCGAGATCTTACTTCTCCCGCCCCAGCGTAGCGAGCGAGCTTCGCTGGCGTCTTTCATTCACACACCCAACCTGGACCAACATTTCACGTCTGCCGTGTTTCTGTTCACCGACGATACAGTGAACGAGCTTTTTGCTCAGATTCGGGAAAGCCCTGTCCGCAGAGCACCGGAACTAGGGGCGGCCATTGCTAGCCAGTTTAATCCTTTGATTCATGAAATGAGTTCCGGAATCGATATCCGGCTAGTGCAATCGCTTCTGGACAATCACAAGCCTGAACATGGGATTTTTTACTCAGCCATTTTCGGGCGTGAGCTCGGTGCCTTCGATGTCATATATGAGCCGGACGAATTCGAGCCCATAGCTGCGGGACGCTCGGTACCGGCCGGCGCTGCTCATACGCGGTTTCAGCTCTGGACTGCGTTTCAGCCTCGGCACAAGCCCACTCATTTAACGCCGCCTGTAACGTTGAGCAACTTCAGCATCGATGCCGATATTCATTCGGATCTGAGTATGTCCTTGAGCGCTCGCTTTGATGCCGTTCCAAATCTCGATGGCGGCCGCGTGATTTCGCTTGGGCTTTCGGAACGCCTGAAAGTGTTATCGGCAACCTTGGACAAAAAACCCGTAGAAATATTTCAGCGTGGTGTCGTCGGCATGCTCGATGTGAAGGCCTCAGGAACATTCCTGCTTGTCTCCGCCGCGCCGCTTGCCTCCGGTAAGGTCTACAACCTTGAAGTGCGCTACGAAGGATCTGTAATTCACCAAGCCCCTGATAGTTCGTATTTTGTTGATGAGCGGAACGCGTGGTTTCCTTACAGCGGGCCACTGCTGACGAATTTCGACCTGACGTTTCGATGTCCCGAGCGCTTGCGTCTGGTCTCGACGGGTGAACCCGTGAGCGACCAAGTGGTTGGCGGAATTCGCATTATCCATCGCAAAACGCAAGTACCCGAACGACTCGCAGGCTTCAACCTGGGCGACTACAGCACGGTATTTGAGGAGCACGGCCGGTATCGGGTCGAGTGCTACGCCAACAAGGCAACCGCCGTCTCACTCGAAAAGTTGGGTGTGACCGAAAAGCCGCCTCTAGACCCGGACTCAGGTGGAGCTTTGCAGAAACTCCCCAAAGAGACTGAACGCGTGCTCGACGACTATACACAACGGTGGATTCCGCTTCCCATTCATAGTGTCGCTGTGTCTCCGATTCCAGGTTATTTCGGGCAAGGATTTCCGGGACTGATATATCTCTCGACGATTTCCTATCTCCGCAAACAGGATCGGCCACGCGAACTGCGCGGCCCGCGAATGGATACGTTTTTTTCGGAAATGCTTTTGCCCCACGAAGTAGCACACCAGTGGTGGGGCAACATCGTCAGCGCGGCTGATTATCGTACCGATTGGCTCATGGAGGCTATGGCAAATTACTCCGCACTTGAGTATCTCGAACGGAGCAAAGGAACGGCTGTGATGGATGAGGTCCTTGCCACGTTTCGCGACGATCTGACGAAACAGCAACACGGAACACCGGTCGAGTCAGCTGGTCCTGTCGATTTCGGGATACGGTTGCAGAAGTCGGCAGACCTGCTCACGTGGCATGCCATCGTCTATGAAAAAGGCACATGGATTCTCCACATGCTCCGCAGGCGTCTTGGCGACGAGGGGTTTGCCAAGATGCAGGTGCATCTGCTCCGGGAGTTCGCGGCGAAGCCCCTCAGCAACGAAGATTTTCGGAAGGTCGCGAGCGATTTCGTGCCCGGCGGTCAGCCCGACAAAACCCTCGCGCTGTTTTTTGATACCTGGATTTATGGGACTGGAATTCCAATCTTGCGCTTAAAGCGCGCGGGACGGTACCTCAAACTCGATCTATCAGGGGTAGACGAAGACTTCACGGCCGACGTGCGGCTCCAATGTAGCTCTAAGGCAGGCACGCAAAGCGTCCGGTGGGTTCGAGTCAGTGCGGGAAGCAACGATGTGGACATACCCTCCGGCACCACCGCTTGCCAGCTGCCATCCTCGAACGATTTTTTGTATTCTCAGTGACAGTTCATGCTTCAGGCTGCTTTGTTGGAGCGCTCTGCTATAGAACGAATAACACCGCAGCAGACGGCCTTCGACGGACCGGAATTTCTTACGGCGGTTATTTTGTGAAGGCGATTTTCAACGAATTCCATCCGGATATCTCGGCGTTCGCATCTCGCCTCCGTCATAGGAAGAGCGCCTTAGCCGCGTCTACGCCGTCGCTTCGATCTCGTGAGTGATTTCTTCCCATTCGCTCATCGCCCTGTCGAGCTTAGCGCGTTGTGTTTCTAAAATGGCTGAATGGCGCGTCGCCTCTTCCGCGCTTACAAAATCAGAGAGTTTCACTTCAGACTTCTGGATCTGAGCCTCCAGATCTGCGATCTGCTCTTCCAATTCCTTCGCGTGATCCTGCATTTGCTTCAGCTTTATTGGGTTGATTCGCTTAACGGAAGCCGGTCGCGCCGGCATGGGAATGGGCTCCGCTGGCGGAACGCCGATGAGTACATCATTGAGCGTAGGCGCCTTTTCCGCGCCTCCTTGTTTACGCCACATGTAATCGGCGAAGTTGCCCGGATAAACCCGAACTTCACCATCCGCAATTTCGAACACACGCGTCGCCAGTTGTTCCAGGAAGTAGCGATCATGCGAGACAAACACAATCGTTCCTGTAAACTCCTCCAACGCGGTCAATAAGACATCCTTGGCACGAATGTCGAGGTGATTCGTAGGTTCATCAAGCAAGAGAAAATTCGAAGGGTGCAGCAGCATGCGCGCGAGAGCGTATCGGTTGCGTTCGCCGCCCGAGAGCACGCCGATGCGCTTGAATACATCGTCTTCGCTGAACAAAAAACAGCCCAGTAGGTTGCGCAATTCGGTTTGCGTGCTCCGCGGAGCCATCTCGCTCAAATCGTCAAGCATGCGAGCCTCCGGGTCTAACTCTTTATATTGATCTTGGGCGAAATAGTCCGGCTCCGCGTTATGACCTAAGATGTAGTCACCGGCGCTCAACGGCTCGATGCCAGCTAACATCTTGATAAGAGTTGATTTGCCCGCGCCGTTTACCCCAACCAGGGCGATCCTGTCCCCGCGTTCTATCGTGAAGTTCACGCCACCGACAATCTGCTTCGCTCCGTAACTCTTGGCGACGTTTTTCATTTGCGCGACGACCCGGCCGCTGGCTTTGGGTTGGGGAAAAGAGAAATGGATCGTCTTTTCTTCTGCAGGCAGCTCGATCCGCTCAATCCGATCCAATTCTTTGATCCGGCTCTGCACTTGTTTCGCCTTCGTCGCCTGAAAGCGGAATCGATTGATAAAGGCCTCCAGTTGCTGAATCCGGTCCTGCTGATTCTTATAAGCGGCTTCGAGCTGCGCCAGGC
>JBPCLH010000041.1:0-3511 GCA_051003475.1 Bryobacteraceae bacterium
AGGATCAATTGAGTAATGCGGAGCGGGAACTTGAGGAGGCCGTGAGCACCGATCCGAAATACGCCGATGCGGCTGCCGAACTTGGCCAGGTTCGGCTGGCTGCAGGCAAATACGAGATGGCCGAACAAGCGCTCCGGCGCGCCCTCCAAATCGATCAGGATAACTACACCGCTCACGTGAATCTCATGCTTCTTTACCACCGCACGGGCGATCCCCGGGCGGCAATGGAGGCTCAGCGTGTGAAACAGATCAGAAAAGCGAGTTTGGAGCGCAGCATGGAACAATTACGCAGAATCGTAATCCAGCGATAAACATTACGTGTTCCGCGGACCACTGCTCCGTATGCAAGTTTAGCTGCCAATTGTAGGCCACTGGTATCGCCTGGCCGATCGGTGGCCTAAGGCGAGAAGAAAGCAACGCCCATTCAATCAGGATACTTCTCATCGGGCTTCACAATCCGGATTTCATGGTCCGAAAATTTGTGGTGCGATCCCGGAAGGTCAAGCTTCGGCATGTGGCAGGATGTACAGTTATTCGTGGACACCTTGCAGTGGCGAGCTTCCGTCTTCCCTCCGCCGTGGCAGGCTTGACATTTCGCGTCATAGTGGGCGTCGTCTCTATCCAGCTCTTGGTGTGGATCGTGACAGGCCAAACAGCTGATGCGTGAATCTTCCGCATCGTAGCACTTGCTGTTAGTAAGTCGATACGGCTGAAAGCGAACATTTGTAATGCCGAGTTTGGAACTGAACGCAATTTCTTCCCAAGTTCGATGACATTTGCCGCAGAACTTTGAAACCTCCTCCGTAGAGAGAATGTTCAGCTTTTTCATTCCACCCAAGATCGTGTCACCCTGCTTAATCCCCGCCAAGTGGTTTTGCGTAGGACCGTGGCAGCGCTCACACTGCACTCCGGCAATCATCTTGTCAGGCGCGAATTGGCCTCCCTGAACCGCATTGGTGGCGTGACAGCCAAAGCACTTGATTGCTTCATCGCGTCCAATATCTCGTCCCGCTGCCTCGAAAATATTTGTCGGCCTCAAATTTGCCGCCCCGAGCGTCAAGTCGAGACCATCTAATTCCCGGAAGTAGCTGACACGGCTTTCATAGAACTCGCCCCCTCGCTTGAAAACGTACGTTTGCCCAGCTGAACCGAGCCCAAAGGCCCAGGCAATCGGAACTGTCAACGTCCGCTGCCCGTCAGATATCGAGTAGCTGCTTTCGGCTCCTTTACGTTCAATACGGTAAAAATATTTCCCTTCGCTGAATGTCAGTACCTGATGATCTTTTAAAATGCCGCACTCGCGAACTAACTCGAGAGCGTGAGCCATTGAAGTGGTAGGGTGCGGCTTCGCCTCGGCCGGGTGGCAAGTCGAGCAGACACGTACCGCGCGTGACGACTCAGAAGCATCAGTGGCAAACACGGCTTGCGTGAATGAGAGAAACGTGCAAAATAGCCTGGCTCGCTTCATCTTTGCCCCGACGCATTGCCGTCGATGGTTTTCACTGACCTCGAAGGCCGAAGCAATACAGCGTCGAACTATGATCGATAGTGTAGATCTTACCGTCGTCGATAGCGATACCGCCGAAGTGGTTCCAGGTTTTCATCGCGTCTGTATTTTGGTACAGTAACTTCCCTGTCTTCGCATCAAAGGCAAGGAGCGATGCTGGCCGCGTACCTGCGCCACGTTCCTCCGTTGTTAGCAGGTTCTGCTTCCATTCTTCTTCGCTCTTGAAGTCTGTTTTGCCCAGAAACTTGTCTTGACGTGGATTCTCCCCGGTAGCTACGACGAACACCACTCCATTTGCGACTGCAGGGGCATCGGGAAGATTCACGTCCGGTGAGATCCAGGCAAGTTTCAGACAGGGTGCCTTCGAGGATGCATCCATTTCGACCTTAAATGCCACTATGGAACCATGCGGTGCCGGGCCGTTGGTCACACCCGTTTTCGACACTTCTTCTGAGGTTTCCCCCCAAAGCGTCATATAAATCCAGGGCTGCCCGTTCTCGTCTTTCCAAATTGCCGGTGCTCCCCAGATTCCTTTCTCTTCCAGTACCTTTGAAGGATTGCCAAGGCGAGGCGAAATAGACAGTGGCGTCGCGTGGTCTTTGTCACCCAGTGAATCTGCGTTGAGCAGATACACCACAGCTTCTTTTCCTCCACCGACGATAAGATGGTAATTCTGATAGGCAAGCCACAGGTGGCCGCCAGAAGGAAGGTCAAGATCTTTTTTGTTGATCTCGGCTCGGTTCAAGGGGCTGAAATAATCTAAGACATTCAACGTGGGGGTTGATGTCGCAAGGAACGTACTACCATAATTCCCCTTGGATGGGTCAAATGTGCCGTCGCCGGTCGTGACGTACAGAACGCCATTACCGCCAATTGCAGCGCCACCTCTGCTCCACATACCCGCGCCATATCCATCCCGGACAAGCGTCTCCCAACTGGATCGGTGCGTGGACTTATCGACCTCCATGGAGTATATTCCGGAGCGGTCGCCGCCACAAGCCTGTGAAGTAGTTGTGTAAACAAAACCATTGTTGAGATTCAGACTCCATGGTTTAGAGAATGGCGGAACAAACTGGAATGGACCGAACTTAATGCTCCCGGTACCCAAATCCAACCCGAACAATCTCCCGTCGTAGGCAAGCGCGAAGATGAGATTCTGCCGCCAGTCAATCACCGGCGTGGCGTTGATGGCATTAGGGCAGAGATAAAACGAATCCGCCTTAGCCTTCACAAAGCTTTCGAAAGTGCGTTGCCAGGCAACCGTGCCGGTCGATGCATCGACTGCGAAAAGGTGATTGGAGCTCCCCGCTACGTAAACTAGAGTTTTGATTCCAGACGGGGTGACCACATCTCTCGCTACGACTGGCGCGGTCAGCGCATTAAGAGCGAGAGGTAAGTTATCGAGCTGAACAGACCACTTCAACTCAAGATTCTTTACGTTCTGAACCGTCAGCTTCGTTTCTTCCGCTGCCCAGCCGGACCGCTGCGGGTCATGGCCAAAGGTCAGCCAATCTGCTGGGAGCGGGAGCGCAAAACTTAGGACGAAGACACCCGCAATTCGAGAAACACGTTTTCTCATGGTCAATCGTAAACGATAGGTCGACTCGACTACTTTGCGTTCGAGCTCATCCTCTGACTTCATCGTAAATAGAGTACTTTAACCTCACGGCCCTCATTTGCGACTGCGTGAGCTTGAAATCTGTGCGATCGAGTTCAACAGACCTAAAGATAGCCCGAGCCTAGGCGTAAACCGCGTCGACGATCCTCAGAATATACGTAAGGTTGCGATGCATGTCGGCGTCCAAACTCCCAACATGAGCATCCGTTTCGAGATTGCCCCAGCCGCTCCATCCGATGTCTTTGATTGCCTGAATTACCGGTTCGAACTGAATTGTGCCTTCGCCCAAATAGTGGGGGTTGTCTTTGAAGTGGAATTGACAAATGCGATTCTTTCCGAGCCAGCGAATCTCTCTCACCACATCAAAGCCAGCAGCCGTTGAATTC
>JBPCLH010000042.1:0-7783 GCA_051003475.1 Bryobacteraceae bacterium
TCCGTTCCTTTGATGGCGCACAACGCACGATTCAAGGCTATGAAGCAATGCACATGATTCGCAAAGGCCAGGTTCGGTGGTTGTCAAAGGACGATATCGCAGCACAACTCCGGTTCATCCAAGTCATTTTCGGACTCGCTGGTTAGTTACTAAGAAATTTCGCGACCGCTTTGTCCTCGTGCCGCTATTTGCAACACATCCGTATAGAGCAATCAGATAATAAACAAAAGGTGCGGCAGCAACACCCAAGAGGATTTCAAATAGATGACGAGACATGTTTCTTAAACAGACGATAAATAAACAGAGATTATATTCATTTGCCTTCTCCTTCTGAATGCCGCAGCTGGTTTAGAAGAAACTGAGCCTCTTCCGGTGGCGTCTTTCTGAGGAATAAAAAATCGGCCGTGCGGGGTTGCCCAATTTGTGCGGAATTGCTGGATTCACTCATAGTTCAAACATAGAGGGTCGCAAACGCATCGAAGATGCCGTCAGATCTCTGGTCCATCGCGGCCCGGACCAGCAGGGCATCTTCACGTCGGAGTCGGTGTCTGTCGGGGCGACTCGCCTAAAAATCATCGATCTCGATGGTGGAGACCAACCCATACTTTCCGACGACGGTAGCACAGTCATTGTTTTTAATGGCGAAATTTACAATCATGCAGAACTGCGGCAGGAACTTGAATCGCTCGGTCATCGATTTCGTTCGCGAACAGATACGGAAACGGTGCTCCACGCATTCATGGAATGGGACACGAGGTGCTTTCAGCGCTTGCGGGGCATGTTTGCCGTCGCGCTCTGGGTGGAGCCGCTCAAGCGCCTCTTATTGGCCAGGGATCGCTTGGGCATCAAGCCCCTGTACTTTGCCCGCAAGGGAAAAGCTCTCTTTTTCGGCTCCGAAATTAAGGCCATTCTCGTTCACCCCGAGATAGAGCGGCAGCTCAGCCTGACCGCGTTAGACTGCTATCTCTCATTGAACTATGTTCCTTGTCCATGGACGCTTGTAGAAGGAATAGAAAAGCTTCCGCCCGGGCACTATTTGGAATGGACGGAAGGGCAAATAAGGCATGAGTGCTACTGGCACTTGCCCCGGCATTCAGGTCTGCCTTGGCCGGCGAGGCAAGCACGAGAGGAATTACACCTGCTGCTGCAGCAATCCATGTGTGAGCACTTGATTTCGGATGTAAGCTTGGGCGTTTGGTTGAGCGGAGGGATCGATTCTTCAACAATCCTGCACTACGCCTCTGCGGCCTCGAGTTCCTCTCTCAAAACCTTTTCAATTTCCTTCCATGGCCATACCTTCGATGAATCGAAATACATACACAAGGCCGTAGAGGCATACGGAACAGACCACCAAGAGTTCGATCTCAATCCAGGTACCGAGTTGCAGGATGCGATTGAGGAGTTCGCATACTACTCAGACGATCCTGTCGGTGATGCGGGCGCTCTGCCGGTGTGGTTTCTTTCGAAGCTGACAAAGGGACATGCAACTGTCGTGCTGAGCGGCGAAGGAGCTGATGAGTTATTCGGCGGCTATCTTACTTATCGCGCCGATCAGCTATCCGATTTGATGCGGAAGCTCCCGCGCTTTGCTCTAGAGGGAGCGCTGGCGCTTTCCAAGATCTGGCCGGTTTCGGACGAGAAAATCGGATTCGATTATAAGCTGAGAAGATTCTTTGAAGGATGCCGGATGCCGCCAGGGCGGGCGCATGTGCATTGGAATGGAACTTTTTCAGAACCGGAGAAGCGCGATCTACTAAATTTGGATCTGCCCGAACGGCTGTCAGAAATTTTGGCCGAGCTTGCCCAAGTCCGGCCGGATCTCGCCGAGTATTTGTGGTTCGATCAGAAGTATTACCTTCCCGACGACATTCTGGCTAAGGTGGACCGGATCAGCATGGCACACTCTCTCGAGGTACGGCCGCCTTTTCTAGATCACCGCATCGTTGAATTTGCCGCCTCCCTTCCGTCTCATCTCAAAATTGAGGGGTCGTGCCAAAAGGTGATCTTGAAAGACTTGATGAAAGATAAGCTGTGCGCCTTCATTACGTCAAGGAAGAAGGTCGGCTTCGACATCCCCGCACATCAATGGCTGAGAGGTCCGCTAAAGAAGCTTCTGCTGGATACCTTGTTGAGTGATACTCACGAATATACTTGTTTGTTCCGGCAATCTGCGCTTGAGAGCCTCGTCCGTCGGCATCTTGACAGGAGAATTAATGTCGGTTACCACTTGTGGGGGTTAATGATCCTGTTCCTCTGGATGAGAAAATGGAGAATCCGGATCTAACTTCCATCCGAACATTACAGGCAAGCAGCGAAAGCTATGGCAGTCTCTATGTAGTCGTCCTCATTCTTTCCAGCTTCGCGTATTTGGGTTGTATTGTTTCCCCACCGTCTCTTATGGATGACGTGGATGCGGTGCAGGCTCAAATCGCGCAGAATATGAGGATCTCTGGCGACTGGGTCACAGCTCGTCTAGACGGTGTGCCGTATTTAGAGAAGCCACCGCTGATCTATTGGCTGATCGCCCTCTCCTATAAGATCTTCGGCCCGGAAGACTGGACGGCCAGAATTCCGATTGCGCTCTCAGCTATAGGCCTCTGCTTATTACTGACCGCATTTGGTAGATGGGCTTTTGGTGAGCGGGCTGGATTTTATGCGGGTCTCTGCATATCGACCTGTGTGGGACTGTTCCTTTTCACAAGAATTCTAATTCCGGATGTAATGCTCACTTTAACCATCTCGCTCGCGATGTGGGCATTTCTGCGTGTCCTCGACGAAGGCGAGCGGCATCCGCGACTTTGGGCATTCTTGCTGGCCTGCAGTTTCGGGGTCGGCTTACTGCTGAAGAGCATGATCGGCGTATTATTTCCCTTAGCTGCTGCATTCATCTATCTGGTTGTTACTCGCCAGGCACTTTCCCGCGCAGTGTGGAAACGATTTCATCCTTGGATGAGTGTGTTGGTCATTATCCTGATCGCTGCGCCGTGGCATGTATTGGCTGTGATTCGCAACCCGCCCTGGTCCGCCTTTACTTTACGCAGTGCTCCCGGGGAATACCACGGTTTTTTTTGGTTCTTCTTCATCAATGAGCAGCTTCTGCGATTCCTGGATCTCCGATACCCGCGCGACTACAATACTGTGCCTCGCCTGTACTTCTGGTTGTTTCATCTGATCTGGCTGTTTCCATGGAGCTCTTATCTTCCCGCCGTGGCGAAACTCTCGTTTCGGCCGGCAGATCGCGCTGGGCGGACTCGACTGTTAGCCCTGTGCTGGATCGGTTTTGTGCTCGTCTTTTTTTCTTTTTCGACAACTCAGGAATACTATTCAATGCCAATTTATCCCGCTTTGGCATTGCTCTTGGGTTCGGCCATGGCAAACGAAAACGAGAGGTGGATAACGTGGGGAACCCGTGCGCTCGCCGTCCTGTGTGGCTGCGCCGCTCTTAGCGCCCTTGTGATATTAGCCGCCAGTTGGCATAACGCCACTCCGGCCGATATTTCCGCGGCACTGAGCCACAATCCAAACGCCTACACGTTATCTCTCGGGCATATGGAAGACCTGACCCTGCAATCGTTCGCCTACCTGCGCTTGCCGCTTGCTCTCGCCGCCGCTGCGTTCGGTGTCGGGGCAGCAACCGCTTCTTTCAGAGCAAAGCGCGCTTTTCTTGCTGCGGCGATAATGATGGTTTTATTCTTCCACGCCGCGCGTCTCGCGATGGTTGTGTTCGATCCGTACTTGTCTTCGCGGCCCTTAGCCAATGCCCTGCTGAATTCCCCTCCAGGAAAGCTGATCGTGGATCACCATTACTATACGTTTTCCTCCGTCTTCTTCTATGCGCAACGGAACGCGCTGCTTCTCAACGGGCGATTTGCCAATCTCGTGTATGGCTCCTACGCTCCAGGCGCTCCGGATGTCTTTATTGACGATTTGCAGTTCACGAAGTTATGGCTTGAACCGGAGCGCTGGTACATCGTGGCAATGGCGAATAAAGTGCCCCACTTCGCGATGCTTGTTGGGAAGGAAAAGCTGGACGTTGTGGCAAGCAGCGGAGGCAAAGTACTGTTAACGAACCGTCCGCTGTGATCTGGTTCGTGGTGTCTTCGGAAGATAATACGGATCACGTGTATTTCATTTCCGGTCGGAATAGAGAAACTTTTATCCTCTGTTTAACCAACGCCGCGTACGCTGGGACAAAGTGGGCCGTCTATTTCAGTGAAGTAAACCGATGCCGTATGAAAGTCGGAGTATTCTAGCGCTTCTGAGCCTTCTGTTTTTGCTTGAAAACGGCGCGTTGTCTCGGGAGTCTGGTGCCACCCAACAAATACCGGTTCACTTGCAAGTGGAAGCGGGAACTCCACTGCGGATCTATATTACCCGACGAGTGCCGTACCGATTCGGCGAAGTTGTTCAGGCGAAGTTAATTGAGCCGATCTGGGCATTCGACCGAGTAGTGATTCCAGCCGGCACTACACTTCAAGGCCAGGTAGTCAAGCTCGATCCCGTCTCGAAAATGATACGCGCTAGGGTGATTGTCGGCGGTGATTGATCGCCGACAATTAAATTTCCCTGCCTTTTTGCCTCATGAAGAGATGTTACCGAAGCACCGATCGTCGTTGTTTCTGGCATGCTGAGATGGACAACGAGACGGCAGCCGTCCTTGGGTTGGAGTTAGGAAAGGCGATCGTCGAGCCGAGGCTAAGTGGGAAGGCCGTCTTTGGCTTTCCACTTTCACTCGGCCACTCAGGGCTGTTGGAATGTGGGGAATCGCGGAGCGATTTGCAAGGGCGGTGGAAAGGGTGGAAAACCTGCTTTTGGCTTTTCCATGCTTTCCACTGACCGTCATTTCAATAGCCTCCGCGTTTGGAAGTAGTTACTGCTGTCCGATATGGAGCTGCGGTCGTGTGATCTCTTCCTCAACCACGACGTGGACGGAATCAGTGGATTCAAAGCGGGAGCCAAGCACGAGCCGGCGAGCGACTTCAGTGCGCCAGTGTTTTACTCGACGCTGAAGAGTTCGCAGTTGGCCGGTCCAACCCGAAGCGATATCGGTCAACACCAGGCTGTGAACGTGACTTCCGGCGACCGACTTCCCACAGTGCGCGACCATGTCCATCTCGAAGTACCCAGGAGGTGGATCGTTCCAATCGTTGAACGTCCGTACAACGATGCTTTGTCGCAGCGTTGTATTGAGACTGGTCCTTCTGTGCCCTTGCTTCGCTACGTCTCGAACTGGCTTTAGAAGTCGATCCATCGTTGCTGCACTCATAGCAAGTATTCGCTGGCGCATCTCGGAACCGAGTTGCAGGTGCCCGTGCCGTTCCATGGCACCGACCAGCGTCGGGATCGCCTGTTTGAGGCCGCTTTCCGCAGATTCGATCAGCGGCTTCCCAAAGAACAGTTAGTGCTGCGACCGCAGCTTCGTCGTACAGCTTTGCCCGAGGGGTCTTTTGGGCCACTTCATCTTTCGGAGTGGCCGCCTTGCGCAGCGCTCTGATCGCATGCTTGCGATGAAAGCCGGTTACTTCGATGAACTCATCGAGGATCTTTTTCTTTTCGATCCGCGTTCCGGATTCGTATCTCGCCGCGATTGCCCCGACCAATTCTCGCCTGGTTGCCAAACTCAGTTGCCTCCCGATTCTGCCCCCTTTCATGTCGAATATGAACGGGTAACATTTTCATGAGGCAACGACCGCTCATCGGTAACAAAACTGGTGAGTCAATGCGCCATCCAGCAGTGCTGTCACATTGATCGTCTGACGCATGTGCTCACATTTCCGGGGGGTCGAAACATATGCTTCAGCTTCGCCACTCTTCTACTTTTATTGAGACTACGGCTGCGTTGTGAGTATGGCAATCGTATCACTGCTGAACCATCGCGAGCTTCGAGCTTTGAATTGAGAATGGCTGACGCGCAAACTGGACATAACTTCCTGTTGGCCGACCAACAAGACATAGTTCACACATTCTGTGCCCCTAATCGACAATGAAAGCACTATCATGCCTGGAACTGCGCCGCGTGATCGGTAGCCCACTCGAGGAACGTCCCTGCCGGCGATCCGGTGAGCTCGGCGACTGTGGAGGTAATGAAGGCGGGTTGCCCGATTGCGGCAGCCCAGGCGTCCAGCAGATACTTCGCAACAAACGGGGGCAGAAAGCTCGGCAGCTCACGAAGCCAGATCTCTGGTGAGATTTCTTCGATGCGGAGTGATCGGCCGAGGACGGAACCGATCGTGGCGATCTGTTCGAATTGGCTCAGGGATTGAGGCCCGGTGAGAACATATTCCGCGCTGGAATGTGCGTCTTCACAGAGCGTGCGTACCGCGACGGCAGCGATATCCCGCTCGTCGATTGGCGCCGTAGGAACATCGAGGTACGGCCAGCGCACGACATCGGCGGCTCGTATCTGCGGTGCCCACCAGCCCAGGGAGTTTAGGGCGAACATCCCTGGGCGCAGAAAAGTCCAGTCGAGTCCCGAGCTCTCGATCAGCCGCTCCACCAGTTCGGCACGAGCCCGCGAGGGATTAGGCTGTTGGAACAGTGGATGTGCGGTTTTGAGCGGGGCAGAGAGGAATACGATGCGGCGAACGCGCTTCGCGATCTGTTCCAAAGCAGGAGCGACAGCCTCCGCGGCAGCGACCCACACCAAGAACACCGTGTCGATCGCATCCAGACATTCATCGAGGGTCTCGGGACGAGTAAGGTCTCCGTACACGACCTCGACGTCCGCAGGCAGACCAGCCGCGTCCGGATTGCGCACCAGCGCGCGGACTTGCAATCCCGTCGGCGGGAGTTGAGAGAGGACCTCCCCGCCGATGTTGCCCGTCGCACCAGTGATAAGGATGCGCTTCACAACGACCATTGTATTGGCGCTCCTCGCCACTCGGAGACAACTGTCCGGATCGTTCAGCGGCACCGAAAGGATTCCCCTATCTGACCGGGCGAGAACAGGAAGAGATGTTGCTGTATCGTCCGGGGTACCGCTACCCCGAGCACATGAGCAAGCCTGCCAACCTCGCGGAGGCCGAAGCCATCGCGCCTGGGCTCACACCGGTGTACGCGGAAGCTACTGCGTTGATGGTGGATGTCGAGACACCAGCGGGAAAGAAGCTGGCGATTGATGATCATGAGTTGATCGACACGCTGCGTCAGGGAATTCGCGACAGACATGAACTGACCCTGCTGCGTTCTGATCGAGCGATGACCGATTGCCGCCCGGTCTCGTTATTTTCGATCCAGACGGTGCGGCAGTTAAGCGAGGAACTAGGGACCAATCTGGACAAGCGGCGTTTCCGCGCGAATATCTATCTCGATCTCGGGTTCGGAACTGCTTTTGGCGAGAACGAATTCGTGGGGCACACGCTGCAGATTGGCAACAAGGCCGTGATCGCGTTGACGGATCGCGACCCACGGTGCAAAATGATCACACTCGATCCTGATACAGCACAGGCGAACCCTGAAGCCATGCGACATGTCGCCCGCGTCCACGATGGCAAGGCTGGTGTCTACGGGGCAGTTTTGGTCGAGGGGACCATCCGGTCAGGTGACCAGGTCCAAGTGATGCAGTAAAACCAGGATCGCCACTGGGCTGAGGTTTGCTGCTGGAATTGTTGCAAAAAGGACCCTTTATGCAACGCCGTTTGTGCACTTGACCGTATTACGCTAGCTTTGATCGGAAATGTCGAGGCAGAAGCTGCCGAGGCGAACCACACTTGGTCGTCGCCGAGACGTTTTCGATAAGGACGTTAGAAGGGAGTCGCTGACGATTGCGGCGGGCGCGGTCCTT
>JBPCLH010000043.1:0-27730 GCA_051003475.1 Bryobacteraceae bacterium
GTGTAATTTTCAGCATCGATAGACAGAATGTGATCCAGATTCGCGCGTGCTTGTCTGTATTCTCGTTTCTGAAGGTAAATATCCGCCAACAGCTCTTCCGCCCGGGTATACCATGGCTCAATGGCCAGAGCGGCCCGGAGCTCCTTCACCGCGTCGTCTGGTTTGTTTAGGCGGTAATAGCAGAGCGCCAGATCAAAATGGGCGAGGGCGTCAGCGGGATCGTGCTCAACGACGCGCGCGAAATTACGAGCGGCATCTGTATATCGTCCGACGTGCTCCTGATTCAGTGCCAAGCTGACCAGAATATCCGGGACGTCCGGTAGCTTTTCGTGGAGTTTTTCAAGCAACGCCGTGGAGTCCGCTAATCGCCCTGCTGACGCCAGCGCCGAAGCACGGCCAAACTCTTCGAAATCCCCTATCCGATCTTTCGGGTCGACATCAGATTGCACCCGGCTGGAGGGCGGAGTACCACTCAAATACCCGAGCGAGCGGAGTGCGGCTATCGCAAGCGCATCGGGTGCCTCGTGAGCGCTGGATCGAGTAGTAGGGAAACTCTCTCGGACCGCTGCGATCTTTTCGCGTAAGGCCGCCGCCGTCGAGCGCTGCCGATCATAGAGGTTATGCAGCTCGCCTGGGTCAGTGCCCAGATCGTACAGCTCGGGCTTTGGAGCGTCGATGTACTTGTACCGTCCCAGCCGGACGCTCCGCAAAGCTGCACACCCAAAGTGTTTTCGCGCGTAGAGGCTTTCCGAATAGATCGGCTCCGTGCTTTTTGACCTAATGAGGCTTCGGCCCTGCATTTCCTTTGGGCGCGGTACTCCGAGCCCATCCAAAATTGTCGGTGCGACATCGAGCAGGCTGGCCGGTTGGTCCACACGTCCTTGCACCATGTGCTTCGAGGTTCGGGCCAGTGGATAATGAGCGGCACATGAATCGTGCTTTGGTACACGAAATAACCATGCGTTCTTTCGTCGTGATCTCCTAATCCCTCTCCGTGGTCGGACGTGAACACGATGATTGACTGCTTTAGAAACTCGTTTGCCTGCAGAAACGTGAAGAACTCGCCGAGAACTCCGTCCACGTATATCAATTCGGCCTCGTAACCAGCCTCCCCGCTGCGTAGGCGGACACCCTGCGGCAGAGCGTAAGGTGTGTGCAGATCATACAAATGTAAGAACAGGAAAAATGGGGCATTCGAGTTGTGTTCGAGCCAACGCATCGCGGCGCCAGTAACCTTGGAACCCGGCCGTTTGAGCTCGCCTACATCGGTTACGGTTTGCTTATGAAGATCGAAAGGGCTGTCGTAAACATCGAAACCGCGATTCAATCCGAAGCGCCGGTCCAAAATGAATGCACCCACGAACGCTGCCGTGCGGTACCCTCTGTTTTTCAGAACGGTAGCTAAGGTTATTGCCTCGTGTCCAAGTGGGACGCCGTTTTCCTGGACGCGGTTTACGAACGGATATGTCGAAGTGAACAAGGCGGCGTGGGAAGGGAGTGTGAGTGGAAGCAGGCTACTAACTGCCCCAAATAATGTAGCAGTTTTAGCAAGCGCGTCAATGTGAGGGCTAAGTCGCCGCCCCGGTTGATAGCAACCGAGGTAGTCAGGCCGCAGTGTGTCGACCGAGATGAGAATGACGGGTGTGGATGGCTGGGCATGTCCGAGAGAGCATGTCAGAATCGCAAACGCAAAGGACAGAAAACCGGACAATCTATTGGTAATCGCGGGTACGAAAATCTCGCATCGAACTGGAAAAGCGCTTATTAGGAATCTTATAATGGCGCACGACTGAAGATATGTTCAATCCGTGCCGCTTCTGGTTAGCTTTGACTTGTTCGATCGCTTTTGTGGCCGCGGGGGCGCAGCAGGCAAGTGATTCCTGGTCACTCAAACCTTACCCCGTGCTCTTGGTCGTGGATCAGTGGGGCGATCCCGCCAGCCAAGTAATTCAATCCGAGAAGGACCCGTTTCAACCAGTTGCCGCGTTGCTTAAAGCGTGGTCCGTTCCATTTGATATTCTCCGCCTGGATCAGCAGACATTCGGTGCAGCATACCTTTTTGATCGGAGTGGCCGGGTGCGCTACGGCGCGGTGCTTTGGCTGCCGACGCTTCATCCTATGAAAGAAAAAACGTGGAACAGCTCGACGAAGCGGTCAAAGGCGGCACGAGCGTATTGGTGATCAGTTCGCGTTTCCTGCATCCCACGCTGGAGCAAATTCTAGGATTGAAGTTCAAATCTAACTACAGCGCTACTGATCCGCTCCGCAAGTTTGTGGTGGGAGCCAACGTGCTTACTGGTTTCGTGGACCGAAACACTCATCGAGTGATTTCTCCCTGGTCGCAGAAATTCACTGACGTCTATGGAGTGCAGCAGGATTACGGATCGACTCAGCGGGCCCTTAAGGCAGCGTCTGCTGCGGGGGTACTCGAGATTGAAAGCCACGGGTGGACCCACATGCAGACCGATCTCGACTCGCCTCCGGGCCCATGGTGGACGGCAGATCTGAAAGGCGAAGGATCTGTGGAGGGTTGGTACGAGGAGTTTGCGGACTCGCGGCGGGGCACCGATGCGCCGGCGCTCGCCCAGCTCTTTCACATGAAGCAGTCGATCGCGGAGTTGCACGAAGATTTCGGCGTAAGGCCGCAATCGATTGTTGTCGGCGGCAGTGGCTGGTCAAAGTCGTACGAGCATAACAGCGCCCGCGTAGCCGCTCAAGCCGGGTTTGGGCTGTTCATGATCAACCCGCGATACTTTTACGTGGATCGGGACCTGGCGCTCGACATGGCCGGCATAGCACTGGGTGGAACAATTCAGTACAGTCGCGAACTGCACCTGGACCAATGGCCAGTGCACCGTGACGGTCCCCTGGTGCAGCTGTTTCATGACCGCGATATTTCGCTGGACCACGATTTTGTGGAGCAGATGCTCGCCGCTATTCCTAATGAAATGGCAACGGTTACGGTGAACCAGTATGTCGCGGTTTTGCACACACAAATCGAGTCTCCGGCTGCCCACGGTTGGCAGTTCCGGTTTCACTTGTACGATCCTTACTGCGCCTACTTCAAGCAACACTCTTCGTCATGGCGCCTAGTGCTCGCGGATCCGCTCCTGGAGAAGATTCGAAGGGCAAAGGCGGTGAGCGTCGCTGTTGACAACCAGCCATCATCACGAGTCAGCAGTACGGAGTTGAGCAATCAGGTGGAGGTGATCGAGATTCCCGCAGGCTTAGGCACTCACACGTGGAAGTTAGAACCCATCGGCTCCGTGAAAACGCAATAGCGGCCACGGAGCGGGGCCCACAGCCCCAGCCGAACACGCGAATGTACCAGTTATGCTTGGCCGCGCACTGCAGTCGTATGACTTGCGTCAGGCAGTCAGGAAAATCTTGCGCTTGTGCATCCAGTACAGCACCAGCCACTCGATTCCGAGAACGATGATCGCTTCCAAGAGCGGCTCAAACGAACCCAGCGTCGCTTTCAGCGGCACTGTAAAGATTGCTACTATCTCATGCCAAGGAATGATGCTCTGCGACATGTAGATCGCCACGGCATTCACACCGAAAATCACAAACGGGAAGGCCCATTTCCGATAGCCTCGAACATCAATCACCGAATAGAAGAAGAGGAACAGCAGACACGCCCAGCCGGCACTCGCTAGCCCATAGGAGGTTGTCCAAAGCTTCATGATGATGGGGATCACGGGATTCAGAGCCCAGCCAAGCGCCACGCCCGAGATGCCAACGAGAGCAATAACTTTCATTTTGTAGGCTGCGGATCGCCCAGTCATCAAGAGCTCGCCGATAAGCATCCCCAGAATCGTCGTCGAGATCGTAGGAAGCGTGCAGATCATCGTGCCCCAGTGTTCGGGGAGCACCCGGCCCACAGTTGTTAAATCCGTCCAGAGCACCAAATTCGAATCCCTCGCGTAACTGCCAGCGGGAACGCCCGGAGCGGGTACAAATGCGAGCAGAAGAGCATAGAAGACGAGGATGCCAGCCGCGGCTGCGGCCTGAACGCGCCACGACTTACGCACAAGCAAGAAGGCTGCGAAGTAGGCAACTGCGATGGGCTGAAGTGCGCTGCTCAGCTCAATTAGATAAGGGTGATTGAAGGAGATCGACTCCCGGAGCGAACCTAGCAGGAACAGAATTATGCACCGGCGGAGCACACGCATGAAGATCTGGTGATGGGTTTGCGTGAGCGACCGCTTCGCGTACGATAACGGCACTGACATACCCGTCATCAGCATGAAAGAGGGCCAGATCAGATCGTAAAACCGCAGGCCTTGCCATTCCGTATGGCTGAGCTCGTATACCAGACCATTCGTTAGCGCATTCGGGGCTAAGGCCTTGAGCCCCACGACGAGCGCCTCCCCGCCCACGATCCAAAACATAGTCCAGCCGCGAAATGCATCGAGCGAAATGAGGCGCTTGGTACCCGGTGTGGGCGCATCACGCTCGACAGCCGTGCTTGTTGGATCGCTGGCAATCCGTTCTCTCGTGGCCATGTGTTCTGGCTTCTTCTCGCTGCTCAGAACCTGAGCTTGAGACCAAATTGAATGTCTCGAGGGCTGCCTGCACTCGTAATCTGGCCGGCCGTGCTAGTGCCGATGGTGGTGCCGGGAGTGCCGAAGTTTGGATGATTGAACAGGTTGAAAAATTCGGCCCGGATTTCGAGATTCAGTCTCTCGGTAATCGGGTTTCGCTTAATGACAGACAGATCCCATTCTTGCAGCCCGGGCCCGATCAAGATGTTGCGACCCGAATTCCCAAAGCGAGGCGTTCCATTTCCTAACGCTTGGGCCAGGGCGTCGGTGGTAAAGCAATTGATGTCAAACCACTCGGCCACGGTTTGCGGCCCGGCCCCATTACAAACGCGATCCGGCCTAGGAGATCGTGAGCCGGTATTTGAGAAATCCTGGTTCGATAATACGGTAAACGGGAAACCAGTCTGAAAGGTGATGATGCCGGAAAGCTCCCATCCGCCCGCGAGAGCATTCGTTAAACCGCCGTTGTTGAAGAAGGGCTGTCCCTTCCCCAGCGGTAGCTGCCAGACGGGGCTAAGGACCAGCCGGTGCTGGATGCTGTTGTCCGACAAGCTATAATCCGATCTTTGATTATTGTCGTTCTGCGGCGGATTCATAATCTGTGTCGCCTCCATTTCGGTCAAGAATCCTGCCGTAGGTGTAGGACACCAAAGCCTGGAAACCTTTAGAAAATCTTTTAGTGACTTTAGCCTGAAGGGCGTTGTAGTTTGAGATCCCGTCAAATGTGTCGTAGAGCATCTGATTGAAGTCAGGCCACGGCCGGCGAGGCTGTAGGTCTCCGACTCCGGGTACCGGCTGATTGCCCCATTGATGAGCATTGTCCAGGTGAACGCCTCGATTGCCGACATACGCCGCCTCCACCGCCCAATTCTGTGCCAACTGTGTTTGTACGCTGACACTCCATTCGTACACTGTCGGTGTGTGATAGAACGGCGTGGGCATAAGCTGCGACGTGATCTGAGACAAAGGAGCTAACGGGGCATTCGCAAACATCAATTGCGTTGTAGTTGGCAATCCATTGGTTATCGGCGGCGGTGATCCGAAAGCAGTATTGTAGGTCGGTGTTTGAGTGAACACTGGATTATTGTTCACGTAGGAGCCAATGAGGTTGGTGATGGGCAAGTCATTGAAGATACCCGCCCCAGTGTGAATGATGAGCCGGTCGGAATTCAAAGGCCGCCAAGAGATTCCAAGTCGTGGATCAAAGCTACCGTGGCCGGGGCCATAACTGAGTTCCCGGAGCTTGTTACCGGTCAATCCTACTTGCGCCCTCATTCCCGAACTCATGATGAGGCAATTTCCTGCGGAATTTATGAAGAGCGGGTTCGAACATAGCGCATCATTGACGGCAGCCTGCAGGGGAGTTACCAGCAGAGCGTCTCCAGGCGTGGCGTTGTATGCCGGCGGATAAAGCGTGGCCAGTTTGTTGTGCAAGTCGTACGGCTGCTTGCGATACTCCCATCGAAGCCCGAATTCCAAGCTCAATCTCGAATTGAGGCGAACGTTGTCCTGCGCAAACAAACTAAACCATCCTCCACCGTGGAGTTGGCTAACAAACGCGTTCTTCGTGAAAAAGCCGCCCGAAGGATAACCCAATTCGAGATCAGCCAAGTCGGAGACTGCGCTAACGCCCGGAATCTCAGCCGCCAAAGAGGAGAACTGTCCGCTGAAACTGATTGTCCCGTTAAGCTGGATCGGATCCTCGACTTGGGGCGTCTGCCAGAAATTCAGATCGCCGCCGAAAGTGATGGTCTGCTTTCCAGTAGTCTTCGTTACAGTATCCTCGAACTTCTCGATCCTGTCAGTCACGACATCCGGGAAGTAACCGCTGTCTCCCACGCCTGAAAAATTGCTAAACCCAAACGCGGGATATTTCTCGTATTGGGGTAATGACGCCGCGAGATTCTGGATACCAAAGCTGGCCAGAAGCCCCGCTTGGCGCGGACAGGCCTGGCAATCGACGATGAGATTGTCCCGCTGATAGCCAATCCGGACGTCGTTGATCAAGCTGGGGCTAACAATGTGCGTCCACCCACCCACTACGTTCTGACCTCGGAAATGTTGGTTATTGTTAAACTGGTCGAAATTGCCGGGGAACAGCTGGTTCGTGTTGCCGAAGAGATAGCGGCCAAACAACCGGTCTTTGTCCGCTGGATGCACAGAGGTTCGCGGTCTGCCCAGTCAGGAAGGAGCTGAAATTTCCTGCCCTCTCGTCAGGCGTGGGAACGATACTGGTTATCGTCTGGCCTTGAATCAATCGCAGGCCTTCGTAGCTCCCGAAAAAGAAGGTCCTGTTTCTGCGAATCGGACCGCCAACGGCGCCTCCATATTGGTTGCGAATATATTTCGGCCGATCCGTGGCAAAGAAGTTCCGCGCATCTAAGTTCCGGTTCCGCAGATACTCCCAGGCGGAGCCGTGGAAAGCGTTGGTGCCCGACTCCGTAATCAGGTTCATCGTGGTACCGGAACTCAGACCGGAGGCGGCATCATACGTATTATTTTCGATCTTGAATTCCTTGACCATCTCGGGAACCGGTTGCAGCGCGAAGCCTCCGTTGTTGAGAACCCGCGAGATCATGCCATCAATGAGAATCAAGTTGCTCGAAGAACGTCCCCCCGATCCGCCATAGCTGTTGTCATTGAATCCGGAACCGTTTTCATTCGCCGAGCTCAGAGATCTGTTCGTGGTATCAATAGTGCCGGGCACCGCCAGCGCAAGCGCCCCAGTGCGTCGTAGATTCAAGGGCAGATCAAGAATCGACTTTTCCGTCACGACCGTTCCCATGCTCGCGCTTGTACTGTCCACAAGTGGCGCCGTCGCTTCTACAGTAACGGTCTGGTTTACCTGGCCGACAGTCAACGTAAAATCCACGGTGGCCTTTTGGGCGACTTGCAGAGTGATGCCTGCAGTCACTCGCGTCGCGAATCCCTACTTTCCAACTGAGAGTGTATAGGTTCCGGGAGCTAACGACGGGAAAACATAATTACCAGACGGGTCCGAACTAGCGGTTGTAACCACGCCAGTGCTCACGTTCCGGGCCGTCAGCGCAGCCTCGGGTACGAGTGCACCGGCCGTGTCCTTGACCGTGCCGTCCAGTCTCGCCGTTACTTCCTGGGCATGACCAGGGCAGATTGAGGCCAGCAGCGCTGCCAACAAACAACTGCATCTCGCTAGTCTGGAAATCTTGTAATTCAAGATCCCTCCCTAACCTGCACAACGTCCTTGGGACCAGACATCCCAAGGAATGATCACAAGACAAGGTTCTGCCGACGATTGACTCTACTTGAAGATTCGCAACCTGTAAAGAACCTCATCGACCTTCTCGCAGAATGGTATCCAATCGGTTGGATTACGGCTCGAAACAGGAAAGGCTGGACGGCATCATTCCCGACGGCTTGCTTGGATGGCGCCAGCTCGCTTCATGATCGCGGCGAGCAGAGTGCACGGCTCGCGCAAGAGCGCGTCTCGGCATCTATGGGGACAATTGCTGCACGCGGCTAGTACGCGAAGAAATCGGGCCCTCAACGCGTATCTGAAAGACTTTCGCTGGTGGACGGCATGGGATTCGAACCCACGACCCCCACGTTGCGAACGTGGTGCTCTCCCAGCTGAGCTAGCCGCCCACTCTGTAATCGCGGGCAAACGGAATGCACCCAATCCTACATGCCAGCCTGTGACTACGATCCTCAATATAACACCTGCCCATGTTAGGATGACTGTTCGCGTGCCTGTGGTTTATGGTTCTTTCGGATGTTGATATTCGCCGTTACCTTGCACTGGGCAAGATCCGTATCGCACCCGGCCTTCCGCCCGAGCAGTTTGGAAGCTGCTCGGTAGACTTCCGTCTGGGCACTGAGTTCAGCGTTTTCGAGCACAGCCGGTATCCTTACATTGATGTCCGCGAGAAAGGGGCAATACAGGACATCATGCGTACGATCCACGTAAAGCAGGGGGAAGCATTCATTCTGCAGCCCCGGGAATTCGCGTTGGCAATTACAGAGGAAACTCTCGAACTGGACGACGACGTTCTGGGGCGCCTTGAAGGGCGGTCGAGCCTGGGCCGAATCGGCATAATCGTGCATGGAACTGCCGGCCTGTTCGATCCAGGATGGCGCGGTAAGGCGACGCTTGAGCTCAGCAATCTGGGCATCATGCCGGTTGCACTGTATGCCGGCATGCGAATCTGCTCGTTCACCTTCGAGCAGCTCTCATCGCCTGTGTCGGTGCCCTATTACAGGAAAGCTGGCAACAAGTACGCGGGCCAGACTCAACCCTTGGCGAGCAAGTTAACTGCGGAAGTTGTTGAAAGGAACGAGTAGGGCGTTTTACCGGCCCGACGAGCCGAATCCCCCAACACCCCGGGCAGACTCAGCCAGATCGCCCTCCTGCCACTCGACAGGCTCATACTTGGCGAGCACTAATTGCGCGATTCGATCACCGGCGCGGATCTCATACGCTGTCTTGCCGAGGTTTAGCATAATCACCTTCAATTCGCCTCTATAGCCGGGGTCAATGGTTGCGGGCGAGTTTGGCAAGGTAATCGCGTGCTTCAGCGCCAAACCGCTGCGGGGGCGAATCTGCATCTCATACCCGCAAGGGATTTCAAGAGCGAGGCCGGTCGCGACAGCTTGCGGTATGCCGGGCTCAAGCACGACTCCTTCCACGCACCGGATATCCAATCCGGCGTCTTCCGCCGGCCCGTGCGCGTACTCGGGCAGGTGAGCGGCCGAGTGCAGTTTCTTGATTCTGATTCGCATGACGAATCCGCTATGATAGCGACTTCATGTCTGGACCGGCGGCGGTTCCCAACCCCTCCAAAAAGCGCGTGCTTACAGTGGCCCCGATGCCTCCTGAGAAGCTCGCCTACGCGCTGGCCCGTTATAGCCGGTCGCCGGATTCGATCATCGAGTCGGTCGAGTGGGTGCGCTCGCACGACTCCGCCAAATTTCTTGAAAATTTCTACTTCCAGTACGGGCATGCCTCAATCGCCGATCTCGGACACGTGACGGTCTGTTTCGAGGGCATTTCTGAGCTAGCCGCAGCCGAAATTGAAGACGAACAACTTTGGGACGGCCAAGCAAGGAGCTCGCGTTATCAGGACTTCTCCACTTCCGGCAGCGTCGTGCCTCCGGAGCTGATTGTGGGCGAGATCGAGGTATATTGGGGCGCGACCCAAACTTTGCTCAACAGCTATCGACTCGTGCACGAACGTGCGTTCACCTGGCTGCAGGAGCAGTCGCCGAAGCCAACAGAAATGAAGTCTGAGACCTATCGCCGGAACATCGCAGCCCGAGCGTTTGATGTAGCACGTTATTTACTTCCAATGGGCACCCCGACCGGAGTTGGGCAAGTAACCAGCATACGAACGCTAGAGAAGCAAATACGCCGGCTGAAGGCTTCGGAGTTCCAGGAAGTCAGAGAAATAGCAGAGGAACTGACGAGAGCTTGCGCGGCTACTCCGGATTGCGTTTGGCAGCACGAGGACACAGCCGAATCGCTTGCCCCCACCCTGGCCCGACACGCCGATGCCGACGAGTACACCGGGCGTTTACGTGCCGATCTCACAGAGTGGGCCTCGGATCATTTACCAAAACCCGGAGATCAAGGCGTAAAGGCCGTGGACCTGCTGCAGCCGTCGGATCACGTGGCGGACATCTGTGCAACCCTTCTGTATCCCGTTACTGACCGGCCGTTTCGTGAGCTGTACGATCTGGCTTGTGGATGGCCCCTGTCTCGCAGACAGGACGTCTTAGCGGTCGCACTCGGGACCCGAAGCCGTCGAGACGAACTGCCCCGCCATTTTCGGGCCGCGCCGTACGTGTTCGATTTCATCATGGATATTGGCGCATACCGCGACCTGCACCGCCACCGCCGTTGTCAACAGTTCCGGCAGCCATACACGAACCGTCTCGGTTACGAACAGCCGGATTTGCTGTCGAAGTGCGGCGCCGGCGAGCCATATCAGGAAGCGCTACAGCAGGCTGATGGCGCAATTCGCAAACTGCCTCAGCCCGCTGCGCAATACTTGCTTCCCCTTGCGTCAAGATCTCGATTTCTCTTTAAAATGGATTTCGCTGAGCTGGAGTATATCTCCCGTTTGCGCAGTGGTGTCAAAGGACACTTCTCTTATAGAAAGATCGCTTGGGAGATGAAACAAGCCCTTGAGCGGCTTGACCCCGCACTCGGAGCACTCGTTCAAGCAACTCCGCCCTGGGTCGAGGATCTGCTCCAGCGGTGATGATCAGTTAAGCAAGATTCAACGTCTTCATCAGGGTGCCGCGTTCGGCCTGAATCTTTTGCTGCAGCATCATGATCGCGTAAATTAACTGCTCAGGCCGGGGCGGGCATCCGGGAACGTAAATATCGACGGGGATCACTTGGTTAACGGGAACCAGTGCATAGTTGCTAAACACGCCTGTTGAGGTTGCGCACGCACCCATGGAAATGACCCACTTGGGCTCGGGCATTTGGCGGTATAGCTGGCGAATCACCGGTGCCATTTTGTTCGAAACCCGGCCTGCAATGATCATGAGGTCCGATTGCCGGGGCGAGCCTCTGAACACTTCGGCTCCGAACCGTGCCGCATCGTACCGTGAAGCCATCATCGACATCATTTCGATGGCGCAACAGGCGAGGCCGAAAGTCATCGGCCAAAGGGAATTCTTGCGCGCCCAATTCAGCGCATTGTCTAAGGTTGTGGTGAGAATGCTCTCGCGGAATTCCGCACCTTCCTCCTGATCTGTCCGCGCGAAGAGCTCAGGAGGTTGGCTGATCTCGAACCGTTCTGAATCGCCCACTTATGAATTATCCCATGTGCTCGCCCGCGTACGGACGATTGGTACCGTGCTTTGAAGCGAAATAAGAAACTCGATGGGGCATCTAGATTACGTGGCTTCAATGCAAATCGAATTCGAACCGGCTTCGAGTTACGAAGACGCGCTTGCACGAGCCGCGAACGCAAACGGCATTGATTGCGAATACTGGGATGTTCTCCATAACAAACACGAAGTAGCAAACGATGTACGTCGCCGCCTCTTAACAGCGTTAGGCTGGGATGTTTCAAGCATTGAAAGTCTGGAGCAAGAACGCGCCCGCCGCTTCGAACAGAATGCGGCGTCCATAATCCCAAAGACGCTGGTTGTCAGCGTCTCTGAAAAAACGATTCCACTTACGCTTCCTGCTTCTTTGGCAGGATCGGTTGGTTACGAAATCTTACTGGAGGATGGCGATCGCCTTTCCGGGAGCATTGATAGCTCCCAGCTGAATCCATCCCCCCAGATAATCAAAGGTGATCGGCAGTGGTTGACATACAACCTCACCCTTCCGGCAGAGCTTCCGATTGGCTATCACGAACTGAAGATTTCACTCAATGGGAGATTGATGGGGGAAAGCTACGTGATCGTATGCCCGGATCGAGCTTACCTGCCGGAGAACTTGAATGCAGGTGGTCGAACGGCAGGGTTCAACGTCACGCTATACGGTTTGCGCTCTGATCGAAATTGGGGCTGCGGGGATTTCACAGATTTGCGATCTTTGATCGATTGGGCCTCGACCGAGATCGGAGTCAGCTTTATAGGCCTGAATCCGCTGCATGCGCTTCACAATCGTGTTCCGTATAACACCAGCCCTTATCTGCCCTTGTCCATCTTCTATAAAAATCTCATTTACATCGATATTGAAAGCGTTCCAGAATGTCAGTCATCACGCTGCGCGCAACAGCTTCTGCAATCAGCCCAGGTACAGGATGCTATTCACGAGCTTCGCCAAGCCGAATTCGTCCAGTATCAAGAAGTCGATCGGTTGAAACGGAGATTTCTCAAAGTTTTATTCCGCGAGTTTCGGCGCAGCCGGAAAGAGCACGCCCCCCGCGCGAAAAAATTTGCGGAGTATTCGAAGCGCGAAGGTGACCTGCTGCATCGGTTCGCATTGTACTGTGCGCTCGACGAAGTGCTTCACAAGCAGGACCGCAATCGCTGGACCTGGCGCGATTGGCCTCTGGAATACCAGTCTCCTGAATCCCAAGCTTGCCGAGAGTTTGCCGAACAGCATTCAGATCTCGTCGACTTCTATAAGTATGTTCAGTTCATACTGGACGAGCAGCTCTCGGCAGTTAATGCCTACGCGAAACAGCGGCTTCCCGTAGGCCTTTACCATGACTTGGCATTAGCAACTGATAATTCCGGTTCAGATTTGTGGGCCCATCGGGACTTTTACGTGAATGGCTGCCGAGTCGGCGCGCCGCCTGACGATTTCTCGCCCAATGGTCAGGACTGGGCGTTTCCGCCTCCCCGCTCCAGTGCACACCGCGAAAATGGGTATCAGCTCTATCGCGAGAGCATTCGCAAAATCGTTAGCCGTGGCGGCGCCTTGCGAATCGACCACGTGATGCGGCTGTTCCGACTGTTTTGGATCCCCGACGGCGTGGAAGCAGCAGAAGGCATCTATGTCCGCGATAATGCCGTGGATTTGATGCGCATCTTGGCTCTCGAGAGCGTGCGCAGTAGAAACATCATTATCGGGGAGGATCTGGGCACTGTCACCGATGAGATTCGGGATATGCTCGGCAATTTCGGCATCCTGAGCTACCGTCTTTTCTATTTCGAGAGGCACCACGATAGATCGTTCAAGCACAGCCACGAGTATCCACATCACGCACTGGTTTCTTCGACAACGCACGATCTGCCGACTATCGCAGGATTCTGGAAAGCCCGCGACGTTGAAGCCCGCAAAGCCGCCGGGTTGGCGGATGAAAGAGGGTATCAGGCTCAGTTAGAGGATCGAAAACGTGAAAAGCAGAAGATGCTCGACACGATACACTCGGAAAATCTGCTTCCTCAATATTACGCGCGCAATGCCGAGCACGTCCGAGAAATTGACGGTGATCTCCATAACGCAATTGTAGGGTTCCTGGCGCAAGTCCCATCCATGATCCTGCTACTCAATCAGGAGGACTTCACAAAGGAAACGGAGCAACAAAATCTGCCAGGAAGCACCGCTCAATATCCGAACTGGCAGCGCAAGATGAAAGCGAGAATCGAAGAACTGCGCTCACCGGCATGGCGACCGTATTCTGCCATGTTCCGGAATCAGCTAACTCGAACAAAACGGCATTCTGAACATGACCGTTAAGCTGCTTACGAGCCTCACGCTTGTGAGCCTGATCCATGTTGCAGCATTCGCACAGAGTGAGCGACTCACTGCACGCGACATCATCAAGCAGATCCAAAAGAATGTCAGCGTGCCTTGGCGAACGGAAACGGTCGATTCTTTCAAGGCCGGCAATCCCGATACACCGGTCACAGGCATTGCTGTAACAATGATGGCGACGCTTGACGTACTTGAGCGCGCCGCCGCTTCAGGCAAGAACCTGATCATTACGCACGAGCCCACGTTTTACAATCACCTCGACACAACGGACAATCTGAGGAAGCAAAATGATTCTGTGCTCGCGGCCAAGCAAGAATTTATCGAAAAGCACGGTCTGGTTATCTGGCGATTCCACGATCATTGGCACGCGCGACGGCCTGACGGCATTCTCCTCGGCATGACGCACGCGCTTGGATGGGAAAAGTTCCAGAACTCGCAAGCTGAAAATCTCTTTGCAATTCCTGAAACCACCCTGGACCGCTTAGCCGAAGAGATGAAGATTCGCCTCGGTATTCGCGCCATGCGGGTCGTCGGTGATCCGGACATGAGACTTACAAGGGTAGCCTTCCTCCCCGGCGCGGCCGGTTCAACAAAGCAGATTGAAATGCTTGAGCGGGACGATGTCGAGGTCTTGCTCATTGGCGAAACACCTGAGTGGGAAACGGTCGAATATGTCGCCGACGCGGCTACCGAGCATAAGCGTAAGGCACTCGTCATCCTGGGCCACATTCCCTCCGAGCAAACGGGCATGGAAGAATGTGCGCGGTGGTTGAAAACATTCGTCACAGAAGTGCCGGTCGAGTTCATCGCCGCTCAAGAGCCCTTCTGGTTGCCCAAGCAAGTTACCCAAGTAGCGCGGTAGCCGTGGCTCCTGATCCATATCAGCCCCGGTACCATCCGACACCTGGAACCCTGTCCCATTTCCGAACATGCACGCTTCTACCAAGCGCCGCAATGTGTTGATTTCCCGTTGCGAGCAATCGGCCTTTTTCGTGCACCGTTAAAGATCAGGCATGCTCCACATACTCCGCTACACGCTTCGCAGTCTCATTCGCACTCCCAGCTTCACCCTCGCCGCGCTGCTCTGTCTGGCGCTGGGCATCGGAGCCACTTCTGCGATCTTCAGCATCGTGAACGCGGTAATTTTGCGTCCGCTTCCCTACCCGAATTCCAATCGCCTCGTCCGCATCTATACGGAATTCCCTAAGTTCCCCAATGGAGGTCTTCACAAATTCTGGGTATCTGAGCCTGAGATCTTTGATCTTAAAACGGCAAAGTCGTTCCAATCTCTTGGTGCGTGGAGGACAAATGGTACCAACATCGCAGGTCTTAGCCGCTCCGTCCGTGTGACGACCTCCTTCGTCAATGCTGATCTCATGCCGCTTCTCGGTGTCAAGCCTTTGCTCGGTCACACAATTACGCGGGAGGATGATGTACCAGGCGCGCCACCCGTTGTCATCCTGTCTTACGGTCTATGGAAACGAGCCTTCGGTGGCAATCCAAACATCATCGGAAAAGATACGTATTTAAGCAGTGCAAAGACAACGATTATCGGCGTTATGCCCAACCGGTTTGTCTTCCCGCCCGGAGCCGTTGACCAGACAGAAGCGTGGTCGGCGCTACAACTCAATCCTAAAAGCACGAATCGCGGCGGGCATGACTATGACGTTCTGGGGCGCCTTCGTCCCGGCATCACTCTGGCACAAGCACGAGATGAGATGTCGCGATTGGTCGCTCGCTGGGGTGAAGCCGCATCCCCCAACCACCACGTGTTCAGTCCGAAGAATCACCCTGTAACGGTTTACCCCTTTTATGGCGAAGTGGTCGGCGGTGTCAGAAAGGCAATGATGATGTTGCTGGGTGCTGTTGCCTTCGTGTTGCTGATTGCTTGCGTTAACGTAGCCAATTTATTGCTGGCTCGCAGTGAGGCGCGGCAGCGGGAAATCGCAATTCGCAGAGCGATGGGCGCATCAACGGCCGACCTCTTGAAGCAATTCGTCATTGAGGGCGCATTTCTCTCGCTATTTGGCGCCGTGCTTGGAGTAGCGCTTGCCGTCCAGAGTCTCAAGCTCATCGAAGCCACGAACTCAGGAAGCATTCCGCGGGTAGAGGAGATCCGATTGGATTGGACGGTCCTACTCTTCACCTTTATCGTGTCACTGCTCACTGGTATACTTTTCGGTCTTGCACCGCTCATTCATGTGTCTGCGATTCGGGTCTATGAAACGCTGAAAGCCTCCAGTGGCCGTGCGTCCGCAAGCGTCGCATCAAAGCGCTTCCGATGGTTGCTGGCAGTGGCTCAAATCGCGATGGCGTTTTTATTGCTTACTGGGGCGGGGTTGATGGTTCGCGGCTTCTGGAATCTCCAGCAGGTCAATCCTGGTTTCAACCCAAACTCGCTTTTGACCTTCAACATCGCTCTGCCAGACGCAACCTACAAGAATGCCAACGCGATGAAAAGCTTTTGGAGACTTGTTGAGGAACGCTTGGGGCAGTTACCAGGTGTGACCTCCGTCACGATGATGTACGGGCTTCCGCCTCAGCGCCGCGAAAGCGATAACGATACCGGAATCGAAAACTTCGTTCGGGTTCCTAACGGTCCCATGCAAAATGTTGCTTACTGGCAAATCGCGGGAGACCGCTTCTTTGAAACTCTGGGTGGGCGCCTGATCGAGGGCAGGTTTCTCCAGCCGCGTGATGGCGGCTCAGCTTCACCTGGCGTGGTTGTCAATGCGACCATGGCTCGCACATTCTGGCCCCATCAATCAGCGATCGGTAAGCGCGTACGTCTCGCCGGCCCCAAGAGTCTCTGGATTCCGGTGGTGGGCGTGGTAGCAGATATCAAGAATGCTGGTCTCGACAAGGCGGCGGGAACCGAGCTTTTCATTCCGTATCAACTCCTCCCCGACACCGACGGTTTAAATAACCCCGACGTACTCGTTAGAACGAGTGGCGATCCTCCCTCGCTGGCTAGTGAAGCTCGCCGGGTCATCGCCTCAATCGATCCAAGCCTGCCGCTTGCCAGGGTTCGCACGATGGAGGACGTAATGGCCGCCGCAAGTTCTCGGCCCCGGTTCCTCACACTCATCCTCACCATGTTTTCTGTCCTCGCCCTAGGGCTCGCAACGGTAGGCATCTATGGCATGATTTCCTACTCAGTCGAGCAACGCATGACCGAATTCGGCATAAAAATGGCACTGGGGGCAAAACCCGGACACTTGCTCCTGCACGTTATCGGCGAAGGTGCATCAATGGGCTTTGTTGGTGTGGTCGTCGGCATTTTGGGCGCGCTGCTTCTCACGCAGTTCCTCGAGGGGCTGGTCTTCGGAGTTTCGCTTGACCTGCCTTCAGTCGCGTCAACATCCTTGATTTTGATGCTCGCGACCATCGCCGCCTGTTTTTTCCCCGCTCTTCGAGCGATGAGAATTGAGCCTGTCAGGGCCTTACGGTACGAGTAAGGTGATCCTCGGCATAGGCTCGGAACACCGCCTCCGTATCAGCGGCTCCTTTGGGAAGGAACCGATCACGGAGAGTCGTGGCGAGATCGTCCAACGCCGCACGGAGCGTGGCACCGGCCAGGCGAACTCGATCGGGAGCTTCGGTCTTGCACGCCCGGTCAGTAAACGCGACCAGATACGGTAGCGACTCCGGAAGAGAGGCGCGGCCGCTCTCGGAGCGAAAATAGTAAATGATAGGGAAATAGATAAGGTCCACCCGGGTCCGAATTACATCTAAGGCAAGATCGCCAAGTAAAAACTGAGCGTCCCCTGAAACGATATCGACACCTGTCTTTTTCTCCGCTCGGGCCAAAATCGATGCACGTCTTGCAAGAGTCCGCATCCGAGCCAGGGCCGGATACAGCAGCACTACCCAGGACACGCTCGCGGTAACCAATGCAAGACCGCTAAGCGCCTGGAATGTTGCCAATCCTCGTAGCCAACCCGCGGTCGGCAAGAAATCACCCAAACCCAGAGTCGTCATTACCTGCAGCGAAAAGTAAAGCATCAGCCAAAAGCCATTACCTACAACTGGGGTGGTTCCTTTCGAGGTTTGAAATTCGCCCGGAAAACCCCCCAGTAGATGAGCGCAAAGCCGACGGCCTGTGCAAAGGCCCAACTTAGAATGACGATTACCAGCGAGAGCGGTCCTGCCAAGGAGAGTGTCGAGTGGCGGCGACGCAAAAGGCGAAACAGCGTCCGCCCTATGAAATCACTCAGCGAACCCGTACGAGTCGGGTGAAAAAGGTCCTGGAAGATCTCTCGAAACGCGAACGCAAGGATGAGAACGCCGGCAACCGGCTTCAACGTCCACACATGACACCAGACCCTATTTCAAGCCAAATGTTTCACAGATGCGCCAAAATTGCACGCCCGCACGGATAGGAAGCACTTATGAGTGGATCATCTTCGCAACGGAATGCATCGTCTCAACGGCTTCGTCGGGTATCCGCCCCGTCTTATCCGGTCCGAGGTTAAGCAGAAGGTTCGCATTGCGAGTCATGCAAGCGTGATATGCGTTGGCGATATATTCCGCGCTCTGCGTTTTGTAACCTTCGCGCCAAAACCAGCTATGCATCGTCGGCATGGGCGCATAGATCGGGCCGGTTGGTAGCCATGTCTCAAATGGCAAATAATATGTCTTGCCTTCGACTTTGATGCGTGGATCATGTCCTTCCGATGGCGGCAGAGTGTCTTCGCCGTTGATCACATCCGAAGGCCAGCTCGCTGCTTCGCAGATTCGCCCTTGATTTCGGCGGCTCTGTTTGAAGCCCTGATTGTCCACCACAACGCAATTCGGATTCAGCTTTTTCACCAGTCTGTATAAGTCCCAGCGCTGCTCTTGGGAAATTTTCCAGGTTATATCGAAGAGCTGATAAATTGCTCCTGGATATCTCGTGTGCAGTTCCGTCACGTGATGCCGGATCAGCTTGTAATAGTCGGGCAAAACTGGCGCGTTCCAATCGAACTTGCCCTCGTTGTGAGGGTCGAGAATGCAGTAATAGAATCCTGGACGTATGTTGAATTCCTTGCAAGCGGCCAAAAAAGCTGCGACTACGTCTGTCTTGTTTGCGCTCGCGCCCACGTCATAGTCGTATCCCTCCGAGTCCCACAGGCAGAAACCTGACATGTGCTTCGCCGTGAGGACTGCATATTTTGCACCGAGTTCGTGCGCGACACCGATCCACTGCCGCACATCGAGGTTGGTGGGGTTGTACGTGGTCGCCGGTACCTTCCCCGTTTCGTAGTCGTCGCCGGTGAACGTGTTCATGCTGAAGTGAAACGATACGCCAAAGCGCAGCCGTTCGTATTCAGCTATCAGGGGCGTTCGTTCGGTAGTCGGGGCGACTGGCTCCGTGGCGGCGATCAGCGGCTCATTACTGGACCGCATCAATAGCCCCGCTAGGGGAACTGCCATTTGCTTCAGTAGACGACGTCTGTTCATTCAAAACCCCCGTGTTTCTTCATGCGGCAAGCGCCTGCTCCAGATCTTCCTTCAGATCCTGCACCTCTTCGACGCCGACTGAAAGACGAATGAGGCTATCGGATATTCCCGCCGCATGTCGCTGTTCAGCGGGCAGGGACGCGTGAGTCATGATAGCTGGGTGCTCGATCAGGCTCTCCACGCCACCGAGACTCTCGGCCAGAGCAAACACCCGGCACCGCTCGAGCACTCTGCGAGTGTACGAAAGATCGCCTTTCAGAATAACCGAAATCATCCCGCCAAACGCCTCCATCTGGTGCCGTGCAAGCGCATGTTGAGGGTGCGATTCAAGACCGGGATACATCACACTCTCGACTGCGGAGTGTTGCGTAAGCCAGTCGGCCAACTCTTGTGCGTTCGTACAATGCCGCTCCATCCGCAAATGAAGAGTCTTCAGGCCTCGAAGAACCAGGAACGAATCGAACGGACTTGCGATTGCCCCAACCGCGTTCTGAAGGAAACTTAAACGCTCCCCCAGGTCTGGACTCGAAACCACGACGATTCCGCCAACAATGTCCGAGTGACCATTTAAGTACTTGGTCGCCGAATGCACAACAATATCGAACCCGAATTCCAAGGGACGCTGCAAATATGGGCTGGCAAATGTGTTGTCAGAAACCGCAAGCAAACCACGCTCTTTGGCAATTGATGCAACCGCTTCAAGGTCGACAATTTTGAGAAGGGGGTTCGAGGGTGTCTCGATCCATACCATACGTGTGTTTGGACGTAACGCCCGCGAAAGCGATTCGGGGTCGGACAGGTCGATGAAGCTGAATTCGAGGCCCGCCGATCTCTTTCGCACGCCTTCGAATAGCCGGAACGTTCCCCCATAGAGATCGTCGCTCGCAATCACATGGTCGCCTGTATTAAGTAAATCCAGAATTGTCGCCATTGCGGCCATGCCGGAAGCGAAGGCAAAGCCTCGAGTTCCTCGCTCGAGATCGGCCACGCAGCGCTCGTACGCAAACCTGGTTGGGTTTTGAGACCGTGAATAGTCGAAGCCCTGGTGAACGCCCGGACTCTGTTGAACGTACGTCGATGTCGCATAGATCGGCGTCATGATCGCGCCTGTCGAGGGATCAGGTGCCTGGCCGGCGTGGATGGCGCGTGTTCCGAATCGGTAAGGCATGAATGGTCCCTGAACCTTAGTGTAGTTTTCGCCGCAAGTGGCTCAGCAGATCGGAGCGCGTGATCAATCCTAAGAAGATATCGCCGTCAATCACGAGAGCGACGAGTCCGCGATCAAGGATATCGTAGACAGACTCAACCCCCGCATCGCACGAGATCGTTTCGAGACGGCTTGTCATCGCGTGTCGCACAGGCGAATGAAACTTGCCTGGATCACCATGAACCGCCAGGAGCAAATCCGATTCGTCCAATACACCCACGCAACGGCCTTGCTCGACTACAGGAACCTGCGAGATATCCGCCATCCGCATACGCTGGAATGCGGTCAGCAGCGTGTCGCCGGGTGCCACCGTGATTACCGCGCCTTCTTCGTAGCGGCGCGCGATGAGCTCCCGGAGCGTACCAGTGGCCGGCCGTTCGAGGTATCCCTGATCCAGCATCCAGTAATCGTTGTACATCTTAGAAAGGTATTTCGATCCGGTATCGCAAACGAACGTAACCACGCGCTTCGGCGACGTCTGTTCGGTGCAGTAACGTAGCGCGCCAGCAAGTAGAGTTCCGGATGACGGTCCTGCGAAGATGCCCGTCCGCTTCAAAAGGTCGCGAGCCATCAGAAAGCTTTCGGAATCGCTGATGCTATACGCCGCTCGGATGCGCGACAGGTCCGCAATATCAGGCATGCAAGTGCCGCCTATTCCTTCGACCGCATAGCTTCCCGAGGGCACGAGTCTGCCAGTACGCACGTATTCAGCAAGCGATGAACCAACCGGATCCGCCAGCACCATTTCCGAATCCGGCTGAACACGCGCGAAAAAGCGGCTCAGGCCTGTCATCGTTCCGCCAGAACCAATCCCGCATACGATTGCATCCACTCGATGATCCATCTGGTGCCAGATCTCGGGCCCGGTGGTCACTTCGTGTGCCAGCGGATTCGCCGGGTTCCCGAACTGGTTGATGTGGTAACAGCGAGGCGTCTCTGTTGCAATTCGCGCCGCCATGTCCTGGTAATAAGCCGGATCTCCGGGACTGACATCCGAGCGCGTCAGCCGAATATCCGCCCCCAGCGCCCGCGCGTGCGCAATCTTTTCCGGAGACATTTTGTCCGGGATGACCAAAATCAGGCGATACCCCTTCACTGCGGCAACCAGGGCCAGTCCGATTCCCGTGTTTCCTGCCGTTGCTTCGATAATCGTGTCGCCTGGCTTAAGCATCCCGCCTTGTTCGCCTGCCTCGATCATCGACACCGCCATCCGATCTTTGATTGATCCCCCCGGGTTCTGCGATTCGAGTTTTAGATATAACTCACAAACCCCCGTATCAAACTCGGTGATTTGGACAAGCGGCGTATTGCCGATCAGGTTGAGGGTGGGCGGTGCCACCGGCGCGGTAGACGTAAACGTTTGCATTTCCATGAGCGTGGCGGGCTAGCTATCTACAAGGATACGGTGGAGAGGATCATTCAGCCGTTTCGCATCAAATCTTCGCGCCGTCTAGCCGAAAGTCTCACTGTCCGCGGGTTGCCAATCACATGCGACCGGAGTACAGTGTTCCATTGTGTCAATCCGAGTTGCCATCCTAGGCGGTGGCGTGGGTGGCCTCAGCGCTGCGCATGAGTTGATCGAACGCGGGTTCGAGGTCTCGGTGTACGAAAAACAAGACGTGTTCGGCGGAAAAGCTCGCAGCTTGTTCGTTCCCAATACCGGAACGGCGGGTCGCAAAGATCTTCCCGGGGAACATGGGTTCCGGTTCTTTCCCGCCTTTTACCGGCACCTGCCCGATACAATGATGCGCATCCCATATCCCGGGAATGTGAGCGTTTTCAATAACCTCGTACATGCCACGCGCATTCACGTCGCTCGCGCTGGAAAACCGCCGCTAATCCTCACCGCGCGAGTGCCGCAGAATATCGATGACTGGGGTCTCGCGTTCAAAGAACTATTCGGCGGGATTGGCGTCCCGGATAATGAGGTTCTCTTTTTCATCGACCGCCTGTTCGCGTTACTCACAACTTGCCCAGAACGACGGATGGCTGAATACGAGCAGATCCCTTGGTGGACATTTATCGACGCGAACAACCGTTCGACGGCCTATCAAACGCTATTGGGCAAAGGCCTCACGCGATCGCTCGTGGCTGTGCGCGCCCAGGAAGGGAGCACCAGAACCGCAGGCTATATCTTTTTACAGTTGGTCTTCGGCCTTTTGACCTACGGAGGCTTCGACCGTCTGCTTAGCGGCCCAACCAACGAAGTCTGGTTAACTCCCTGGGTGGCATATCTCAGGCAACGAGGTGTTGAATTCCAGAGTGGAACCGCTATCAAAGGCTTCACTGCAAGCACCAACGGCGTAAATGCGGCCACCGTTGAGACAAATGGTGAGACACGCGAGATCACGGCCGACTATTACATCTGCGCCGTTCCCGTCGAGATTATGACCGGGCTTGTGGACTCAAAGCTCGCGGCGCTCGCTTCATCGCTCGCCAACTTGAGCCAACTACGGATCGCGTGGATGAACGGAATTCAGTTTTATTTGCTGAAAGACGTTCCGCTGGAGTTTGGCCATACGCTTTATGCAGATTCGCCATGGGCCATCACGTCTGTTTCTCAACGCCAGTTTTGGACGCAAGCGAACCTCGCGAATTATGGCAACGGCCAGGTAGGCGGCATTTTGTCCGTCGACATCTCGGATTGGGAAACACCGGGAATTATCTACGGAAAGCCAGCAATGCATTGCACGGCGGAGGAGATAAAAAATGAGGTTTGGGCCCAACTGAAAACGCACCTTAACGTGTCGGGCGCCGAGACCGTTCGCGACGATAACCTCATGAGCTGGTTCCTCGATCCGGACGTGCAATTTCCCAATCCATCCGCCGTAACGAATCTCGAGCCTCTTATGATCAATACGGCAGGTTCGCTGCAATACCGGCCTGAGGCTTCGACAGAGATTCCCAATCTGTTTCTCGCTTCGGATTACGTGAAAACCTACACAGACGTAGCCTGCATGGAGGCGGCGAATGAGGCTGCGAGACGCGCCGTCAACGGAATTCTCGATCAGTCTGGATCACATGCACGGCATGCCTCCCTTTGGCCTCTGCAGGAACCGGAATACTTTCAACCCTTGATTGATTACGATCGTTTACGGTTCCACCTCGGTCTTCCGCACGCGAGTCCAATGGGTCCTTTTCTTTAACACGCTGCGAATCAGGCGGCCCATCTGAATCCCTATTTCGAAGTGACCTCAGGGGGAGGCGGAGCGTTGCGATTTTTGAGCCACTCCAAGCTGATGTTTTGGTTGGCCTTGTTGTGCGGAATCTCTCTTCGATCGGGCATGAAAATTTGAAGGCCGGCTTGCGGAGTCATCCGCGTGTAGCCGTTCACAAGCTGTTCCTGATAGTGAGCCAGATCGATATCGAACCAGGGGTCTTTAGAGATATCGATCATGATCAGATCCACGTGATGCATGGTGAGCTTGCCAAAGTCGATGGTACCGTCACGAAGACGTATGAAATTTCGCCACTGCTCGACCCGCTCAACATCACTCTGAGCATCTCCGTAGATTTCTTCCAGGTCAGGATTAACGACACGCACGTTCGTCAACTGTCCACGGATATGGGGCGGTGGCAGTAGTTTTTGCGTATCGAAAAAAATGTCGTTATCAGAGACTTCAACACCCGGAAGGCCCTGGGAGTGGAAGAGGTCGGAGATGGTGATATGAAAGCCGCCGAGGAGAGCCTTGAAAGGGATCTTCAGAACACTTAGCTTCGTTACGTGTATGTGAATACGGTTACCAGGAGCAGCGGTGATGGTTCCGATCAATTCGATAGGCAGCGGAACAACTTTGCGCAGAGTCGCGTTCAGCTTCATCTGATCGCCGTTTCCGGAAAGAGTGATGTTCTTCAACGGCGAGCTCGACAGTCCGCCAGCATTAAGAAAATTGCTGATGTCGCCGATGTTGGCTCGGAGAACTCCGATTTTGATGTCGAGAAGGAAAGAATCGGGATCGTCGAATGAAGGAATGACGCCACGGTGAGCGCGGGTCATTTGTCCGCGAAGCCAACGGACGTAGACCCGGAAGCTTGGGCCTTTTCGCAACATCAGATTATGCGCGTATACGTTAATAGGAGCCGAGTCCGGGGAAGTCTTTCCCACAGATGCCGTGGGTGACGTGCCCAAATTCACGCTCGAGGTTGATAAACCGCTAGAAGATTCAGGATGCTGTGAGGTTTGAAAATGCCAGATTACGAGTAAAACCAGGACGACGGCAGCGCAGATGAAAAGAGCGACACGGACGCGCATGACTGTATTTTTGGTCAGATCGCTGTTTCGCGGATCAACGCGGCGCGTCTTTCACATCGCAATCCGCGAACGCGTGCCTTCATGGCCCTCGGCCGGATCGCGCCACAGTGCGGCCCCGCCAAGCAGTCCATCTTCATTCGGTACGCGCGTGACGTTCTTAGGAAGAGCGATATCAATTTTGTGCGCATTGCCGCCACCTATATAAAGGTGGTCGTAGTTGAAGAGCGCCTCTAGTTGAGTGATCGCTTTCTCCAGAAATTTATTCCAGCGCTTTCGGCCGAATTTCTGAAGCCCACGTTTGCCGAGGAAATCCTCATACGTCTTGTTTTTGAGCCAAGGATGATGCGCGAGCTCAAGGCCAGGCACGAGGTACCCATTCGTAAACAGCGAAGAACCAAAACCTGTGCCGAGTGTGACGACGACTTCAACGCCCTTCCCTCGAATGGCACCTAGCCCTTGCACTGCGGCGTCGTTTGCAACTCGCACCGGCTTATTCCAGCGTCTTGCGAGAACCTTTTGCAGATCGAACCCAACCCACTTTGGATCGAGATTGTGCGCCGTTAGGGTGGTCCCGCGCTTTACTACGCCCGGAAAACCCACCGATACACGATCGAATTTTCCAAGCCTATTCGCAACTTCATCCATCACGCGCAGCATCGCCGCGGGAGTCGCAGGATTCGGAGTTGCTGCACGTTCTCTCTCACTGATTGGCTTTCCCGCGCCGTCGAGCAACATGCCTTTTATACCGGTTCCTCCAATATCTAAAGCTGCGGTTGTAAGGTCTTCGTGTCCCAGGGCCATATCGCCACTTTACCCCCGATCTCAGGATTAGCTCCCTCAAGCCCGTGAGCGCACCGCATCGCTGCCCAGCTATTTTCTATCATTAACCTGCCGTAATCAGGCATTCGCCTCCTGTTTGCGCTGCCTGGACATGTTTGCCTGAATTTCGACCCAGCGCTGTACTTTTTTCAGCAGCCGTTTCATTGGAACCGACCTAATGCTCTGTTTCGTCACAATTAGTAAGGTTTGGAAGCCAAGCTGCTCACCTTACCTACGTCGCGCAATAGATGACGCGATGGAAAGAAAAAATATGAATCCTAGTCTTTTGGAGGAGTTAGAAAAGTGAGCAGTCAGGTGCGTTCTTTTTACATCGGTGCCCTTGCGATAACCGGAGTGGGATTGCTGGGGAGTGCTTTCGTTCCGCGGGCGCATGCGGATGCTTGGGACAAGATGACGATCGTGAGTGTGAATGAGCCGATCATCGCGGGCAACAAAGTACTGGATCCCGGTACGTACGTTTGGAAGCTGCTCGACTCTCCATCGAATCGCCATATCGTTCAGATCTACGATAAGGATCAACGCCATTTGGAGACGACCGTCTTGGCACTAGCCAACTATCGTCTGGAGCCGCAAGGGAACACACAGTTCAGTTTCTGGGAAACTCCGGCAGGAGTTCCAAAGGCGGTCCGCGCTTGGTTCTATCCCGGGGACAACTTCGGACAGGAATTTCCGTATCCCAAGAAATTAGTTGCGCAGTTAGCATCCGCAGTTCCTGTGCCCGTACCGACGAGCTACAAAGAGCCTGAGCCGACGCCCGCTCCCGAGCCAGTAACGCAACCCGAACCGGCTCCCGCCGCACCTGCCCCGGCGCCAGCGCCAGAACCGCAAGCGGGGACACAGCAAGCACAGCCGCAGCAGGATACGACAGCGGTCCCGGTTCCAGCGCCTGAAGAGCGGAAACTGCCGAATACAGCCAGCGTCAACCCTTTGATCGGGCTGGTGGGTTTGGGTTCGCTTACTCTCGCTGGGTTGCTTACGCTCGGCGCAAACCGGGCATAGGCCGATTTAGCAGCCAAGTTTGGCCGGAACTGCCGGCTCACGCGCTTCGGCGCTTCAGTGTTCAGTCGCCGCTTTCGTTGTAAAAAAGACTGCCGAGGTCCTGGAGCGATGCGGCGGATACATTTGAATCAGAGCGGGTTCTGCTTTGCCGCGGTGGCGGTGCTCTTGGCAACAGGCAATGGTCGCACGCTTGGAACCGCAACGCCTCAAGCGAAGTCAGCGGCCTCATCCGACCAAAGCGTTTACACTCTCTCAGACAACGTCAATCTCGTCCTTCTTGACGTTAGCGTGAAGGATTCCCGGGGCGGATATGTTACTGGCTTAACTCAGAAGGACTTTCAGGTTTTTGAAGAGGGTCGTGCCCAAGAAATCACCCAATTTGGGACTCTCGACACGCCAGTCACAGTTGGGTTAATAGTCGACAATAGCGGAAGTATGCGCCTCAAGAGACCTCACGTGGTTCTTGCAGGCCTAGCGTTCGCAAAGGAAAGCAATCCGGAAGATGAATTCTTTGTGGTCAACTTCAACGACCGTGTCGTTCGCGGTCTGCCCGACAGAATTGCATTCACTGACAGTCTTCAAAGACTCCGAGCAGCGCTGTATTACGGCGAACCGAAGGGGCAAACAGCGCTATACGACGCGGTCGCATACTCGCTGCAACACCTCGAACTCAGCCATCAGGACAAGAGAACCCTCATTGTCGTCAGTGACGGCGGTGACAATGTAAGCCGGATTTCGTTGTCCGAGCTCATTACATTGATTGAGGCTTCTCGCGCGACGATATACACGATCGGTTTGTTCGACCCGGAAGACCGGGACCGCAATCCGAATGTTCTTCGAAAACTCGCGAAGCTAGGCGGGGGTGAATACTTTGAGCCCGCCCGGCTGCAAGATGTTGTGCCCGTCTTTCACAAAATATCCACCGACATCAGAAACCGGTACTCGATAGGATATGTACCGCCTGATCTCGAGGTGCGGCGCGTTCTTCGATCCGTTCACGTCACCGCCGCAGCGAAAAATCATCGGAAGCTGATCGTACGAACTCGGACGGCGTACACTGTTACCCCATTTTCAGAATTGATCACTCAACAAAACGAGGCCCGGCGGAAGAAGAAGTAGCTCCGGGGATATGAAGGCCTCACTCACAATTAAGGGCAGCCGTCATGTTTACTTCATTAAGCCTGGGCTCCATAGTTACAACGCAACTCGGCGTATTGATCCGCATCCGTCCAGGAACACCATCGTGCGTTTCGTGCGCGCTTTATTGTTCTTCTTCGGGCTCTGTGGGATTGCGT
>JBPCLH010000044.1:0-9954 GCA_051003475.1 Bryobacteraceae bacterium
TCCCGTCGGAACATATGTGCCGACGGTTGAGGCGCCCGGTTTTCAGACCTCTAAGGCCGAGGGCATCGCTCTAGGAGGGGGCGAAAAGCGCAACGTCAATGCCTCTATGCAGGTCGGCAGTACAAACCAAACTGTCGAGGTGGTGGGGGCTGCCGATATCGTTACTCCGGTCGACTCCGGCGTGAAGTCCGACATCCTGACTACCAAGGAACTCCAAAATTATGTCCAGGTCGGCAGCAACGCCGCTGAGTACCTCAAGATCATGCCGGGTTTCGGAAATAACAACGGTACATCCAACAAAGCGAATTATAGCGGGCAAGTCATAGGGATCAACGCCAATGGAGACGCCGGAAGCCAGAGTCCCCTCAACAACTCATTCAGCTACAACGGCCTGCCGGGCAACACTCTGGACATCGTAGCTGACGGTGCGCACGTTTCAGACCCCGGTTGCAATTGCGACACCCCCGTGAACCCCAACTCCGATTTCATTCAGGAGTTCAGGGTTCTGGCCTCCAACTTCAGCGCTGAAGAACAGAAGGGCCCCATGGTCATCACGACGGTGACAAAGTCGGGAGGCGCACAGTTCCACGGAAACGCCTTCTTCTCGGCCCGGAACTTCGTTTTGAACTCAAACGACGCACTTTTCAATGCCGAGGGCCAGAAACAGCCGGAGAATAAGTACTATTATCCGGGCGCCAGCATCGGCGGTCCCGTGCTCATCCCCTGGACGCACTTCAACAAGAACCGGGACAAACTGTTCTTTTTCACGGGCTACGAATATTTCTATCAGGTTCTCGATACGGGCCTACTCCGAGCGACGGTTCCAACACCCGGCGAAATTAACGGGAATTTTAGCCCCGCCGAACTTGCGAAGGAAGGCACCATCACGGCTTCGGGAAAGCCTCCGGGACAGCTCAATCAGACGCTCTTTCCAGGTGGACAAATCCCGCCTTCGATGATCGATCCCAACATGCAGGCGCTGATGAAGCTGTACCCCGCGCCGAATGCGGATCCTAACGCGACCGGCGGATATAACTACGTCCAGTCCGAAATTTTCAATCAGAAACAACGTTCAGTGGGTGTCGCGTGTGGATTACAACATCAGCGACAACACCAAGCTGTTTGTTCGCTACAACCTGCAACGCGAGACGCAGCAGTTTCCGGTGGGCTTGTGGTGGCGCAACAATAGCCAAGTTCCTTACCCGACGCCCATAGAAGGTAAAAACCGATCGGACTCTGTTACAGGATCATTGACCCATGTATTTAGCCCGACGATGACGAATGAAGTCGTCATGGCGTACACCTTTGTCGGGTTTCCGAACGTGTTTGCGGATCCGGCGAAAGTCAACCCCAAGAACGTCGGCTTCGACGAGCCACTGCTCTTCAAGAATAATGTCCCCCAGATTCCCTCTTTTGGCCAGTTCGGCGGCGAGGCAGCGCTCATATTCAATCCGGGTGGCTTCGAGGCAGGTGGAGCTTCCGCCGGCCTTTACGCGAACAAATACATGCCCAGCGTCAGCGACACGCTCACGAAGGTATGGCGCACTCATACCTTCAAAACTGGTTTCTTCTATGAATGGATCCGGAACGCCCAGCCAGCCAACAACAACACGAACGGCCAGATGATATTCGATCCTTCAGGCAATCCGTTCACCACCGGCAATCCGTATGCCGACGAGTTGACCGGAAACCTACACGATTTCACTCAGACCAATTTCAATCGCATCAACGATATCTCCTACAACACGTATGAGGGATTCATTCAGGATTCCTGGAAAGTGACTCCAAAATTGACACTGGAACTCGGCCTACGTATGACCCATTTCACGCCCTGGGCGGACGACGAAGGTTTCGGGTACTCGATCTTTATCCCCTCCCAGTACGCGGGTTCGAGTTGCACATCTGCTCCCACGTTCTGCGGATTCCAATGGCATGCGCGCGATGCAGCCGTTCCGGTCGGCGGATTCCCCATGCGAACGCTCTTCTGGCAGCCGCGGTTCGGCGTAGCGTACGACCTCACCGGGAAAGGGAACACCGTCCTCCGCGGCGGTTGGGGCAGATTCTACTACCACTCGGGCCAGTTCACGAGCGGGCTGGACACCTCCGCTGGTTCCGAGACGGTCAACTTGGCTCCAAGCAATATAACCTCAGCCTTGCTAGTGAAGAATCTGGGCTCTATACCGTTCACCGCCGCGCCACCGGCCCCTGTCGCTGTGGACAGCAGGGACGACAAACAACCGTATACCGACAGCTACAGCTTCACCATTTCGCAACGTCTGCCATGGTCCAGTCTGCTCGAAGTTGCATATGTCGGCAACCAAAGTCACGCTTTGCAAAGCACCAGTGGATACGGGAGCAACATCAACCTGGTTCCAGTTGGAGCGATGCTGAATCAGACCAACCCATCCACCGCGAGCGCAAACGACTTCCGTCCGTTTTTGGGTTACAGCGATCTTAATTTGGCCACCAGCAACCTTTACTCGAACTACAACTCTCTACAGATAAAATTTCTTCGCCAGAGAAGCCGATACACGATCAGCGCGAACTACACGTACGGTAAATCGCTCGGCATCGTGAACCCAGGGAATACTACGTTGGGTAGTTTCGGAGCGACCCTTGACCCGTTCAACCTGGGGAACAATTACGGAGTACAGCCGGGCGACCGTAGGCACATCTTCAACGCAGCTTACTCGCTTGAACTCGGCAGCCCGATTCACAACAACAAATTCGCTGCTGGAGCCATCAACGGCTGGCAGCTCTCTGGTATCACGCAGTGGGAGAGCGGCGCGAATCTTACTTACCAAAACGGCGCCGGCGGCGGCAACTTTGGCATGTCGCTGGTGGGCAGCGGCGCCCCCTGTCCGACCGCCCCGCTGCCCCCGGGCGTCGCATACCCGGTGATTTGCGGCAGCAATGCAGTCATCCCAGGTTCTGTCAGCGCCACCAACCTAACCGGAATTTCAATTTCGAATCAATCGCTTCTGGGAACCAACGCCATCCAGCTCAATCCGCTTGTAACTTGCAATCCAATGTCGGGCCTGGGGTCCCATCAGTACATCAATCCGAGTTGTTTCTCAGCGCCTACCGCAGTCGGCCAGAATGGTCCGACACTGATCCCGGTATCTTATGGGCCCGCTTTCTTCGACTCTGACCTGGGACTGTTCAAGAACTTCCAGATCAAGGAATCCATGAAACTTCAGTTTCGTATTCAGGCATACAATTTCCTGAATCACCCGTTGTGGTCGTTTAACGGCAATAACCTGAACCTCTCTTTCCAACAGAATGCAAACGGAAGCTTCACAAATAGCAGTCCGAACTTTGGGACAGTCACGCAGAAACAAGGCAATCGAATCGTCGAACTGGCTGTGAAATTCTACTTCTAAGCTGTCTCCGAAGTGAATGTTAGAAAGGGATGGCTTCGGCCATCCCTTTGGTCGCCAAATATTACAATTAGTGTTCCTGATGTTTCGATTCCTGGTAGCCGGATTCGCTCTGGTTGGGTTTCTCTACGCCCAGATGTCATCGCCAGAAGCCGTACTGCAGCATGCAGTGGAGTTGCAGCAGGCTGGGGATCTTTCCGGAGCTGTAAAGGGCTATCGAGATTTTCTTGCCCTACGTCCGAACGAAATGGCGGCACACTCGAACCTGGGCGTTTTACTCTCGCAGTTAGGGCGCTTCGATGAGGCAATCGCGGAATACAAGAAAGCGCTCGACCTTGAGCCCGGAAATGCCAACATCACTCTGAATCTCGGATTGGCTTACTACAAATCGGAGCACATCCCGGAAGCCGCTCAAGAGTTTTTGAAAGCGCGACAGACGGCGCCCGACAATCTGCAGATTACACTCTTGCTGGCGGATTGTCAGTTGAGAATGGGCCAAAACGAAAAGGTCAGCGCGTTGCTGGGACCTATAGAGCAGCAGAATCCCAACGATCTCGCTATTGCGTACCTGCTCGGCACGGCGCTGATTCGAGATAACCGGATCGAAGAAGGACAACAACGCGTGGACCGTATTCTCCGCAACGGGGATTCGGCAGAAGCTCGCTTTTTGTTAGGCAGCCAGATGTTCACCGCCGGCGATTTTCCCTCCGCAGTACGCCAGCTTGCCCGCGCTATCGAGCTTAATCCGACTCTACCCGGTCTTCAATCGTTCTACGGACAGGCACTGCTGAACACGGGCGATCCCGATCCCGCAATCGGCGCGTTCCAGAAGGAGTTGGGGTCCAACCCAACCGATTTCGCCGCGAACGTGTATCTGGCCGAGGTCTTCATTGCGCGCAAGAAGTGGGATGACGCCGAGCCGCTGTTGGCGCGTGCATTGCGCATACGGCCGGACTCGATTGCCGCCAAGAGAGACTTGGCGAGATTGATGGCACGGGACGAGAAGTTCGATATTATTGAGGCAAGTACAGCGCAGTCAAACGACGAACGTGGACCGCGACCCGGAGATCAAGCGCCTGAATTCACGGCCACCAAGATGGATTCGGGCGAACGCATCACGCTTTCGCGGCTACGCCAGGCCGGACCGGTTCTGCTGGTCTTCGGAAGCTACACGTGCCCCAATTTTCGCGCCGCCGCCCAGAGCCTGAACGCACTATATGCGAAGTACAGGGGCCAGCTGTCTTTTGTTTTGATCTACATTCGCGAGGCGCACTCAACAGCGGATTGGCAGAGCACTCGGAATGAACGGGAGGGGATCATGTTGCGCCCTGCTGCGAACCTGAGCGAGCAGCAGCAACACGCAAATATGTGTATGCGGAAGCTGCATATTGAGTTTCCGGCGCTCCTCGATGACATGAGTGGTGACGCGGAGAAGGCGTACTCGGCTTGGCCCAGCAAAGCGTATCTGGTGGATGGCCAGGGGCAGATCATTTTTGCCACGGGACTGAGTGAGCTCGACTTCAAACCCGATCAGCTCGAGTCTGCAATTCGAGCGGCGAGTACGCCAGTGAAGCAGACTCTTTTGCCGCGAGGAGTCCAGTAAGCATTATGTGGAGGTGCGGTTTCCTCCTAATTGTGAGCTTCGCCGCTATGACTTCGGCGCAGACTCCCGAGGCCTTGGTCCAAGACGCAATTTCCAAGCAGCGGGCCGGCAACCTCGATGGTGCGGTCAAGGAATATCGCGAGTTTCTGAAGCTTCGACCTGATGCAGCGGTAGTCCGATCGAATCTGGGAGCGGCGCTCGCCGGACTTGGCCGTTTCGAGGAAGCAGTCACCCAATATAAGGCCGCCTTGAAGCAGTCCCCTTCCCTTCCGGGAGCTTCGCTCAATCTCGCGTTGGCGTACTACAAGATGGGACGGATCGGCGATGCAGCAAAGGAATTAGCCAAGGTTCATACAGAGACTCCGGCAAATAATCAGGCAACGCTTTTGCTGGCGGATTGTTATTTGCGGATGGGTCAGAACAAAGAGGTCATTCGGCTCTTGCAGGCCGCCGAGCGCGATCATCCGGACGATCTGGCGATCACGTATGTGCTCGGGACAGCGCTGATTCGTGACAATCAGCCGGAGCGAGGACAGGTCTTGGTTGATCGCATTCTGCGCCATGGCGAATCGGCAGAAGCGCACTTGATGCTCGGCAGCGCCAAGATGCAGGTGCGAGACTTCGCGGGCGCGAGAGATGAGTTTGCGAAAGCCGTGGATCTCAATCCAAAGCTTCCGGACGTTCACCTCCTCTATGCACAGTCCCTGCAAGTCACGGGCGATCCGGACCGGGCGCTGAAGGAGTTCAAAGCGGAATTAGCAGTCGATCCATACAATTTCGACTCGAATCTTGAGATGGGAGTGTTGGTGCGGCAGGACCAGAAATATGAAGAGGCGAGGAACTACCTGAATCGAGCCCTTGACGCAAGACCAGGAGATCTCGGAGCGCGTTATCAAATAGCGACGATCTCCCTTGCGGAAGGGAAAACCGACGAGGCGCGGCAGGAACTCGAATCCACAATCAAGGAGGCGCCTGAATTCAAGGAGGCACACGTTTCTTTAGCGACTGTATATTACCGCTTGAAACGTCCGGTCGATGGCAATCGGGAACGAAGCATAGTTCAGAAATTGACGACTGAAGCCCAGGCAAGACAGCCTGGAGCTGAGAGGCAGTGACTTTCGCAACTCGCGCCTGGAGGGCTGGGCTGTTTCTCTCATTCGCAGTGACGAGCCTGGCGCAGAAGGACACGGCGGGCCGAAGCGCGCTGGCGGAGCCGCTTGCTTGCGCGAATTGCCACGAGCGGGAATACGCCTCGCAAGCTAAGACCTCCATGGCGCATGCAATGGAGCCGGTCTCGAGGTGCAGTATTTTGCAGCAGAACCCGTTGCTTACGTTTTGCGACAGAGTTTACTCCTATCGCATCGAGCGGCAAGCGAACCAAAGCTTCTATACGATCACAGATGGTAAGGATACGGTTCGCGTGCCACTCGAATACGCTTTTGGATTGGGGAAGGCAGGGCAGACATATATCTTCGAACGGGATGGCAAGATGTATGAAAGCCGAGTGAGCTTTTTCAAAGCAATGAGCGGGCTCGATTTGACCATGGGAGCTCAAAATCTTCGACCCAACAATCTTGCAGAAGCGGCGGGAAGGCTGATGGACAAGCGCAGCGCAGCAGACTGCTTTGGTTGCCATACGACTAGCGCTTCACGGGAGGGCGTCCACCAGTCGGCACCGTTGACGCCGGGAATCACCTGCGAGCGCTGCCATGAATCGGCTCTCGCACATGTCGAAGGGTTTCGGCAACGGAGACCCGTCGAGATGAAAAAGCTATTCGCATTTAGCACAGAAGAACTGTCTGACTTTTGCGGACAATGTCATCGGACTTGGGCACAGATTGCCACCGAGGGGCCGCATGACATAAACAACGTGCGGTTCCAACCGTATCGATTAGCAAACAGCAAGTGCTACGATCCTTCCGACCGGCGCATTAGTTGCGCAGCTTGTCACGACGTGCACCAGGAGGTGGTGACTTCGGATTCATTCTATGATCGGAAGTGCTTGGCCTGCCATGCGGTGAGCGCGCATGCAGCGGCTGTGAAACCCGCCGCGAAAAACTGCAGGTGGCGAAGCAAAACTGCGTCGCGTGCCATATGCCTAAACTCGAACTTCCCGGATCGCACTACAAATTCACGGACCATTGGATACGAACCGTCAATGCTGATGCAGCATATCCGCCATAGACCGAGTGATTTCGATTGTGATAAGCTCCCCACGCTGAGGCATCGAAAAAGGATGAATCCAGTCAAATCAAACAAGTTCGCGCGGCGAAGCTTTCTCAAGACAGCCGGGCTTCTCGCGGCAGGCAGCTTTTGGTCCGACGAAGTCCTGGAAGCGCTTCCCAAAAACACCAACACCTATTCGAAGCCCTCAGAGCTGAAGATAACGGACATGCGTGTTGCCGTGATCGGGCACGCGCCCATGACCTGCCCACTCGTACGCCTGGACACCGAATCAAGGTATTTATGGGTTGGGAGAAGTTCGTGACGGCGCGAGCGCTACGTATGCACTTTTTTTGAAGAGCCGTGTCCTTGGTGAGAACCCCTGCAACGTCGATAGGCTCTTTCGCAAGATCAAACAGTTTGGAGGCGCGTCGCGACAAGCCGGCGGAGTCTGCGGTGTAGAGATGGCGCTTTGGGATCTAGCAGGGAAAGCCTACAACGTTCCCGTGTATCAGATGCTCGGCGGAAGATTCCGCGACAAAATCCGTATCTACTGCGATACCACCGAGTCGGAGGATCCAAAGCTGTACGGACAGCGCCTGAAAAAGCGCATGGACCAGGGATTCACATGGCTGAAGATGGACCTCGGGATTGATCTCATTCAGAAGACGCCTGGCGCCGTGACGCACCCTCTCGGGATGGATCCTACGAAGGACGTGTTCTGGAAGGAACATCCATTTACTGGAATCGAGATTACCGACAAAGGGCTCGACCTGATGGCTGAGTACGTGTCGGTCGTTCGCGAACAGGTGGGCATGGACGTGGCACTTGCGGCTGACCACTTCGGGCACGTCGGAGTGAATTCTTGCATCCGCCTCGGCAAGAAGCTCACGTCTTACAACATGGCATGGCTCGAAGATATGGTGCCCTGGTATTATCCGGATCTATTGAAGCAAATCTCAAGTGAAGTGGACATTCCGATCTTGACAGGCGAAGACATCTATCTGAAGGAAGATTTCAAGAAGCTGTGTGAAACGCATGCAGTGGACCTGATCCATCCTGATCCCGGGACATCAGGCGGCATCCTGGAGACCAAGAAGATAGGTGACATGGCGGAAGAATATGGTGTTGGAATGGCCGTGCATTTTGCCGGCTCGCCTGTGTCGTGCATGGCGGGAGTGCATTCGATAGCCGCCACAAACAATTTCCTGGCAATGGAGAATCATTCGGTGGACGTGCCCTGGTGGGATTCACTCGTCGAAGGAGTCGAGAAGCCAATCGTGAATCGCGGGTTCATTGCGGTGCCTGACAAACCGGGATTAGGTGTCACTCTCAACGAGGAGGTCGTGAAACAGCATCTGTTGGTGCCGGGCTTTTTCGAACCAACACCCCAGTGGGATCAGGAGCGCTCCCATGACCGGCTGTTCTCCTGAAAAGGGTTTTCAGTGCTGCGCGGTATAGGACGTAGACAATTTCTTGCATTCGCGGCAGCACCGCTTGCGGGAGCGTCGTCGCTACGCGCATGTCCACTCCAAAGATCAAGGACATTTCGGTCATCACAACCGCGCCCGCTGGGGTACGCCTCGCCGTGGTCAAAATTCTGACCGATCAGGATGGGCTCTATGGCTACGGCTGCGCCACTTTCACGCAACGCGCGGAGCTAGTTGTTGAGGCGGTACACCGCTATCTAAAACCGTTGCTACTTGGCAGGCCGACCGATGCGATTGAGGACCTCTGGCACGCAATGTACAACTCGTCGTACTGGCGCAATGGCCCTGTATTGAACAACGCGATCAGCGGAATGGACCAGGCGCTCTGGGACATCAAGGCCCGCCAGGCGGGTATGCCCGTATACGAATTGCTGGGCGGGAAATGCAGGCGAGGAGCGCTCATTTACTCGCATGCCTCAGGACGAGAAATACCCGAGACTGTCGATCAGGCGCGCAGACTGATGGCACAGGGCATTAAAGCCGTGCGTCTGCAAGTCGGCGTACCGGGAATGGCAGCTTATGGCGCCGCTCCGGTCGCCCAACAGCCAACTGCAAATGCCGCCCCTCATGATGAGATCTTCCAACCCGAGCCGTACGTCAGGCGCACCCTAGCGTTGTTTGAAGCTGCGCGTAAGGAGCTCGGACCTGATATAGAACTGTTGCACGACGTGCATGAAAGGGTACCGCCTCGCTTGGCAGTGCAGTTCGCGAAAGATATGGAGCAGTTCCGGCTCTTCTTCCTCGAAGACGCGCTCTCGCCGGAAAACATCAATTACTTTCGTCAGATTCGTGCGAACTGCACAACGCCACTGGCAATGGGCGAATTGTTCAACAATCCCCATGAATGGAACATGCTGATCAAAGACAGCGTGATCGACTATATCCGGGTGCACGTTTCGCAAGCCGGCGGATTGACGCCATGCCGAAAGATGGCTGCGATGGCCGAAGCGTTTCAGGTCAAGACTGCCTGGCACGGTCCGGGAGACGTGTCGCCCGTCGGCCACTGCGCGAATGTGACTCTCGATGTTGTCTGCTACAACTTCGGCATTCAAGAATGGACATTTCCAAATGAGCGGTTGCAGGAGGTGTTCGACGGATACCCAGTGGTGAAAGATGGTTACGTTTATGCCAATGAGAAGCCGGGCTGGGGCATCGAGATCAATGAAAAAGCCGCAGCCAAGTATCCGTTCGGCACCGAAACAGGAGAGCGGAAAGGGTTGAATGGCGGCTGGGGCATTGTGCGACGCGCGGACGGGACCATAATTAATCAGTGAGAAATGATTGGGCTGTACCCATGCATCAGCTCACCGGTGTACTT
>JBPCLH010000045.1:0-3298 GCA_051003475.1 Bryobacteraceae bacterium
TATCTCGCATCAAGCCTCGACTCGTCGGTTCCAACGAGGAGAGCATTTCAATCTCGCAAGTGGCATCAGTGAGCATTCGGACCGGCCTCATCTGGTCCACGATTCAAATCGATTCCACCGGTGGAACCGATCCCATTGTGAGCCGCGCGGGCACCGTAAAGCGGATGCGATCCGGATTCGCGACTTAATCGAACGCTTTCAACAAGGCAGGGAAACACGATGAGCGCCGTGGGTCAGACAGCTACTTCGTTCGAAAACCGAATGGTTGTGAAGCACTCTGGCCGGTGCGTGTCGTAGACACCGTGTGGGGTCCAGAATATCGGTTGTAGTGGGATTCGAAATTACCGTTGGATGTCATTATGCGCCAGTGGGATTGGAATCCGGGAATGGTTCTGGCGGATACCGTGCCGCATTCTCCTGCTGACACTGGGTCCCATACCGTTGTGGCGGACTACACTGCGCCGACGCCCAAAACGGTGGACTTGAGCCGGTACGAGCACACGCAACCAGATTTCGTAGTCACCTTCACGGAGGATAAGAACGGGTTCTACATCAACGGCCGGAAATACGAACCCAGTGCGGGTCCTATGACCACGGTACGTGTCGGGACTTATCAGCATTGGAAGATTGTCAACCATACACGCGAAATTCACCCGATGCACATTCATCAGGTGCATTTCCTGGTTTACGCGACAAATGGCCGCCCAGTAGATACCGCCCTCTGGCTGGACACCGTGAATGTGCAGGTTGGAGGCTCGGTGGACGTGATCATGGATTTCACGAATCCCGTTATCAGCCTTTCTCTTTGGTTTTCAGCCGGTCTTCGTTTTCCGAAATGAATGCCTTAATCTCGTTGCTCATAGAGAGTAGTTTTTGCCACTGTTCCTTGTACAGTGTAACGGGGAATCTGCCCAGTCCGTAGACCGAGATGGCCCCTTTTTCACTGACTTTCATCGAAACAGAAGTAGTCCGCCCCCGCTCCTTTAAGGCTTGATTCTCCGCTCTTAATCTTTCAAGCTCCGCTTCTAAATCTTCAGGCATCGGCCACTTCAGTATTGCAAAAGTCTCGATATCCGCATGGAAGACATAGATGCTTACGCGGTCTTCACGATGCTGAGTTCGAGAACCAATCCAGCTTTGCCGGGTGGACGAACGGCTGGTGGCAGCTGCCCCGTCTTCCGTTCCCTGGTTCTTTCCGGCCACGGACGCGGTAGTGGTCGATGAGCCGCGGCGGCAGGGTAAAACTCGGGTGCAGATCTTTCAAGCGGAAGGCGATTTCACCAACCGCATTCTGGTGGCTGGATGCGATCCCGGCATTTCAGTGCTTTCCCGGCATGTTCAGGCTGCAGGGATCGAACTCGTTCTGGCCCATAGAAATAGTTCGCAAGCGCTTTCCCTACTGAAAGAGGGTTGCGTCCATGTGGCGGGGACACACCTCAGGGAACAGGCAGTGTGTTGTCCGGCAGGTATGAGCCGGAAGCGATCCGGCAGATGATGCAGCGGGGCATGACTGAGCTTACCGGAGCTCCTGCCTGGCAGGACGCATGGCGCATGATGTTCCATAGCGGGGATGTGGTCGCGATAAAGATGAGCCCAGTCGGAGGCCCCGGATTGTGCTCCGATGCTTCGGTTCTGCGCTGTATCTTCGACGGACTCAATCAAGCGGGAGTCTCAGATCGGAACATCATTGTGTTCAGTCGATACCACGATGAGCTGATTGATTGCGGAATGGATAAATGGTTGCGTCCCGGAATTCGCCTGGAGGCGCCCACGCCGACTTTCAATGAGGTGCAACTCGATATGGACGGCTACGATGAGAATCATTATATGGAGATGGCTCTAATCAAGCCCGGCGAAAATCTGGATGATCCTCATTTCCGCCGCTCGTACGTAGCGAAAACGGTCGCACAGCATGCGAATAAGATCATCAATCTGCCAGTCCTGAAGCATCACCAGTCTGCCGGTGTCACAATCTCCTTGAAGAACATGTCTCATGGTTGTGTCAATAACGTGAACCGCAGTCATCTTACGCCGACATTAAATGCCTGTGGGGTTTTCATTCCGTCCGTTGTCAGCCTGCCGGTCTTCCGTCAAAAGTTTGTGCTGCACATTGTCGATGCTGTAAGGGCTTGCTATTATGGCGGTCCGGGCGGACGGCCGGAATTCATCTGGGAACCGAAAACGCTGTATTTCGGAACCGACCCGGTGGCGCTAGACAAAACTGGTTGGCAACTGATCGATCTAAAACGGAAGCAGATCGGAATGGCACCGATTGCCTTGGCAAAGCCGGACCCTTCCAGCCATTACCTAAATTGCCAAGTAGAACACATCGAAATCGCCGGCCAGCTGGGATTGGGTGAGTTCAGCGACGATAAGATTCAGCTTAAGCAGATCAGGCTGGCTTAGTGACTGTTAGCGTAGCTTCTAGAAACGAGCCCAATCGCAGGCTAGATCTTCGTCCGGCAAACGATTCATGCAAACCTCAACTGCGCAGCCCATAGGAGTCGTTCCGAACACGTCTGACTCCGAAGCAACCAGCCAAGGATAAGGCTGTCCAGACCTTCAAGTCGTTAGCATCCTGGAACGATAGATTGCTGCGCAGCGGGACCGGCATTCGTCCCGGAGCTGCAGGTGCTCACGTGTTGCTTGGAATCGCTACCCTAAGAATGCCGCTGTTTTTCAAAAGCACGAGAGTATGTGCAGCGAGTTGAAGTGGTCACCCTCGGAAAAGTCCATAGCTCGCAAGGCCTTCGACCAAGCCCTCGACAATGAGCTCCAAGAACTCGTTCGCGAGGCCAAAAACATGGCAGCGGCCGTAGTTAAAGCGTCCGAGCTATGGAAATTGGAAAGTTGGTTGACTCAGCGCCGACTGGAGAGTGAGCGCAAATACGATTATCGCTACTCCATGCTCCCGCTCGTGTTCGCCACACTCGTGAAGCAAGGACGGATCACCGAAAACGACTTGCGCGGGCTCGATCCGGAAAAGATGGAGCTAATCCTGGCGTGGCATCGCGGCTGTAAACGCAACTGCTCGCCGGCCTGCTCGCAATGGCGCGCCCTTACCCAAACTTGACCAGTTGGAGCGGGCCAATGTCCGGTTGGCGCGTCATCCTCGCGCAATCCGGAATGACGTTTTGTACAGGCGCTCGCCGCTCGTTTATGACAGACTGGACCAATCTGGTGAACTTATGAATTTGCTTATACGGGGCGCACTGTGTGCACTTTCCTGCTCCTTTATGTTTGCGGCCAATTCGGCGCCGACCATTGGCCAGATCCACGACCGTGAGTTGTCGATTCT
>JBPCLH010000046.1:0-39894 GCA_051003475.1 Bryobacteraceae bacterium
ATTTTTCGCTGCGATGGTTAGCGCTCCATGGGCGTACGATGGCTGGAACAACGTGAGCATGGTTTCGTCTGAAATCCGTGAGCCCCAACGCAATCTCCCGCGCGCGCTCATTTTCGGGACCAGTGCAGTGATCGCCACGTATCTCGCTCTCAATCTTGCGTATTTCTATGTCTTGGCTCCAGCACAGGTCGCTTCGAGCCATCGCGTGGCTGGAGATGTGATGTTCAGCCTATATGGCAGTGTCGCGGCCCGAGGGGTTGCGATTGCCGTGATGATCTCTATATTTGCCGCTCTGAATGGATCGATTCTCGCTGGCGCACGTGTGCCGTATGCCATGGCGCGAGATGGCCTGTTCTTTCGCTACGCGGCGCCGGTTCACCCGAAATACAAAACACCGGGCCACGCCATGATCCTGCTTTGTCTATGGTCGTGCATCGTGGTCTTATCCGGCTGGTTTGACGATCTGTATAATTTTGTGATTTTCGGAAGCTGGATTTTATATCTGATGACCGCACTTTCCGTCATCGTATTGCGCAGAAAAGAACCCGATTTACCCCGCCCTTACCGGGTGATCGGTTATCCCTTGGTCCCAGTACTCTTCTCAGGTGTAGCGACCCTGCTCCTGGTAAGCACGGTTCAGACCAGACCTCGGGAATCGATCATGGGATTAGTCCTGATGGGTTTAGGAGTTCCATTCTACTTTTTTTGGAAAAAGCGTGCTCGGAGTCAGTATGTCTGAAAAGCCGGAGAGTTTTGAGCCAATTGCGAAATAACTATGGTACTCATAGAACTTACTCACGTTTCCCCGACTTGAATTCCACTATTAAAGCAATTAAACTTCGGTTAATCGTCCCAACCCCAAATGTACTCGATAATAGAGGAACATGACGGCGTGAACCTCATCGAGCGGGAAGGGCGGAGGTCATATACTGGGACATCGACAAAATGCTCGCCGAGTTGCGAGTAGAACGCGAGCAAATCGAAGAGGCAATTCTTACTTTAGAGCGGCTGGCAAGAGGCCGTGGACGCCGTCGCGGGCGTCCGCCATCTTGGTTGAAAGAAGCGGCCGGCTCCGTATCAGATCTAAACGACGGCCATCAGCCGAATGGGATCGCGGGCCATGCCGCCGAGCCGAGACGTCGCGGCCGTCCGCCGGGAAGTAAGAAGCAGGTGGCGATACCTGCTGAAGCCTGACCTATAGGCGAGGCCGAGTGGTCAATACAGCAGATAAGGCTTTCTGCGCTCCGCAAACTGCTTGGACTGTTCCTGCGCCTGCAACCATATCAAGCTTGGATCTCGCCCGGATTTAATTTCTTCCATCGCTTCCCGATTTCCAATTAAATACCGGCATTTATCCACGTCGGGCTTGCCAGGAAATAGCCTTTCAAGTGCGGCTGCGACTTCGATTCCCAACCTGGTACTGTCGAATGCCTCGCGGTCGGTGATGATGAACCGGATGCCTCCGACCTCTTTACCTTGAAAATTCGAGGAAACAGGCCGAAACTTCGTCGCGTAAACTCTGACGCCGGGTATAAATCGCGAGTTCAGGTATTGCGCGAGGATTTGTCCTTGAATCCAATCCGCGCCTATTTGTTCGAACGGGGCATCCGTCCCGCGGCCCACCGAATAGTTAGTTCCCGCTTCTAAAATGGCGATGCCGGGGTACAGTAGGGCGGCATTCAGGCTTCGCATGTTTGGCGAAGGATTGATCCATGTCAGCGTGGTCGCGTCAAACCAATCGCCGCGTTCCCAATCCTTCATCTTGACCACATGCAATTCTGCAGCCCAATGCTGCTCGGAGTTGGCCATGTTCGCGAGTTCGCCGAACGTCATTCCATGGCGCAAGGGAATGTCGTAGCATCCGACAAACGATTCCAGATCTTTATCGACCATTGGTCCTTCAACATGCGTCCCGGTGATCGGATTAGGGCGATCCAGGACAAAAAACGGCTTCTTTGCTTTTGCCGCTTCCTCGAGTGCGTAGAGCATGGTGCATGAATATGTGTAGAAGCGCGCGCCGACATCCTGAATGTCGTAGACAATCGCATCGAGATTGCTCATTTGCGCCGCCGTTAGCCTGCGCTGATTGGGCTGATAAAGGCTCACGATGGGCAATCCAGTTGTGGCGTCGACGGCGTTGCCGACGTTGGTATCCTCGATTCCGGCGATGCCGTGCTCGGGCGAGAACAGCGTTACAATCCGCACTCCCGAGGCGAGCATCACGTCGAGGTTGCGCCGCCCACCACGATCGACCCCCGTTTGGTTAGTGATCAATCCCACTCGCTTGCCCTTGAGCTCGTGGAAGCCCTGGTTTGCGAGTACATCCAGACCAGTCATCGTCTCGGCAGTCCGATTAATCACGCGATGAACACCGGCCCCTGCGATGGTTTCGTTATAACCGGTTAGGGCAACTTTCTCTACATCGATGCCGAAGGAAGCAGCTACTGCCGTCGCTACGCGCGACCGGAGAGAACTGAGCGACTTGCCTCGTTTCGGATGTACGACGTTTGTCAGCAAAATAACGTACGAGCCGGTGGTGCGGTCGAGCCAAATCGAGGTGCCGGTGAATCCTGTGTGCCCATAAGAGCCGATTGGATAAAGCTCGCCGCGGTTGCTCGAAAGCGGCGAATCGATGTCCCACCCCAAACCTCGCAAAATGGGTTGATCCGCGGGACTAGCCGGCTCAGTGAATTTCTTCACCGTCGCTGGATCAAAGAGGCGCACACCGCCACGCTGTCCCATGCCGAGCATCATCTCGACATATTTCGTGAGGTCATCGGCGGTAGTAAACAAGCCCGCGTGCCCCGCGATACCGCCCATGTAACGCGACGTTGGATCGTGTACCACGCCCCGAAACGGCTGCCCAGTATCTTCGTCGATCTCTGTCGGGGCGATGCGCGACCGCAGCGACGGAGCTGGCATAAAGCCGGTATCGTTCATTCCAAGTGGCACGAAGATCTGTTGGCGCGCAAATTCGGCCAGCGTCATTCCGGAGAGCCGCCTCACGATTTCGCCCATCAAAATGAAATTGAGGTCGCTGTACATGAAATGCGCCCCCGGCGGAGCAATTGGTTTGTCGAAAAGCGCCCGTTGAATTCCCGTCTGGTACCCGCTCCATCGCGGAAGGAGGTCCAAATCGGGGCGCAGCCCGGAAAAGTGCGTCATCAAGAGCCGGACGGTGATATCGCTTTTGCCACCCTGGAACTCAGGCAGGTATTTTGTGACCAAATCATCCAGCCGAATCTTGCCCCGCTCGAACAGCTTCATCACGCAAGGCGTTGTGGCAGTTACTTTTGTTAAGGAGGCAGCGTCGAAAATAGTATCGAGCGTCATGGGCTCACGGCTGGGAATCAAGGCTCGCGAGCCATAGGCTTTGCGATACAGCACCTGCCCATCCCGGCCCACGATCAGCACAGCGCCGGGAATGAGCCCGCTCTGAATTGCGTCATTGATCTGCGCGTCGAGAGCACTGGCCACCACCGGTTGAATACGGACCGGAACATCTGGCTGGAGTTGGGCTGGCTGCGCAACCGCAAGCGAGCCCGCAAGGGAAAGAACAGCTAAGAACGATTTCATGCGTCAAGCAATTAGGTTAACTTGCGCTAAACGGAGTGGAGTAAATGGAATCGAGCAGGCGCGCGAGTTCAACATCTCTTTGTGTGATCCCGCTTGCGTCATGGGTCGTGAGATCTACGACAATGCGGTTATAGACGTTGAACCATTCCGGATGATGATTCATTTTTTCAATCAGAACCGCCGCGGTAGTCATGAATCCAAACGCATGTGCGAAATCGGCGAACTTGAATTCGCGATGCAACTTGTCATTTCTAAGCTCCCATGCGGAAAGTTGCTTTAGAGAAGTGCTTAATTCTTGTTCACTTAGTTTGTGCGCGGCCATCTCGTCATTGTAGTTACAGCCAATGAAGCAAGCTGCGTGCTGCCAACTACCAACGCATTCGAAGCTCCCGTCGCTCATACGCTCTATATGCGCGAGATGGCCTCAGTTGTAGGCCGTCAAAGGGGCCTGTTTTTTCCGCTCCCCTGGCCGCTTTTTCGCAGGACGAGCAGCTGACCAGCGCCACGAACCCGCCCAATGCCCGGCGGTAGAACGCCAGGAATGAGTACCCGGCCACCCGTAGGCGTGCATGGTGCTCGATCCAGAGCCCGGCCACAGCGAGTATCAGGAACACGCGAGAAATGCGCGGCACAAACACGATCATGCCACATGGACTTTACAATGTAAAGTGCATTATTCTTCGACAGCAAACTCGGCCAAACTGTCCCTTATCGACTGCGGCGCATCTGCCAGCACTTCGCAAAAATCTTTTTCATAGTGCTTGGAGATGACAGCGGCACGGTCATGCAGTAAATGCAGCGCCCGGCCCTCCGCCAAAGGCAAACGAAAACGCTGCCGCGCTACTGGATCTTGCACGAGTTGACTATCAACCAGCTCGAGGAGCTGCACAAGCCCTGCACCTGTTTCGGCCGAGATGAGCACTGCCTGGGTGGCGTTCTGACGTGCGGTCTCACCCAAAATTCGGTGCGTGAGCGTTGGCAAATCCTGATCCAGGTCGAACTGATTCAAACGATCGCTCTTATTCAGGACCAATACCTGCGTGGTCCTTTCCGCGCCGATCTCTCCGAGCACCTTCATTACGTGTGTTGTTTGTTCGGAAGCGGTGGGCGAAGTCACGTCGACGACGTGTAACAGCAGCGCAGCCGCCGTTACTTCTTCGAGCGTGGCTCGAAACGCATCGACCAGAGTTGTTGGAAGATTCCGGATGAAGCCCACCGTGTCGCTCAGCAAGACGCGCCGCTGCGATGGCAATCGGATCTGCCGCACTATCGGATCGAGCGTTGCGAACATCTTGGCGTCGGCAAGGACGCCGGCACCTGTAAGCCGGTTGAACAGAGTGGATTTTCCAGCATTCGTATAGCCCACGAGACTCACTGTCGAAAGCGGCACGGCCTGCCTTTGGGAGCGCTGCACACCGCGCGTCGCACGAACCCGCTCAATTTCAGCCTTTAATTTCGCAATTCTCTTGCCTATCCGGCGCCGATCGGTTTCCAGCTGCGTTTCACCGGGTCCGCGGGTTCCGATGCCGCCGCCCAGCCGGGACATCTGTGTTCCGCGTCCTGATAATCGCGGCAGCAAATAATTAAGTTGAGCCAGTTCCACCTGCAATTGGCCTTCGCTGGTTCGTGCTCGCCTGGCAAATATATCGAGGATAAGCTGAGTTCGGTCCAGCACCTTCACTTCAAGGCGGCGTTCGAGGTTGCGTAGCTGCGTTGGGGTCAGTTCATGGTCGAAAACCACCGTATCGATGGAGTCCGCTTCGATGTGCGACTTGATCTCCGTTACCTTACCTGAACCTACTAGTGTGGCGGCATCGAGCGCCGGACGCGTTTGGGTCATTCGGTCGACGATCAGCGCACCCGCACTCTCGGACAACACTGCCAGTTCGTCCAGCGATTCGGCCGGATCGAGGTTGGTACCCGGATTCGCGCGTACCACTCGTTGCCGCCCCGTTAGCTCGATCCCAACTACCAGGGTGCGTTCTTCTCGGGCTTGCACTAAGAATTAATTTCCGGCTGCTCCGCGGGCGTTGAGGGTGCGCCGGGACTGGTCGTCATGGGGCCATGGGCCGCGGCGCCATGAAGGGGCTTCGACAGTACCACCGTAGAGATTGCGTGCTTGAAGATCAACTGCTCTTGATTATTCGTCTCCAATATCACAGAATACTTATCGAAGCTCTTGATTCGCCCGGACAATTTGACCCCACTCATGAGATAAATCGTCAAGAAGATCTTATCTTTTCGAGCGTTATTGAGGAACGCTTCCTGGATGTTTTGCGCAAGCTTTTCCATTTCATTTTCCTTAATTGTTTTGGGCAGCGCCTCTTTGGATGGCAGCTCCGTGCCGCCCTACACATCGAGGGCAGCCACTGAGCGGTTCCAACCACCTCTATGATACGTGGATTTTTATATTGAAGTAGCTGTTTCATGCGTTTAGTACTGCGGGCATAGAGGTGTACATCAACCGTTAAGCAGATGACAAGGTGTTACTGTCAACCTCTTCAATTGATCCTTCCGCATCTACTCCGATATCCTCGAAGCGTATGCTTGCCGAATTAGCGCATCGAGTAATTGGCATCCGCCATGCTTGTTAGATTGCAGCGGGAACAGCCTGACACAGAAGAGCTGATCGGCCGCCGCATCGCGCTTGTCAGCATGACGGTCGGCGTCGTGCTTTCGATTGCCAAAATCCTGGTCGGAATGAGAGTCGGTTCCGCAGCTGTTACGTCGGATGGCATGGAAACGGCTGGTGACGTCCTGTCGTCGGCAATCGTGTACGCGGGACTCTGGCTGGCTAGTAGGCCGCCCGATTATGAACATCCGTATGGACACGGGCGATACGAAACGCTTGCCGGTTTGGCCGTGGGCGCCATGCTCTTGCTTACCAGCGCATTCATCTTCTGGCACGGCTTTGTTTCGCTTGGCGAGCGGAGCCAATTGCAACCCTATGCACTCTATCCCCTCTTCGCCGCAGTAATCGTGAAAATTGCCCTTGCGGCGACCAAGTTTCGCACCGGTCGGAAAATCGCCAGCGCCTCTCTCGAAGCTGACGGATGGCACGATGTCACCGATCTTTTGTCCACATCGGTCGCTCTTTTCGCGGTGGTATTGACTCTCCTCAATCCCGTTCGCTTTGGCGCGGCCGACCACGTGGGTGGCATGCTCATCGGCATCATCATTTTTTTCTTATCCATTCGCGTTGTGCGCCGCACGGTCGTGCAGTTAGTCGACACGATGCCCGAACCGGGCAAAATGGGTCAGATCCGGGAGGTCGCCTTGAGTGTCTCGGGTACGCTTGGGATAGAAAAGTGTTTTGCCCGCCGCACGGGCATGAAGTATCACGTGGATCTTCATCTAGAAGTCGATCCCGGGATGACGGTTCGAGAATCGCACGACATCGCGGCTCGAGTAAGAACACTGATCAAAGAAAGACTCCATTGGGTAGCAGATGTGCTCGTGCATGTCGAACCCTCTCCCGCTGCGCCGGAGTCCGCCTCAACAGCGCCCAGGCCTGTTCGGCAGTCCCTGGAATGAAAGCCCCGTAGCCGATTTCCGCAGACGCCTCATGGAAAACAAAGAAATCGCCAGGATGCTGTCGGAAACCGCCGACCTGATGGAAGTAGCCGGGCAGGACCCGTTTCGGATACGCAGTTATCGCAACGGCGCGGCGGCCATCGCCAACTACCCTGAGCGTATCGCCGACATCGTATGCAATACTGACCGCAAAGTCACGGAAATCGCTGGTATTGGCAAAGGTCTCGCCGCTGTCTTAGAAGAAATCTGCGAACGCGGATCGTTCGAGCGCCGCGACGAGATGCTCGCGAAGTACCCAGCATCTGCTCTCGAGTTGCTTAAAATTCAGGGCCTTGGGCCAAAAAGTATCGCGCTCTTGTATGAACATTACGGCGTCAAGACGGTGGATGATCTTGAGCGCATCTGCCGCGAACAAAAGCTGCGTGACCTGCCGCGCATGGGCGCGAAACTCGAAGAGAAGGTACTCCGCTCCATCGAAGCTTATAGGAAGAGCGCTGGGCGTTATCTTTTAAGCTTCGCTCTGCGCGTCGCGGACGAGCTCCGAGCGGAGTTCCTAGCACTTCCCGGTATCGAAAAAGTAGAAGCCGCCGGCAGTTTGCGTCGGGGGCGCGAGACCATCGGTGATCTCGATCTCTTGGCCACCGGACCGGGAGCCGCCCAAACGCTGACGCACTTGGTGAATCACCCCAAAGCGCAGGAAACCTTAGGCCAAGGCGCAAACAAAGCCAGCGTCAAGTATGGACTGGAGCGCTTACAGGTAGACGTGCGCGCTTTGGGTGCCGAAAGCTTCGGCTCGGCAATGCAATACTTCACAGGCAGTAAAGAACACAACGTGGCCCTCCGAACCAACGCAATCAAACAAGGCTTCATGTTGAATGAGTATGGGCTGTTCTCCGCCGAAGGCAATCAGCGCCTGGCAGGTGACAACGAGGACGAAGTCTACCGGCGCCTCGGTTACGACTGGATTCCGCCAGAGCTCCGTGAAAATTGTGGAGAGCTCGAATTGGCAGAAGGTCACGCGCTGCCCAAGCTGCTCGACGTCTCTGATATGCGGGGCGACCTGCATATGCATACGACTCAGACCGACGGCAGAGCTTCACTTCGCGAAATGGCGGACGCTGCAGCCGCGCTCGGTTACGAGTACATTGCAATCACCGACCATTCAAAGGCGCTCGCCATGGCGAATGGGTTAGATGAAAAGCGGGTTGTAGCCTTTGCCCAGGACGTTCGCGAGCTGAATCGCGACGGTCTTCCCTTGCGTATTTTTTCCGGGCTTGAATGCGACATCCTGCGCGATGGCTCCATGGACATCGACGAGGGCTCCTTAGCCGAACTTGATTTGGTGATAGGCAGCGTCCACAGTTACGTGAACCTTGAGCCTCAAGAGATGACGGAGCGGCTTCTCCGCGTCCTTGACTCTCCTTCCCTCAAAATACTGGGCCATCTTACAGGCCGTATCCTCTTGCACCGTGAATCCTATTCATTTGACTTTGATCGGGTCGCGGCCAAAGCTGCGGAACGCGGCGTGTTCCTTGAAATCAATGCCAGTCCCGAACGCCTGGATTTGCCAAGTCACCTGGTCCGCGCTGCCAAGCGGAAAGGCTGCAAATTCACCATCTCGACGGACGCACATCGTATCCAGCACCTGCATAATATGCGGCTCGGCGTCATCACAGCCAGGCGCGGCTGGCTGGAAGCCGTGGATGTAATAAATACAAAGCCGCTGGCGGGCTTCGAAGCGGCATTGCGAGCAGGATGACGGCATCCACCAAGCCGCCTTACCCACTAGCGTTGTGCCAGCTTCAGACGCGTACTCCCAGTACCAATATGGATGTGAGGAGCGGTAGCGGCACCCACTAGGGCACTCCGAAATGCCAAGTACGGGACATGAAGGTTTTCCAGCAGCTGCCGCAGCCAGATTCCTTCCGGCTGATCCGGATTCAGCGCCACGTCCACTCGATTCCGGTGATCGAGTCCCATCGATTGATGAACCAGCGTTTGGCCCCGTGCGCTGATTGGCGACGCATGATGAAAGCGCTTTTGGAACTGATTCGAGATCGCCGTCAGATCGCTCAAATTGAAAAGCCCGTTTCCCTCAAACCGGATCATGACGTACTTGGCTCCAGCACCGGTTTGCGTGGCGCGCTCGAATTGCTGCTCCAGGGTAGCCATCTGCTGCAGATCTTGGACAAGTTTCGCGCGGTTCCGTACCAACTCCAGCACTCGCTTACGCGATGCCAGCTCGTCTTGAAATGCCGCAAAGCCCGAGCGCGCTAAAGCGCCGCTATCAAGCAGCTTCTGCCGGTCATCGACGGTTTTCTGCTGCCGGTCGACCCGGTTTTGCGCTGCTTGCAGCATTGCTTTCGTCTGCTCCGGAGTCATATCCTGAGCGCGCCATTCGCCGTAGAGAGTTTGGGCTAGGATGGTCTCATCCTGCGCATCGGATAATGCCAACTGCGCCTCTGCCAGCCGACTTTTCGGCAGCGTGCCGTCATCTACCAAGGCCTTGATTCTGGCGACTTCGTGCTGGGCTCGCTCGAGCGTGGCAGTCGAAAAACCGCCGTATGCGGTCGTGCCCGGAACATCAGCGGCGGCAGTGGTCTGCGTCCGAGCCAAAACCCCGCCTAAAACCCAAAAAAGCAGCCCGGCAGCCCGCAGTTTTGAGCATTTACGCATCCATCGCCAGTGTAGTACGCTAGGCGCAGGAGAACGTTTCGACGAGTCTTACAAGCCGTTTCACAAATCCTCATCCAACCGCTACGGGCGGGGAGCTGGCAAATTGGCTCGCGGCCGCTCGGGCGGCTGAATCCAAGAAAGCCATCGATCTTCGCGTTCTTGATCTCCGCGAAGTGACTTCCTTCACAGAGTTTTTCATCATCTGCTCCGTATCTAACCCTCGCCAAGGGCACGCTGTAGCAGATGAGGTAGCCAAGCAGTTGAAGGAAATGGGAGAGCTTCCTCTCAGCTTCGAAGGTTACGATATCGCCGAATGGATTTTGTTAGATTACGGCGACTTCATCGTCCATATCTTCTCCGAGACCGCTCGTTCTTACTATGATCTTGAGCGCCTCTGGCGGCACGCGAAAGCCGTCGACTTCGATCCGTTGGTGTTTTGAGAGTATGTGCATATTACACCTTTGCATGAGCGGTATTGACAACCTAGGCCCCAATCGTGCACCTTTGTAATCGAGGACGTAGCGTAACCAAATAGCCGCATAAGGTATCTGCCGCCGTTGCCTGGCGAGCGCATTTAAGAGAAGATGCATCATCTCGGAACGCTCCCACCGCGTCATTTCGACGTCTTACACGCCATCGTTCAGACATACATTGAAACGGGTGAACCCGTGGCGTCACGCGCCATTGCCCGCAAGTATCCGATGAGCCCCGCGTCAATCCGAAACACTATGGCGGATCTTTTGGGAGCGGGTTATCTATCACAACCGCACACCTCCGCTGGCCGTGTTCCCACCGGGCGCGCTTACCAGAGCTATGTAAGAACGCTGTTCGGTAGCCGCATCGTTCAGGCTGAGCTGGATCGCCTCCACAGCGAAATTCAGAAGGCTAACACTGTGGAAGGCCGTATAGAACGTTCTTCCAAGCTGCTGACCGAAATCACGCGCAACTTCGGAATCGCCGCCGCGATTCCCACGGGAAACCAGACTCTCGATCAGGTGGAACTACTCTGCCTGCCCGATCGCCGCATTCTGATGGTCGTCGTCACACGCGACCGCATGGTGCGAAACAAGGTAATCAGCGTCGACGACTACATCTCGCAAGACGAGCTGACTTCCATCCGCAATTACATTAATTACAACTTTGGCGGCTGGATGATGCAAAACATTCACCGGGAGCTGAAGCGCCGCTTGGAGCTCGAGAGCGCCGCCTATGATGCGATTCTCAAGCGCGTGAGCTTGATCTATTCCAAGGGGCTTCTCGACCTAGGTCTGATGCCGGAAGTGCACTTTGAGGGCGCTGAAAATCTCATCGGACTCGACCTGCACCTCACTCGCGAGCGTATGCGTGACCTGTTCCGCGCTCTCGAAGAAAAGAAACGGATACTGCAACTGCTGGAACGTTTCCTCGAGCAGCGTGATGGCGAACTCGCGATTCAGGTAGGGCTCTCGGATGTCCATCCAAGCATGAGCGAGCTTTCGCTGATCGGCGTCCGCTTCGCACTCCCGAACGGGCTCGAAGCGCATGTTGCCGTGCTAGGCCCCATGCGCATGAACTATACCCGCGCTATTTCCGCCGTTCTGCATGTCGGCCGAGCCTTTAAAAGCGCCACTGTATAGCTGCCTCGTATCGGAGCATTTTGGTGTTTAACCGCCAGCTGAAGAGGACGGATTGCAACTCGCCTTTCGCTGTAGCCAGCGCGAGCCGGCCCGATCAAGCTTGAGAATGTCTATTGGCAGCGCAGTGGTTTCAGGAGATTCTGCGATTTCCAAATTGATTAGCCGGGTGATGAGGCTGATAGCATCCGCATCACTGCGGATGGACCATGAGCGTCCTCTTAGGTACTGGTCGATTGCGCGGCGCTTGCCTAAAAAAATGAACTCATAACGCCCGACTCTGGCTGACGAGTAGGTGCGCCGGTCGATTGTCATGTGAGGATTTGTCGAATTACCGTTGCTGCGATACCATTCCACGCTGACCGAAGCGAGATTCTTTTCCATGCCGATGAACGCGGCTTCCAGTATGAGTCCCTTGCGGGTCCCCCGGCTGCGATCGACTCGTGCTTCCGTAGCAATCGCCTGCGGCAAAAATTGTTGCATGCGCCGACGGAATTCTTCAAGGGCATAGCGTACTGACGGGTTGATGCGGCCTATCTTTGCTGCCATGCTGGCGACTTGTTGGTCGTTTGCGTAAGTCAAGCCGGAGGCTACGAACAATAGACGCCCCGCCGGGATAATCTTGCAAACCGAGCCAGTGTAGGTTTCAGCGGTTTCGCGATAACTGCGGCGGCTATCCGCGCCGATGTAAACCCTGTTCGCGGTACGCAATATCACGATGCTGGTTGCGCGCGCGACCGGAACAGCGAGAGTCAAGATTGATGTAAGAAAAATCAGAGATGGAGCAACACAGAAGCGGCCTCGCGGAAACACGCAACTCATGTTACTGCGAGACGCACTCGAAGTCATGTTCGAGTACTAGATGCCGGCCGTTTTGGGAATGGACGATGAAGATCAAAAGCGTTATTTGAACGGCCCTACCAGCAGTTGGTTGTCAATGTCTTTGACGCCTTTTACTTTTTTGGCCAGCCTCGTGGCGCGATTCTTGCCTTTTTCCGTATCGACCCGACCCTTTATCGTCACCACGCCATCTTTGACGAAGACTTCCAATGCGCCGCCTTTTACGTCCTGGTCTGTCGCCAAGCGCATCCGGACTTGGTCCGAGATTCGGTCGTCTGAGCTACTTGCTTTTTGATCGGCCGCGAATATCGCGTGCCCAATGGCACCGCCGAAAAGCAAAACGATAGCGAGGAGACGTTTCATCTATCTTCTGAGCCTATCATCGAACGCCAATCAACGTCGTTGAGGAAGACAGGATCTTCGCGCCAATGCGGCTTTACTTTTACGAATAGTGAGAGGAACACTTTTGTTTCGAGAAGACGTTCCAGCTTTTCGCGGGCCTCAGAGCCGATTTTTTTCAGCATCTGTCCTTTATTGCCGATCAAGATGATCTTCTGTCCTGGCCGTTCGACGTGGATGGTCGCGGAAATTTTCGTGAGCCGCGACGTCTCTTCCCACTCATCGATCAAGACAGCTGTTGCGTGGGGGACCTCTTCGCGCACGGCGCGTAAAATGCTTTCACGGACAATCTCCGCAGCTAAAAAACGCATCGGCTGATCCGTCAGGTAATCTTCTGGAAATAACGCCGGACCCTCAGGGAGGTACTGCTTAATAATCCGCGTTAGATCGTCGAGGCCGTCGCCAGTACGTGCGGAAACCGGGACTGTCTCTACGAACGGAAACAGTTCCCTGTAGCTATGAATCAGCGGAAGCAGAAGGCCTTTGTTTCCGAGATGATCGATTTTATTTGGTATGAGTAAAGTTCGAGTTTCCTGAGTGAGAACACTCACCGCCTGCCGGTCCTGTTCAGTTACGACCTTACTCGCGTCAGCCACATAAAGAACCAGGTCACGATGATCGAGAGCGCGACGGACGGCGTCCATCATGCGTTTGTTTAACAACGTATCCGAGTTGTGAATGCCCGGGGTATCGACGAAAATGATTTGAGCGTCGGGGCTGGTCAGCACGCCTTGAATCGACGTCCGCGTAGTCTGGGGCTGGTGCGCCGTGATGGCTAGCTTTTCGCCAACCAGGGCGTTCAACAATGTTGATTTGCCCGCATTAGGCCTGCCCAGAATGGAAACGAAGCCCGCGCGCCGCGGAGTTTCTGTCACGAATTCACGGCAACTGGCGATAGAGTTCCAACGCGTGAAATGCGGACCTGCTCAACGCGTCGTTCGTTGCCGGCCACCACTTCCACGCGAATGCCGCCGTGCTCTACGGCCTCGCCGACCTGAGGCACGTGGCCAAGCCACTCGGCAACCAACCCTCCCACCGTCGTTGATTCTGTGTCTTCTTCGGGGCGGAAATCCAGCAAATCCTGCAGACGGTCCACATCGAGGCTGCCCGGCGCAAGAAAGATATGGTCGCCTTCTTGGCGCACGTCGCGGTCCGGCTCATGCTCGTCCCGTATTTCACCCAAAATTTCCTCAACCAGATCTTCCATGGTTGCCAAGCCAGCCGTATTGCCATATTCGTCCACTACCATGACCACGTGCGAGTGGTCGCGCTGCATCTCCCGCAGCAGGTCGCTCACCGGCTTGCTTTCTGGAACCAGGTGAATAGGCCTGATCAAGTCTTTCAGTGGCTTGCCTTGCCGGTCTTCCGGATCGAGTTCGAACATGTCACGAACGTGCACGAAACCGATGATGTTGTCAATTGTGTCCTGGTAAACGGGTATTCGTGAAAACTGCTCGTGAATCACAAGCTGGCGGAGATCTTCGAGTGATCTATCAGCGGAAATGGCCACGATGTTGGGGCGCGGGGTCATGACTTCGCGAACGTTCTTATCGCCAAAAGCGACAACGGAATGGATCAATTTGCGGTCCTGCTCCTCGAGAATGCCTTCCTCCGCCCCGGCCGTGATGAGGGCCTCGATATGTTCGACCGAGTCAGCGGGCGCAATTTCGCCCGTAGCGTCTTGGTCGAGGTCCAGTAGAGATTGGAACATTCGGAGAAGTGCAGTGAGGGGCAATGCACATATCGCCATCAGCTTAATGACAGGTAGGAAGCGCAGCATCCACACACCCTTGGTGCGCCGATAGAGAAACATCGGGACAAGATACGTGGTGAGTAGCATCGCAATAAACGATAAGACAATAGCTTCGATGACACTCTGCCAATGCGGAACTCCGGGCCGAACCAGCGCGCAAAGATAGAACAATCCCGCAAGGGGAAGGGACACATGCTTGATAAGCGAGAATGTCAGGGATCCGTTTTCAGTTTCGAGGCCGATCTTTTCAGCGAAGCTCTCGCGGAAGTATTCAAGTGACGGTACTTCGTGGCGCAATAGCCGGAGTGATTCCAGGTAGAGCAACTGTATGTAAGACACGAAACCCAGCACGAGCGTGAGGGCAAGAGCTAGGGCTAAGCAAAGCAGATTCATTGCGAGAACGGTTTCCTAAACATCGATGGCGGGCGCCAAGCGTCTTCTGAGCTCAAAAGCCGCTGTTCGCGCGATGAGCGCTTCCGGCAATTTAAGTTCCGCGCGCCACTTTCGCTCGGCACGTGCCATCTTGCCGGAATCGTGCTCATGGTCCATGCCTGCCAGATGCAAAAGGCCATGCAGCATAAGAATCCGAACCTCTTCGATGCGCGCATGCCCAAACTTCATGGCTTGTGCCTCCGCACGATCCGCTGAAATCGCGATCTCACCGATGCTGTTACCGGAGTCATACGCCGGAAATGACAAAACATCCGTAGGAAAATCGTGTGAAAGAAAAGTGCCGTTCAATCTACGCAATTCCGAGTCACCAGTAATGAGACAGGTAAAAGAGCGGCCATCAACGACTCGCCGCGCCAAAATATGAGCAAAGCTTGTTAGGGTTCGTTTTTCTTCCACTGAGAATTTGAGGTGAGTGGGAAGATCTCGAAAGAGCACGGTACAGTCGTCGACGGGGGACATGCGCGTGGTCTATGCGAGTGATGGGAGGTTGTGGATTTCCACCTGAGAGTTATCCACTACAGTGTTCGGTGTAGGCTGAAACACTCGCTCTTGCAGGGCATCAACCCCAAGCTTCAGCGCAAGCTGCCGTCCGGCGCCGATTATCTCATGGTAGCGGTCATAGGCCTTAACAATCTGTTGTACCAGGTGGTGACGCACCACATCCCGATCGTCGAAATTCACAAAAGCGATACCTTCAACGCCTCTGAGGACCTCTGCGGCGTTCAGGAGCCCGCTCTTTTTTCCGGGTGGGAGATCAATCTGGGTCTGATCGCCGGTTACCACCATTTTGGAATTGAAACCCTGGCGGGTCAGAATCATCTTCATTTGCTCGATAGTTGTGTTTTGAGCTTCATCCAGGATGATGAAACAATCATTTAGCGTACGGCCGCGCATGAACGCCAAAGGCGCTATCTCAATGACATTACGCTCCAGCAGCTTTTCGACTTTTTCCGAGTCGATCATATCGAAAAGCGCGTCGTAAAGCGGGCGCAAATACGGATCGACTTTCTCTTGCAACGTACCGGGCAAAAATCCTAAATGCTCGCCTGCCTCAACCGCTGGCCTGGTCAGTACAATGCGGCTGACACGTTTATTCAGGTAAGCCGAAACAGCCATTGCCACTGCGAGATAGGTCTTGCCAGTGCCTGCGGGTCCGATGCCGAATGTCAAATCCTGGCTCTCGATCGCGTCAACGTAGCGCCTCTGGTTAACCGTTTTGGGCGCGAGGACCTTCTTGCCGAAGCTGCGCGATTTCCCACTCTCCACGAGTCGGCGAAGCGAGACGTTCGGGTCAGTCGCCACGACGCGCATGTAACTGTTTAGGTCACCATTTGTGAATACGTGCCCCTCTTTGACCAGACTCACGTAATCTTCAAGTATCCGTTCGGCGCGGTGTACCTGTGCCTCATCCCCTTCAAGTTCGAGCGAATCACCATCAACCAAGCGCGTACGCAAAGCGAGTTCGGATTCAAGTAAACGTATATTTTCGTCACGAGTGCCGAACAAAGACTCGATTCCGCGGGAGATCTGAACAGAAGACTTCATCAAAGGAAAAGCTGAGGTGGAACCCTTCGAGGGGCGTACTGGCGGATTGTGCAGGTCGGGTGGAGAATGGCCGTAGAAAACCTGGCGAGAGGAGAAAGTCTACACGGGGCCGATTGAACCCACTGGCGCGGACGCCCGACGCTCATTCACCCGCAAGTATACCACTTTTTGGGTAGAATTTCGGTGGCTCGAAGACGAGTCAAAATGCTAATGCTCACAAGGTTCTGCAATGCTTGCCGACCCCGGATCGGAGGTATTTCGACCAGTCGCAGAATTGTAGTCACAAAAACATGATAATTTTCTCAAAAAGATTTTCTCCTGTGCTTTCAGCTGTTTAGCTAATTTCGCCCAGGCTCACATGTTCATTTGAACCCGAGGCGCGAGAGGGCAGCATGCTACGTTCATTTCGCTCGCGGAAGTTTCTCGCGAGCGAATTCAAGCCACGCAGCCTGGACACGTTCCGGGCTGTTGCATTTTGGGAGGATCACATGGGCGTACTAATCATGATGCCGTCGCGAAATACGGACCAGAGCGAAGTAGGCTCGGAACATAATTTGGTGCCGGTTGCCCTTGAAGGCTCCAGCATCGACTTCTCGGTTTGGAAGACGGCTCCCAAAGAGCGCACCGTAAGCTATTTCCCGACGTATTCGACGATTTCGAAGGCTATGCAGACGGCCATGCGAGGATGGGTCCGCGAGTGGTTCGCCGCCAACGTCGAAATTCTTCTCCGTCCGCACACTGCCTACGCCATTCTGGTCTACCAGTGCACTCATCCGTTCTCGGGCAAGCCAACGAACATCTTCACCTACGACATTCAACAGACGGAAGCTCTTAACAGGGCATTCGCTTCCGCCGCCAATAAGTTGGGGCGTGAGTTGAAGGCTCTCGACACCAAAAGATTTTCGTGGTTTACGCGCGAGCACTACTTTGCCTATCGCAGCAAGGAAGTAGTGAAGTATGTAGCGAAGAATCGCCGGGCCATTTACAAGATGCTAAACGTCGAGACCGTGCTGATGGACAGCATCTTGAAATTCGCCATCATCGACATTCCAAAACTGGGTTTGGATGAAGCAGTGATACTGCTGCGGAGGGCCTTCAACACGCAGTTACGACGCTTCTCAGATGAAGTTGATTTAGGCGATCGGGCCGAGGATTTGCTGCGGATCGCTACTGACGCATTATTGAGCAAGCTGCCGGTCGAGAGTGCAATGCCTCTGCCGCTTGCGGCATAGAGATGCAACAAGAGTGAACGGAGTCGATAAACTACTCCGCTGTTCAATTACCCGAACTTACAGCTTCACTGTTACAGTTTTAATTTCCGAGTACTGCTGCAAGCCATACTCGCCAAGCTCACGCCCTATTCCGGACTGCTTGAAGCCACCAAATGGCGCGGCCGCATCAAACACATCGAAGCAGTTGATCCAAACGGTACCGGCTCGAATGTTGTTGGCTATGTAATGCGCCTTTCCAATGTCCCGGGTCCAGACCGCGGCTGCGAGTCCATACATCGTCTTGTTGGCGCGCTCGACCAACTCATCCATGTCTTTGAACTTCAGAATGCTCATTACAGGGCCGAAGATCTCTTCTTCCGCGATTTTCATATCATCTTGGACGTCCGCAAAAACCGTCGGCGCGACGAAGTACCCACGATCACCGACGCGCTCTCCACCGCACATCAGCTTCGCGCCTTCACGCTTGCCGGAATCGATGTAGCCCATTACCTTGGTGAATTGATCGTTATCCACTTGAGGGCCTTGCTCCGTTATGGGGTCGAACGGATCGCCGACTTTCCGACGCATTGCACGTTCGGTGCTTCGGGTTACGAAATCGTTGTAGATCTTTTCCTCTACAAACACGCGCGACCCCGCGCAGCAGCATTGACCTTGGTTGAAGAACAGCGCGAAATGGGATCCTTCGACTGCTTGGTCGAGATCTGAATCAGCGAATACAATGTTCGGGCTTTTACCGCCCAGCTCAAGCGTGACTCGCTTGAGGTTGGTTTCGGCAGCAGCCTTCATGATCAGGTGACCAACTTCGGTCGATCCTGTGAAAGCAACCTTATCAACGTCCATGTGCCGTGCGATTGCGGCGCCTGCGGTTGGACCGTATCCGGGCAGGATGTTAACCACACCTTCGGGGAAGCCAGCCTCGACGATCAGCTCACCGATGCGCAGTGCGCTCAACGGCGTCTGCTCGGCGACTTTCAATACGACGGTATTGCCGCAGGCGAGCGCGGGCGCAAGCTTCCAGGCTTGCATGAGTAGCGGGAAATTCCAGGGAATGATCTGGCCGACCACACCGACAGGCTCATGGCGGGTATAGCAGAAGTAATCTCCCGCAATAGGTATGGTCTTGCCCTGGATTTTATCTGCCCAGCCAGCGTAATAGCGATAACATGCGATGACGAGCGGCAGATCGGCCGTGCGGGCCACGTGCCGCGGCTTTCCGTTGTCCAGCGATTCGAGCATTGCGAGTTCATCAACATTCTTCTCGATCAAGTCTGCCAGCTTATTGAGCAATTTGCCGCGTTCGGAAGCCGACATCGTCCGCCACGGACTTTTCGAACCGAATGCTTTGCGAGCGGCTTTCACAGCAAGATCAGCGTCGGGTGCATCCGCCTCCGCAACCTTTGCTATGACATCGCCAGTTGCAGGGTTTATGGTTTCAAACGTCTTCCCCGAGACGCTGTCGACCCATTTGTTGTTGATCAGAATTCTCGTTTGCTTGATTTGCGCCTGCGTCGAACTATGAGGTTCGGTAAGAACGGTGGCCATAATGCTCCTTTGTATCTGCTTAGATCGTTGACACTCTTCCACGCCCATCATATTCCAAAATTTTGAGCTGCAAACTCACGGCCCGGTTCGGACGCGTTTCCACTGCTTGCCCACTCGAATAATAAGGTCATTAGACACGTTGCTGAGCAGAAGGTCCTTTTGGATGGCGCCGTTGATCTCGACGGCTCCAGCTTTTATCTTGCGAGTGGCGTCGGTAACGCTGGCGGTAAGCCCGATCAGAGCCAGTAATTTATCCACGCGGATGCCTTTGTCACTCGAAGCCATGGCTGGTAAGGCGACGATTTCGGTGTCTGTCGGCTCGAGACCTTGGCGCACTTCATGGTCGAAGGCCTTGTATGCGGCATCTGCTTCGGCAGCAGAGTGAAAATCGGAGACAATACGGCGGCCGAGTGCCATTTTCACTTCCATCGCATCTTTGCGCCCTAAGGCGACTTCATCCCGGAGCGCGATTATGTCGTTCATTTGGAGGTCAGTCAGCAGCTCGTAATAGCGGTACATCAGGTTGTCGCTGATCTTCATAATCTTGCGAAACATCACTTTTGGCGGCTCGGTGATGCCAATGTAATTGCCTTTCGATTTAGCCATTTTCTCGATGCCATCGAGACCTTCAAGTAATGGTGTCGTCGCGATAATCTGAGCTGGTTGGCCGTAGTCCTTCTGAATCTCGCGCCCGACAAGCAAATTAAACTTCTGGTCAGTACCGCCCATTTCGACATCGCATTCCAGGGCAAAAGAATCAAAGCCTTGGGCGAGAGGATAAAGCAACTCATGCACAGAAATTGGTGTGCCTTCTTTGAAACGCTTGCTGAAGTCATCACGTTCGAGTAAACGAGCAACGGTGTACTTCGAGCAGAGGCGGATAACATTTTCGAATGTAAGGGCGCCGAGCCAAGTGCTGTTGAATCGCACTTCGGTTTTCTCAGGATCAAGAATCTTGAAGACCTGTGCCTTGTACGTTTCAGCGTTCCATTGAATCTCGTCTCTGGTCATCGGCGGACGCGTGATGTTACGGCCCGTCGGGTCACCAATCAGGCCTGTCATATCGCCTATCAAGAAGATGACGGTATGCCCCAGATTTTGAAAATGCCTCATCTTCCGAAGAAGAACGGTATGTCCCAGATGAAGGTCTGGAGCGGTAGGATCAAAGCCGGCCTTCACGCGCAACGGGCGGCCATCTTTGGCATACGCCGCTAAACGTTCACGCAACTCTTCTTCTCGAATTAGTTCAGCCAGTCCCTTTTTAAGGTATGTCAGCTGTTCTTCGATGGGAGCGAAACTCAAGATCTCTCCAATTGTAGAAGGCAGAACCGATAATGATCGGCAGGCTTAGTAGGATAGGCTGAGTTTTCATGGTTCTCCATCCGATCGATTGGATCATCGCCTTTGCCTGCCTCGCCATCTGTTTTCTTCCTGCGTTGGCGTTTGGAAAGCGGTCTGGCAAGAGTACGTCAGAGTTTTTTGCTTCGGGGCGCTCCGTCCCTTGGTGGTTGACCGGTATATCGCTTGTCGCTACGACGTTCTCGAGCGATACTCCGAATCTTGTAGCGAATATCGTTCGGACCCAAGGCGTGGCCGGAAACTGGCAGTGGTGGGCATTCACGCTCACCGGAGTGTCCACGGTTTTCTTCTTCGCGCGTCTCTGGCGGCGCTCGGGAGTTTTAACGGATCTGGAATTCTACGAATTACGCTACTCGGGGAAATCGGCCATTGCAGTTCGAGGCTTTCGTGCCGTTTACCTTGGTCTCCTTTTCAACTGCATGATCATGGCAACTGTTGATCTGGCGGCCTGCAAAATTGCGAGCGTCCTGTTTGGCCTCAGCCGTTGGGAGACTTTGCTCGGCGTAGGTCTGCTGAACGTGGTCTTTGCCGCGCATTCGGGTTTATGGGGCGTGCTGGTGATCGACATGTTCCAGTTCTTTATCAAGATGGCCGCAGTGATTGCGGCAGCTTACTTTGCGGTGGAGTTGCCCCAGGTCGGCGGCTTGAGTGGACTGATCAGCAAGCTTTCGCAAATGCGGGGGCCGGGCGGGCTGAACTATCTGAACATGCTCCCCGATTTCAGCAACAATTGGACACTGGCCGTTGCTGTGTTCGTAATGCCGTTGGCAGTGCAGTGGTGGGCGGTTTGGTATCCGGGAGCGGAACCCGGGGGCGGCAGTTACGTAGCGCAGCGCATGCTCGCGTCAAAGTCGGAGAAGGACTCGCTCGGGGGCACCCTGTTCTTCAACCTCGCGCACTACATTTTGCGGCCGTGGCCCTGGATTCTGGTCGCATTGGCATCTTTGATCGTGTATCCGACCTTAGGTGACATCCGAAGATCGTTCCCGAACGTCGATCCCTCATTGATAGGGCATGATCTTGCATTTCCTGCCATGCTCAAATTTCTCCCCGCCGGGTGGATCGGTTTGATGGTGGGCGGGTTGATCGCTGCGAACTCCTCTACAATCCTGAGCCATCTTAATTGGGGAGCTTCGTACCTGGTTCACGACTTCTATCGCCGCTTTCTAAGGCCCAGGGAAAGCGAGAAACACTACGTCAGGGCGGGAAGAATCGCGACGGTCCTGCTGTTCGTGCTCTCATCTGCGCTGGTTTTCGTCTTGCAAACGGCGCAAGAGAGTTTCAATATCATCCTCCAGATCGGCGCGGGCACTGGTTTGCTGTATTTGCTGCGGTGGTTTTGGTGGCGAGTCACCGCTTGGTGCGAAATCGTCGCAATGATCGCCTCATTCGGCATATCGTTGGTGTTCGCAGTGATGAGCAGAAATGGCAAGGTGATAAGCCCGGACAAGCAGCTCTTGCTGACAGTGATATTCACGACCATCTGCTGGCTAGTTGCGGCCTACTTGGGACCGAGGACGGATCTTCAAGTCCTGAAGGACTTTTATACTCGGGTGCATCCGTTTGGCCCGGGCTGGAACCGCATCCGGCTAGAAGCGGGTATTTCAAAAGCGGAGGCCGCGAGCTGGATTAAAACCGACAACATTTCGCTCGCGATGGTCGCATGGGTCACGGGCGTGACCGTTATCTGGTCAGGGCTCTTTCTAGTGGGGAACTTTCTTTACGGGCGTGTAGGTTATGTGATTGGTACCGGCAGCATCTTTGTAATTAGCGGTTCGATTCTTATCTGGGTCGTCAACCGACTTTGGAAATAGAGTTTCCGGGCGCTGCGTTCGCCGCAAGTAAGTCCTCCGGCCGGCCAACGTCTCGCCACTTTCCCTCGACTGTTGAAATGCGCAGTTCGAGTGAATCGTCAAGCATCAAATCGAGAGCAGAAGTGAGCTCGTATTCTTTGCGCGGAGATGGTTCGAGCCGATCGAGGTACTGGAACAGTATAGGGCGGAACGCGTAGAATCCTGCGCTGTTCCAATGCGTAGCTGATGTGCCCTTCGCAGGCTTCTCGATAATACTTCGGATTCGCCCTTGCTCCTCGTAAACGGCGGCGCCCTGCCACGGATCGTCGACCGCTTTTACGGCGAGGACTGCGGCAGCTTTTGTCTGTTCACAAAGCACAGCTCCACAGCGCACGTATTCCGAAGCGTCACACAAGATATCGGCGTATGTATGGAGGAATGACTCATTGCCGGCGAACTCTTTGGCAAGCCGCGTAGCAGTACCGGTGCCATCAACGGGATTCTGCACCCGGAAATCCAGCTTCACCGCGCGGTTGTCTGGTGCTTGTGGCGGTCGCCAGCCACGAAAATACTGTTCGATCAATTGATGCCGATAACCGACTACCACGAAGAAGTTTTCAACACCCGCGGCTGCAAGCCCTTCGAGAATGTGTTCAAGGATCGGCTTGCCCTGAACGAGCAACATCGGTTTTGGAGTTTCGCCCGTGACGCTGCCCATGCGGGTTCCTTTTCCGGCAGCGAGTACAACGGCATGACGGATTGATGTTCTATGCAAGCGCTGCTCCTGAGGAGGGTTCAGCGATGATGATGTGATTTTCGGGGTCGAAATTGGTGTGACGTGAATAGTGCTTTTTCACGAGATCGGTTCGAATGCGCTCACAGTCCGAAATCTTACACAGGATAACTACACAGCCCCCGAACCCAGCTCCCGTAAGACGTGCGCCCAGTGCGCCTGAACTGTGGGCAATCTCGACGAGCGAGTCCAACGCTGGAGAACTGACTCGAAGCTGATCGCGCAGGCTGGCATGGGAAGCGGAGAGCAGTTTTCCGAAGACGCTAGCATCGGCATCCCGTAGCGCAGCAACGGCCTCCTCGACACGAAGATTTTCCGTCACGACGTGCAAGAAACATCGCATTTCGTCATCGCTCAATCGGCCTCGCCCCTTCTGAGTGGCTAGTGCGGTGAGCTTTTCTTTTGAATGAGTTTCGATTGCCGAGCGATAGGATGCGAACCCAAGCTGCTTTAACGCATGAATTCCGGCACTGCGGCGCCCGTTGTACTCGGAACGCATGGCGCCGGACTTCTCGGCCGTTGTGAGACTGTGCGCAATGATGAAGGACCAGTCGCCCGGTATAGGGATGGGCGAGAGTTCAAGCGGAGCAAAGTTCACCAGAAGCGCACATCCTTCTCTGCATCCGAGTACGGCCGCGTGATCCATGCCTCCGCCACGGGTGCCAACTTGTTGTTCGCCTTCAGGCAGGATCTCCATTAGCTCGTCGAAAGTTGCTGAAATGTTGTTTGCGTCGAGCAGCGCTATGGTGAACCCGACCAGTAGAGCTGAGGAGGAAGACAAACCCGCAGCGGGCGGCAAATTCGACGTAATTGCCGCGTCAATACCGCGAGTGAGGCTCCAGCGGCTGTTCACTGCATGTGCCGCCGCTCTGAGGTAATTCGCCCAATCTCCTAGAAGACCGGGATCAGCATGCGCTGATAGATGAAACTCCCGCTCACCATAGGCCCCGTCGCTAATGGCGTGAATACGCGAGTCGTTTCGGGCGCGAAATGCGATCCAGATACGGCGTTGAATTCCCATGGGGAGCACGGGGAGATCGTGATAGTCGATGTGCTCGCCGATTAGATTCACGCGTCCGGGAACAGAAACGAGCGCAGCCGACCCGTTGGGACCGAATCGGGAGCGGAGCAGGCTTAGGGCGTCGTCCGAAGCGGGCATCTAGAACGCGCTGATGTCCTTGTGGGAGTATACAGAACGAAGCTGCGAGAACTCGACACCGATCCGACCGGGCTGGACGCCTTTCGAATAAAACTGGACTCCTTGCGCGCCGATCTGCGGAAACACCAAGTTTGTCATCGCAATACGCCCGCCATTGGCGAACACCTCGACAGAGCATCGATCGACGAGAATGTCCAGCCGCAGGATATTCCCGCGCAGTGACAACGGCGCTGTGGTGCGGGTCGAAAAATCCTTACTCTTAACCACAGCACTAGAGTGCGTGCGATCCACAAATAGTTGCTGGGTTTGCCGATTGTACCCGACAATTGTAGAGCTCCCATTGTCGGCAAATAGTTGCCAGCCAACTTCCTGCACAGCGCCGAGTGGAAGAGTGGACCGAAGCTCAAACGTGTGACTTTTCCCATATTGGCCAGATGAAAGGCGTCTATTGACTTGCTCAACACTTTGGTCAGTGAGCGCGAACGGCTGTTCCTGAAGCTTTTGAAGCGAATCGATCGGGTCCTGAAACAACCGGATTCCGTCCGGAGTGGTTCGCAACGATAATTTGCGGGGAATTGTCATTTGACCGCGCCATGGCTTTGTCGGAACGGCGGCAGCGTATTGCCAGTTGTTCATCCAACCAATCATCACAGGAGCCTGGCCTTCAGGGAGACCGTTGAAAGTCAAAGCGCAATAGCAATCTTTTCCGTAATCTGTCCAGAGGGTAAGCGACGGTGAGTTATCGTTCACGAATCGCGTGCCATCGAAGCGCCCGATGAAATATTGTTCGCCGGAGCCGCCGTGGAGTCCGCCGGGGTTAAGGCCGACCTTCAGAACCCAACGTATTTCGTCATTTTTCCCATTCACCGGCAGTTGGAAAAGCTCCGGGCACTCCCACTGACCACCCGTGGCTCCAGCGGGACCGAAATCACTTAACTGGTGCCAATCCTTCAAATTGGCAGACGCGTAAATGCGCACTTTATGATCATCCGGCAACGACACGAGCATGACCCAGCGCTTCGTCTGGTCTGACCAAAATACTTTCGGATCCCGAAAGTCCGGCAAATTGAGATTGAGCACAGGATTGCCGGCGTATTTCCTCCAAGTGCGGCCTCGATCGTTGCTATAGGCGAGATTTTGGGTCTGGAGCGCTTTGTGCGAATGGTTGGCTGGCGTGTGTCCGGTGTAGACGGCCACCAGGCAAGGCTTGCCGCCCCCACAAAACCCGCTGGTATTGCCCCGATCAATGACTGTGCTGCCGGTGAAAATCATGATGCCGTTCTGCTCCGGCAGAGCCACGGGCAATTCATGCCAATGCAAGAGATCTTGACTTACGGCGTGCCCCCAGCTCATGTGGCCCCACTGGTCGCCAAACGGGTTGTATTGAAAAAACAGATGGTATTCGCCTTCGAAGTAGACCAATCCGTTTGGATCATTCGTCCAGTTCTGACGAGGAGAAAAATGGTACTGAGGCCGGTAGGGCTCATCGTAAATAGGTGAAGCGGCGTCCTGTACGGCGGCTCCTACGAAGGCGAACGTAATCAGGAGAAGGAAGCTCTTCATCATTTAGCTAGCGCGGAGACATCTCCAATGATCAGGGCCAGTTTTCAGCTTAATTTACTGTAGCTGCGGTCAAGCTCGTGCGGCAGAGCGTGATGGAGTCCGTCCGAACTTTGTCCCATTCTTGCAGGACGAATCCGTACGACTCAAAAAGCGCTCGGATTTTGGTGGAGTCCCAGCCGAAAAGACCTTCGAGAATTGGGATGAGAACGCTCAAAGCGTCGTCGCTCAGAACCGTGCGTTTGGCGATTTGAGTGATGTACTTGTTTTCTGAGGCGGCAATGGTCAGGCCATCCAGACGATTCACATGCAGCATGACGTGGACGTCCGAACTGCCATCGCCTACATAAACCAAGCTGTTGTGTCCGATTGGCAACTTCGCCCGAAGTTGATCGAGCACGACGACCTTTCCATAGCCTGCGGGAAGTCGAACCACGGACTGGATTTCACCGGATTCCGGATGATAGTGGAAGCGCGTTCCAACGATATGATCCGCAGGAACGATTCCTTCAAGCGCGGACTGGATTACTTCCTCTGGAGCGGCAGAAACCATGTAAAAATCAAACTGGTGTCCTTCAAGATCCCGGAGAAGCTCCGAAAGCAAACTAATGTTTTCTTTCAGGCGAATGCGCTTGCCGACTTCCGCGAGATGCTCCTTGCGAACGCGGCGAAATTCGGGATCGTGCAGTAAGAGATATGCGAGTTCTCCCCCCTGTTGCACTAAATTGATTTCGGAAAGCCCGGCGATCCGCTCCTTGAATCTGTCAATTCCCAGGAGATCACTCAGTACAAAGCCCGAGTCATTGAAACTCAGGGTGTGGTCGAAATCGCTAACAAATAGATATTTGTTTTATTCTTTCTTCAAATTGAGGCATAACCAACAGTTCCTTTCTTTTCTTGCGATGAGAATGGGTCGGGTGCCGAGTTCGGCGCTACAGTAGAGTCCCGCGCATTCCTGATACAGGGAGGAAGGCAACTTCGTGGTGGGAGGACTGCTTACATCTGTTTGGATGAAAGTCCAGTATGGCAGGTTGCCATTGCAAAGGAAAAGCTGTAATGTCAGCTTTGGATGTCGATTCAATCTGCCGAAAGGGCCAGACCGAAATATCGACAGCTCATCGAGAGTTTATCGAACGACATCCTTTCAGGCCGCGTTAAGACAGGCGAGAAGCTGCCCAGCGAAGCGGCACTCGTTAAGAAATTTGGTATCTCGAGAATCACGGTTGGGCGCGCGTTACGCGAATTGCAGAATCGTGGGTTAGTTGACCGCATTGCCGGATCGGGCACATATGTCCGCAAGAGGCGGGGACACGACGAGGAGGCTCTGCTATTCGGCCTGCTTATCCCAGATCTTGGCGAAACGGAAATTTTTGAACCGATTTGCCAAGGCATAGCTAATGCTCGACAGACCAGCGGCTACGCTCTGCTGTGGGGCCATACAGATCTTACACGCGACAGCAAAGAGGAACAAGCGTGGCAACTTTGCCGACAGTACATAACGAGGAAAGTGTCGGGCGTGTTCTTCGCTCCGCTGGAGTTTGAACTCGGCGCCGACAAAGTCAATCGATGGATTGTTTCTGCGCTCAAGGAAGCCGATATTCCGGTCGTCCTGCTCGATCGCCGCGCATCCGGCACTCCCGAGCGGGGCCGGCCCGACCTGGTCGGCATAAACAATCGGCAAGCTGGATATCTTGCTACAGAACACCTTGTTGAGTTGGGCTGCAAACGCATTGGTTTCCTCGCTTACCACGCCTCTGCACCGGCGATCGCGGCTCGCATGGCCGGCTATCAGGACGCCTTGACGGTACACGGCTTAGCGGCCGGGATAGATTCTGTCATGCGGGTGGAACCAGGCCATGAACAGGTTGAATTACTAACAGACAAACCGCAAATCGAAGCTTTCGTGTGCGTAAACGATCGAGTGGCAGGTCATCTCATGCATAGCGTTATCGCGCAGCATATCCGCATCCCCGAAGACATTCGAATCGTTGGAATCGATGATGTCGCCTATGCCAGCCTGTTGCCGATTCCGCTAACGACAGTGCGTCAACCCTGCCGGGCAATCGGAGAGGCCGCGCTTTCTACAATGCTCAGCCGTATCGATGGCCCAAAATACCGGCACGAGATGTCCTGTTAGACGGTGAGCTGGTCGTTCGCAAATCCTGCGGAGCCTCACTCTAGCCCAGCTTCAGTTGTTTGAGAGACTAGCGATGTGCCGTCTCTTGACTTCGATGTGGTCATTGTGGGGGCCGGTGCGTCGGGTCTCGCAGCATTGGGAGATCTGGATCGAGTGCGAACACGGGTCTCTGCCTGGAAGCGCGTGATCGGATAGGAGGCCGCGTGTTCACGATTCGTGATCCCCTGTGCCCGGTCCCGATTGAACTTGGAGCCGAATTCGTTCACGGGCGTCCTCGCGAAATCTGGGACGTCATCAGGTCGGGCCGGCTCACTGCCTATCATTGCGCCGAGCGAGCGATCCATTTGAAGGACGGCAAACCGAGAAATGACCATGATGCCTGGGAAAGTGTCGATCGCGTGATGAGCGATATGCAGCGGTCCGCAAGTCAACACGAGGACCAGACGTTTGCCAGTTTTCTCGCGCAGTCATCGCACTCTGAAGACTCCAAGCGTCTGGCCGCATCTTACGTGGAAGGCTTCAACGCAGCAAGAAAGGAAGTGATCGGCATCGCTTCGCTGGCGGAAGATGCGAAGGCGGCCGATGACATCGACGGAGATCGTTCATTCCGCATTCTCAATGGCTACGATTCCGTCATCGGTCAGCTTTTGGACAGCATCGACGAAATTGGAACCAAGCTGCGGCTAAATTTGGTTGTCGAAAAAGTTGAATGGAAGCGAGGATCGGCTGCTGTTCATGTCCGGTCGGCGCTCACGCACAGCGTAGAGAAAATTCGAAGCCGCTGCGTGATCATCACGGTCCCACTGGGCGTATTGCAGATGACGCACGATAGCCTAGGTTCAATTCGGTTCGAGCCGGAACCGGCCGAGGTTTTGGCCGCCTTGCACGCTCTACGCTTCGGACAGGTGGTTCGCCTCGTGCTGCGTTTTCGCGAGGCGTTCTGGGAAAGCAATCGTGAGATCTCCGAGGCCGGGTTCCTGCTATCCGACGAGCGGCTCTTTCCGACTTGGTGGACTTCGCTGCCAATCCATGCACCCGTGATTACGGGATGGAGTGCAGGCCCGCACGCAGACGAACTCGCGGGGAGGACTCAATCCGCCGTCATTTCAGAGGCGATTTCAAGCCTCGCTCGAATTACCGGTTGTGCCCGAGAAGGCCTCACTGGCTTGCTCGAAGCTGCCTACAACCACGATTGGCATGCAGACCCGTTCGTTCGTGGCGCCTACAGCTATGTGCCTGCCGGGGCACTGGCCGCCCGAAGAGTGCTCGCTGAACCTGTTGCAGACACTTTATATTTTGCCGGCGAAGCCACAAACTTGGATGGTCACAGCGCCACCGTCCATGGTGCGATCGCATCGGGCAAGAGAGCCGCGCGGCAGTGCCGAAGCTGAAAAGCAGTCATCAACAGACTTGTGTAGCAGTGTGCATTTTTGCGAACGGCCGAGATTTTTTTCATAAGGAATTTCGAACCTTTTTCGGGGTTTGCCGTCTTTACATAGGTCGGTGGCTGCGGTGAAACCCTATCTATGTCACCATGGTCATTATCCCAGGTAGCTAAGAAGGTTAAGTGTCTAAGTACCAGTTTAGATTGGGTTTGTTAGTCATATCTGCCTGCGGGCTGGTGGGCGTCATGCTTCTTGCCTCGTGCGCAAAGAAGGGTCCCTCGGGAGCCCAAGCCGCGATGATGATGATGATGCAGGAGGTTCCCGTTCGCGCGGTGCCTGCCATTACGTCAGACGTGCCGCTTGACGTTTCAGGTGTGGGCAACGTCGAGGCCGTCGCGAGCGTTGATGTTAAATCGCGGGTTGCCGGTCAGGTTATGAGAGTGGATTTTCAAGAGGGCCAAGACGTCCGGCAGGGGCAACTGCTGTTTGAGATCGATCCTGAACCGCTGCTACGGCAAATCGCCCAAATACAAGCCGACTTGGCCAAGGATGGCGCGCTGGAGCAGCAAGCTCGGGCCAACGTGGTTAAGGACGAGGCCATGCTGAAGCAGAGCCGGGCGCAAGCTGGCAGAGGCGTCGCTCTCGCGAAGGAAGGGATTTTCTCGAAAGAGCAAACCGAGCAGGTAGTCGCCACGGCCGATTCCGCACAGGCCTCCTTGGAGGCAGACAAAGCTGCCGTCGAGAGTGCGGTTGCTTCCTTGAAAGCCGATCGGGCGCGACTAGACCAAACCAAGCTTCAACTCAGCTATACGAAGATCAGCGCACCCATCTCTGGACGGGCGGGTGCTATCAGTGTGAAAGCAGGCAACCTCATCAAGGACAACGATGCTGCATTGGTTACGATTTTGCAGGTTTCGCCTATTTATGTGGCATTCGGAGTACCGGAACAACTCCTTCCTGAAGTCAGAAAGTACAATTCCGGGCATCCGTTAGTAATTGAAGCTTCGGCAGACGGGCAAAAAACTGTGACCGGTACTCTTCGCTTCATTGATAGTTCCGTGGATACCACGACCGGCATGATCAAACTGAAGGCGCTGTTTGATAACCCGGAACGCGTGCTGTGGCCGGGACAGTTCGTGAATGTGCAGGCAAGACTCAAACTCGAGCACAACCGTATTGTTGTGCCGAGCCGGACCGTGCAGACCGGACCGCAAGGCAAATACGTTTGGGTAATGAACCAAACGAATGCCACAGTGGCGATGCGTCCCGTTCAGGTTCTACGGAATTATCAGGTTCCAAAGGCTGGTGAAGAGGCTGTGATCGGAACTGGCCTAACTCCCGGCGAAATGGTGATTTCGGAAGGGCAGATGCGTTTGGCGCCGGGCGTAAAAGTCCGGCTGCTCAAATCCAACACCGAGCCAGGCGGTGCGGAGACTGCGAACCCGGCCACTGGTTCTTAAGGATAACCATGCACTTTACCGACCTGTTTATTCGCCGTGCCATAACGACCACTTTGCTGATGGCCGGCATTCTGATTTTTGGAATTCTCAGCTACCTTACTCTTCCCGTCAGTAATCTGCCAGCGGTCGAATATCCAACGATACAAGTTTCCGCCTCGCTACCAGGTGCAAATCCGGACATCATGGCGTCCTCGGTGGCAACGCCGCTTGAAGCGGAATTCTCAACGATCGCAGGCATCAATAGCATGTCGTCTTCGAGTTCGCTCGGCTCGACCGGCATTACGCTGCAATTCGATTTGAGCCGTAACATCGACGCGGCTGCCCAAGATGTTCAGGCTGCCATCGCCCGCGCTGCGGGGGATCTGCCTACGAACATGCCGGCGCCCCCGTCGTATTCGAAGGTGAATCCCGCTGAACAGCCGATTCTTTACATCGCCGTTTCGTCGAAGACGATGACCTTATCGCAGCTCGATCAGTACGCCGAGACCATGATGGCGCGCCGCATCTCCATGGTCAGTGGTGTGGCGCGCGTACAAGTGTACGGCTCTCAAAAGTATGCCGTTCGTGTTCAGGCTGATCCTGAAAAACTCGCAGCACGGCAAGTGGATCTCGAGGAAGTTCGCGGTGCGCTCGCGGCGGGCAGCGTCAATTTGCCTGCGGGGTCATTGTATGGCTCGAGCAAGGCCTATACGGTCCAGTCGAACAGCCAACTTACATCGGCTTCACAGTTTGCGCAACTTATCGTTACTTACCGCAATGGAAGCCCGGTTCACCTCGATGAACTGGGCAAAGTGTTCGACAGCGTCAGTAACGACAAGACCAGGTTCTGGATTAAGGACAACCTGAGCATGATCTTGGCTGTGCAAAAGCAGCCCGGAACTAACACTGTCGCGGTGGCCGATGCGGTCAAAGCACTACTTCCGGTTATGCAGCGATCCATGCCGGCGGGTGTTGAGATCGGGCGATCTTTCGACGCTTCGGAGAACATCCGCGAATCCATCGCAGACGTGAAGTTTACGCTGCTGCTGACTATCTGCCTAGTCATTTTGGTCATCTTTGTCTTTCTGCGTAATGTTTCGGCAACCGTGATCCCGAGTCTCGCTGTTCCGCTATCGCTGCTGGGCACGTTTGCTGCCATGAAACTGCTTGGGTTCACCATCGACATGCTCTCGATGATGGCTATGACGCTTTCAGTGGGCTTCGTAGTCGACGATGCGATCGTCATGCTCGAAAACATCGTCCGGCATATGGAAATGGGCAAGCCGCGCATGCAGGCCGCTCTCGAAGGCGCCCGGGAAGTTGGTTTCACAATCGTGTCGATGACCGTTTCGCTGGTTGCGGTCTTCATTCCAGTCCTGTTCTTAGGGGGCATTATCGGCCGACTGCTGCGTGAGTTCTCGATCACGATCGCCGTGGCCGTATTGATTTCGGGCGTGATTTCGTTGACGCTTACGCCCATGTTGTGCAGCCGGTTTTTGCGGCATGAGGAACATCCAAGGGGTGGGTTCTATCGCTGGTCTGAGAATTTTTTTACTTGGCTGAACGACGCTTACCGCCGAACTCTGCAGGTCACCTTGCGTCACAAGCCGGTCACGTTGGTGGCCAGCCTTGTGCTGACCGTGGTTACGGTTTATCTCTTCGTCGTGATGCCGAAAGGATTCATGCCTACAGTGGACCAGGGTTTTGCTTTTGGCGGGTCTGAGGCAGCGCAGGACACGTCTTTCGACGAGATGGTACGACTTCAGCAGAAAGTGAATTCTGTCATCGGGAAGAATCCGTGGATTGAGAGTTACGGATCGGGGACGGGCGGGTTCACACCTCAACAGAACCAAGGTTTCGTTTTTCTCGCTTTCAAAAACGACAAGCATCGGCCGAAGGCGAACGTCATCATAGGCCAACTCACACAGCAGTTTATGAAAATTCCTGGTCTGATGGTTTTCCTGCGAGTTCCGCCTCTCATTACGCTGGGCCAGAATGAAGGACGCAGTCAGTATTCAGTAGCATTGCAAGATCCCGATACCGCGGAACTCTACAAATGGGGGCCGATACTTGAAGCGAAGCTTCACTCGATTCCACAGTTGACGGATATATACAGCGATTTACGCTTGAGCAGTCCGCGGCTAGACGTGCAGATCGATCGGAATCGAGCACTCGCGCTGGGGGTGACGCCCGATACGATTGCAAACACGCTCTACGATGCTTATGGAAACCGTCGCGTAACTACGATTCAAGCAGCCTCTGACCAGTACGACGTGGTTCTGGAAGTGTTGCCGCAGTATCAACGGGATCCGGCAGCACTCACAAAGTTGTATATCCGTTCCAATCAAGGCAAAATGGTTCCCCTGTCCGCCGTTAGTGAATTGAAGCAGACTGTAGCTCCGCTGAGTGTTAACCATATCGGGCAATTACCCGCCGTGAACTTTCAGTTCAACGTAAAACCTGGCGTTTCCTTGAGTGAAGCGACGAAGCTGGTAGACGAAGCGGCGCATCAGATCGGCATGCCCGACACGATGACCTTCAGTTATCAGGGCACTGCGGCGGCATTTCAAAGCTCCGTCCGGGGTCTTGGGATTCTATTAATCATCGCGGTGGTTGTCATTTATTTGGTCTTAGGGATGCTGTACGAGAGCTTCATCCATCCGATCACGATCCTCTCGGGTCTGCCTGCCGCCGGTCTGGGCGCGTTACTAACGTTACTGATATTCGGTCACGATCTGAACTTGTACTCATTCGTCGGTATCGTTTTGCTTCTCGGGATCGTTAAAAAGAACGCCATCATGATGATCGATTTCGCGTTGGACGCACAGCGCAAGGAGGGCAAGTCGCCAGAAGAAGCGATTTTTGAAGGCTGTTTGAAACGCTTCCGTCCCATCATGATGACCACGATGGCAGCGTTGTTGGGAACGTTGCCAATTGCTTTTGGAACGGGCGCGGGTGGTGAGGCAAGGCGCCCCTTGGGTCTCGCTGTCGTGGGCGGACTTGTCGTCTCGCAAGTGCTTACGCTTTACATTACGCCAGTGGTATACCTCTACTTGGATCGATTACAGAGCCGCCGGCGGGAGCGTAAATCAACCACTAAGGCCGTTACCGGCTGGCCCGCTGAGGGAACGTTAGTAAAGCAGTAGTGCCTCGCATCTTCGCGTCTTGTTCCGAGGCGAGTCCGGGAGGACTATGCTGAAGACATGAATCTCCCGAGATTCGTTCTCATTGAACAGCACTTCCCAGAGCGCTCCATTTCGAACATTCCCCAGCACGTTCGGAAAGAGTTGTCGCAAGCTGACTTCGCTTCCCGTATTCCGAAGGGTGGGCGCATTGCCATCGGGGTCGGGAGCCGAGGCATCTCAAATATCGCAACCATCGTCAAGTCGGTTGTTGAGTTTTGGAAAGAGAAGGGGACTCACCCTTTCATTTTTCCTGCGATGGGCAGTCACGGCGCCGCAACCGCCGAAGGGCAGGCGGACGTGTTGGCGCATTACGGGATTCACGAAGCGACTATGGGTGCGCCGGTTATCAGTTCACTTGATGTAGTGCCGCTTGGGAAGACGCCGGAAGGTGTGGAAACCTTCATGGACCGGAACGCATATGAATCCGACGGCGTGTTTTTAGTGCCTCGCATAAAGTGGCATACCGATTTTTCAGGCCAAATTGAAAGCGGCTTGTTCAAGATGATCGCGATCGGGATCGGTAAGTTCGCCGGTGCTCGGCAGTATCACACATTCGGCTATCGCATGGGACTGGAGCGAGTGATACGCAGTGTGGGATCTAAGATCCTGTCCAGTGGAAAGATCCTGGGTGGTCTCGCGATTGAAGAAGGGGCGCATCATGAGACAGCCGGGCTCGTTGCGATCAGCTCCTCCCAGGGCGGGGAAGCAATGCTTGCTCAGGAAGAGAGTCTCTTGCGTGAGGTGAAGTCTTGGAGGGCGAAATTACCTGCTCCTGAAATCGACGTCCTCATTGTGGATGAAATCGGCAAGAACATCAGTGGCACAGGAATGGACACGAAGGTAATCAATCGCGGTATTAGCGGCGACTATAATCCCTTTCCAGACACGCCCATCGTGCACCGGGTCTATGCGCGCAGCTTGAGTGAGCTTACTTACCATAGTGGAATCGGCATCGGCCTGGCTGATGTCATTCACGACCGCCTGTTACGCGATATAGACTGGAAGCCGACTTATATCAACTCGCTGACCGCCTCTACACCGGCCGGAATTCGAACACCAATTCATTTCCCGAGTGATCTCGATGCGCTGACCAATATTGCTCCGACTGTGGGCAAGATCGATCTTTCGACTGTGACATACTGCCGGATTCGGAACACGCTCGAATTGGTGCATGCGGCGGTCAGCGAGAATCTCGTTCCAACGCTATACGCGAACGTGAAACCAGTTTCCCCGCCTTTTGAGATGTCTCTCAATTCCGCAAACGATTTCGGCGAGTACGACCCAGCCACAGAAACTGCGGCCGCCTATTCGGAAACTGTGCGGTATTGACGCAGACGTGCTAAAGAACCCAAGGGTATCCGCTGCTGAGTGGGTACCAGCGACTCGCCATCTGGGTGCACTGCGTGCCGCTGCGCCAGCTTGTCGAGGTTGCGAACTGTACCAGAACGCAACCCAGGTCGTCTTTGGAGAAGGGCCAGAAGACGCCAAAGTTGTCATGATCGGGGAACAGCCGGGCGATGAAGAGGACCAAAAAGGGCGGCCATTTGTTGGCCCCTCGGGCCGACTGTTGAGCAAGGCAATGAGGGAGACCGAGCTCGATCGCGACCAGATATACGTGACGAATGCGGTGAAGCACTTCAAGTTCATTGAGCGCGGCAAGCGGCGTATTCATGCGAAGCCAAGTGGAATTGAGATCTCTGCGTGCCGGCCATGGCTCGAAGCGGAGATGACCGTAATTGAACCGGAGATTGTCGTCTGCCTTGGGGCGACGGCAGCGCAATCACTGATGGGGCCCGCGTTTCGAATCACGAAAGAACGCGGGAACTTTTTCTCGCATTCCTGGCCTAAGCAGTTGGTTGCGACGGTACACCCTTCCGCCATCCTGCGAGTACCTGAGAGGTATGAAGAAGAATATGAATTGTTCGTCCGCGACTTACGATCAGTTGCAGCCAAACTGAAAGAGCTGAGTATCGCCGGTTAGTTGAGGCCAGCTTTCCAGCGCTCAATTAACAAAAGCTGCTTTTCGACCTGCTCGCGCTCAGGGGTGTCCGGCTCGAGCCGTAGATAGGTCTCAAGATCGGCCTTTGCTGCGCGATGATTGAGCTGCCGAAGATGGATCAGGCCGCGATGACGGTATTCCTCGGCATATTCGGGCATGGCCTCAATTAGAAGATCAAGCACCTGGCGCGCCTTCTCAAACGCCTGACCGCGCAGATAGATCGCTTTCAAGTTACTCAGCATGCGCACGAGAATCTGCTGTTTGTTTACCGGGGCGAGGACTGCTGGATTGGTTCGCAGATCGACACCGGCGGTTTCCTTCGACAGTGTGCAGCATTCAGCGAAAGAAAGGATGCGGCCATGGTTAAAAGGATCCACCCAATAGCGGGCTTCAGCGTCTTCGTACGCGACGATAAAGTGGCCGGGCAACCCCACGCCATAAACCGGACGGGAGAGACGGCGCGCGATCTCGATGTAGAGCACCGCCAGGGAGATAGGAATGCCGAGCCGTCGCATCAGGACGGAATTGAGACAGCTATTGCGCGGATCGTAATAACTCTCCTCGTTTCCGCGGAATTGAAGGGTGTCGAACAAAAATTGGTTGGTTGCCTTAATGAAATCCAATCCAGTTGAGCTGGCGCTGAGCTGAGAGCCGATCTGCTGCGCCAGATTTTCGAGGCGAAAGAGCGAAGCATCGAAGTCCAGGCGTGGAAATTCAACGCTGGCTACTTCGAGGGCGGCTATATCGAGTGTGACCTCTGAGCGTTCGTGCCGTAAGGCGTCGCGCAAGCGCTCCACGCGAGATAGCTTACCACTGCGGAAGATAAAGTGGGGTCTGGATTCGTGATGCTCGAAACGCCTTTTTTAACCCCATTGAAACAGTTGACATATCGGGCTACCACGTGCATCACCATGTGCTTTTTGCTAATCGCCAAAATCGTCAGCCCTCAGCCATTTCGCGAGCCGGATACCGGAAAACGGCTACCCCGCATTGCACACGAGATGGTGGCAGCTCACAACTCGCTCAGAGCACAGTACGGCATACCGCCGCTACGCTGGTCAGGCGAACTGGCGGCATACGCACAGAATTGGGCAAATACGCTTATCGCGAGTGGTAAATTCGCCCATCATGGGAATTCGCCGTACGGGGAAAATCTTTTCGAGATTTCAGGTGGCTCTGCGACGGCATACGATGTCGTATCGGCATGGGCGGCCGAAGGCAGAAACTACGATTACCAGAACAACACCTGTTCAGGCAGATGCGGCCACTATACCCAGGTGGTATGGCGCGATACCAAGATGGTCGGGTGCGGCATGGCCCGCGACAGAAGACGTGAGCTGTGGGTCTGCGATTATGAGCCACATGGAAATATTGTGGGCGAACGGCCCTACTAACCGGTCCGGATCGCAATAAGCGATTTGGCAACTCCTAATACGCGTTCAGAAAGTATTTTGGCATCCGGGAACAAGCGTTGAAGATTGCTTTTGTCGAGTAGCTTGACGTCGTTCAAGAAATGCTCAACATAAAATGAGCGTTGAGCTTCATTTGGACGCACAAGTAACTCCCATACGGTGAAGCGCTCGATTATTGCTCGTTGCCACGCCTTGGGAAGGTAGTGGATGAACGGAAGCATCAGGTGCAGTTCTATCGGAAACCCTCGATTTGGCGTCTGGACCCAGTAAGATCGAGCAACCCGGGCTATCTCTTCAGCGAACCTTTGTTGATTTACGCGATTCCCGACGTGTTCGATAACGGAATTGCTGAACGCGATATCAAACGCCGCGTCCTGGAACGGCAGCAGACGGCCATCACCCGCAACACATTCCACGGACTTCGCACCGGTTTCTAGAGCGGTAGGGAAATTCACAATCGTGAGATGAGGCTGAACTGTCAAGAATTCCCAAATGGAAGGCGATCCTCCGACGTCGAGAACACGGGTATCAGGCGTGATCGCAAACACCGTTTCAAAAAGCCGCATCCGTCGAGACCGGAAATGCCGGACGGCCTTTCGAAGCAGATCAGGAGGATTCATTCCCGTCGATTTCCCCTCCGCTCCGACAGATATAGGGCGACTTATTTCGCCTCTTGGAAGCGTCGGGCCATTGATGCCGCGAGTTGCCGAGGTGCAAAGCGTGTGAGAAAAGCCATAGCGGTGTTGATGCGGCCCGCAATTACGAGCGGTTTGCCTGCCTTCATTGCCCTCAAACCGATCTGCGCCACAGCATTCGCATCCATCACGTTCCTACTTTCGAAAAGCTTTGTATTCGTACCGCCCGCCCGCTTACCGAATTCCGTCTGCGTGGGGCCGGGGCAGAGAGCGGTTACAGTCACGCCGTACTCCCGGGCTTCATTATGCAAGGCCTCGGAGAACGAAACCACGTACGCTTTGGTAGCATAATAGACCGCCATCAAGGGGCCGGGCTGGAATGCGGCTGTTGAAGCAATGTTCAAGATCTGTCCACCGCGCCGCTGTACGAAGCCTGGAAGAAATAAACGCGTGAGATGCGTAACCGCGCCAACATTAAGCTGAACCATTTGCATTTGCTGGTCCTCATCGAGCTCCCAGAACCGCCCGACCAAGCCGAAGCCTGCATTGTTGATCAATAATTCAACCTTCAGACCAGCACTGGTTAGTTCATCGAAAACCTCACGCGCGGCGTCTGGAATAGACAGGTCCTTTTCGATCACCCGAACAAAACGATTCGTGCTCTGCCGAACCTCAACAGCAAGCTCTTCCAGTTGCGGAAGCGAACGCGCGATGAGTACAAGGTCGTAACCATCGCGAGCGCATAAGCGCGCGAACTCGCGTCCAAGGCCGGTGGACGCACCAGTGATGAGGGCTATCGCCATCGTTATCGATTGTTACATCAGGACGTCGAAATAAGACGCCGTTCCTAACCGCTCCTTGAAGAATAACTGTTCGAAGCCGTCTAATATTCTGAAGGGGCTTGTCTTTCCTCCGCCGGTATTTGGCTTTGTCAATCATTGCCGCCGTTGTATCAGGCTTGTATCTCTATCACCTGGACGGCGTGGGTCTGCTTGGTCCTGACGAGCCCAGATATGCGGCGATTGGCCGCTCTATGGCCGAAAGCGGGAACTTGATTACACCAAGGCTTTGGGGTTCGCCATGGTTCGAGAAACCACCTTTACTGTATTGGATGGTGGCGGTCGGCACGGCAACCGGTTTGAATCCGGATCTCGCCGCCAGGCTTCCTGTAGCCCTGCTGAGCCTGGCATTTTTGGCTATATCGTTCTGGTTACTGAGACGGGAATTTGGCGCCGAAGTATCGATGTTCTCGATGGCGCTGCTTGCGACGTCGGCTGGATGGCTGACCTATAGCGGACTGTGCTTGACAGATTTACCTCTCGCAGTTTGCTTCTCATTGACTGTGTTCTTGGCACTACCATTGCTGCGTAATGAACCGCACACAGCGCGAATCAAGGGGCGATTCGTTCTGATGGGCGTCTGCCTTGGGCTGGGCATGCTCGCGAAGGGCCTTGTCCCGTTCGCTCTATGCTTGCCTTTCTTGTGGTTCCTTCGGCGCTTCTGGCGGCGCTGGTGGCTGGCGCTCGTTTCGTGCGCGATAGTCGCCGGTCCCTGGTACGTGGCCGTCTACGCCTCAAACGGAAATCAGTTCATTGAAGATTTCTTCTGGAGGCATCACGTTCAACGGCTTTATTCCGCATCGTTGCAGCACGTTCAGCCTTGGTACTACTACTTCCCCGTGCTTCTCGGAGGACTTTTCCCGTGGACACCTCTCACTGGACTACTTGCATCGCAGCCGTCCTGGTGGGACCGGAGGAGGCGCTTTCTGGGTGGTATTTTCTGTTTCTGGTTTCTGCTTTTCAGCATTTCACTCAATAAACTGCCCGGATACCTGTTACCGTTACTCCCCGCAATGTTCGTAGTCGTCGCCTCGCA
>JBPCLH010000047.1:0-30785 GCA_051003475.1 Bryobacteraceae bacterium
CCTCCAGCATCATCTTGCGTAAATGGGTCACAAACGAACCCTCCTTGTGACCCGCTACTGTATCGTTCTCTCTCCACCGGTCATCGCCACCGCGTAGCGCCCGCCGCCCGGCGGCTTCGTTCTTGTCGGCATGTCGGAGAAGCGGCCTCCAAGAATAAGTAACGTGAAGTAAATTTTTTATCGAGCGCAATCGCGATGCGCTATTCGTAGCGCATCGCTACCATCGGATCGACTCGCGCTGCGCGACGTGCAGGAATATAGCTCGCCAGCAAGGCCACGACTATCAGCAGCAGCGATGTTGTTGCGAACGTTAACGGGTCGGTCGAGGTGATGCCATAGAGGTAACCCGCCATCACGCGGGTCAGAACCAGCGCTCCCGCCAAACCCAGCACTACTCCGAACAGCGTAATCCCCAGCCCATCGCGCAAGACCAAACTCAGCATCTCGCGCCGGCTCGCTCCTAACGCCATCCGGATAGCCAACTCTTTCCTGCGCCCGTTCACTGTGTACGACATCACGCCAAAGATTCCCACTGCGGAAAGCACCAGCGCCAGTGCCGAGAAAATCCACAGCAGCGTCATCGGGAAACGAATCGCGCCGTAGGTTTCCGACACAATGTCGTTCATGGTCTGAATCCGGTTCACGGGCTGTTCCTTGTCGAGCAACAGCACAGCATTGCGCATGGCCGGCACCACACTCATGGGCGGCACGGCAGTTCGCACTACTAAGAACACCGACGGCACCGGCTTCTGCGCGAACGGCACGTAGACGGCGGCTTCAGGCCGCCAAAGGTCATCGTTTCGTACATCCTTAACGACACCAACGATCTCCAGAGGCTGCGAGGAGCCCGAATTTTGTCCCGAGTAGACGCGTGCTAGAACGGTCAGATGGCTCCCAAGCGGGCTGGAGTGCGGCCAGTAACGGTGCGCCACTGTTTCGCTGATCAGGGCAACCGGCGTTGCGCCCTCGTTGTCTCGCTCGGTAAACTCGCGTCCCAGCACCAGGCGTGTTCCCATCGCCTTCAGAAAATAGGGTGTCACGATCTTGTAGCTCGCAGTCGGTTCGTGTCCGGGGGCAGCCGCAGGCTGGCCTTGCGGTTGGAAGAAAACGTTGGAACCACCGCCTTCCGCTCCCGCAGCTTTAACGCCGGGTATGTTCTCGACCTTCTGCATCAGCTCCCGATAGAAAATTGCCTGCTGCAACACGGACCCGTACTTGTAATCGGGCAGACTGAGTCCCATGGTCACGACGTTCTTAGGATCAATGCCGAGATCGACGTTTGCCAGTTGGACGAAGGTGCGGACCAGCAGGCCCGCGCCGGTCAACAAGACCAGCGCCAGCGCCATCTCACAAACCACGAGCGCGTTGCGTAGCCGGCGGCGCCCACTGTCGGTGGTAGTACTCAACCCACTTTCCTTCAAGGTCGCGCTCAGTTCAGTCTTTGCAGTCGCCCAGGAGGGCGCCAGGCCGAAGATCACTCCCGTAGCCATCGTGATCGCAAGGCTGAACACCAAGACACGCCAATCGATGTCGATGACCTTGGCGTTCGGGAGACACTGAGGTGATAGCGCGCCATGGCGAACGTTAGCAGGCGATCTCCCGCGTAGGCAAGCAGGAGTCCAAGCGCCCCGCCGCAAACGGCTAGCAGCAGGCTTTCTGTGAGCAACTGCGTGATCAGCCGTCGGCGAGTGGCACCGATAGAGACGCGGATCGCAATCTCGCGTTTCCGTCCGGTAGCGCGCGTCAGCAGAAGGTTTGCCACGTTGACGCACGCGATCAGCAGCACCAGCATCACGGCACCCAGCATGATCATCAGCGGCGCCTGCATGTGGCGATGATAGGCGGCATGCAGCGGCTCAACTTTGATGCCCCAACCTTTATTGGTGGCGGGATATTTCACGGCCAGGCTGTCGGCCAAAGTGTTCATCGCAGCCTGTGCTTGGGCGATGCTCACGCCGTGCTTGAGCCGCGCCTGTGTTTGCAGATCCCGTGAAGTTCCACGGCCGGCTTCGCTGCGTTCTTGGGGTGTCAGCACCAGCGGAACGAAGACGTCCATTTCCCGATCCCAGGTGAAACGGAACCAGGCCGGCATCACGCCCACGATCGAGTAGCGCCGCTGGTTGAGCGCGATGGTCTTGCCCAGAATGGCGGGGTCAGAGCCGTAACGCATCTGCCACAGACGATAGCCGATAACGGCCACTTGATCGCGGCCTGGCTCCGTCTCTTCAGGCAATAGAAAGCGCCCTATGAGCGGCCGAACGCCAAACATCGGCAGCACCTCGGCCGAAGCCTTGATGCCATCCACGCTTTCGGGCCGGCTCCCTTCCGTAATGTTCAACTCCGCCGAGCGATAGTAGGCGACTTGTTGAAAGACGCGATCTTCGTGATATCCGCGACGTTGGGGGCCGAAACGCCCGTCTGAATATAGCCCTCGCCCTGCTGATTGCGCCACTGCCCGAGCCCCACGAGCTGCTCCGGATTCGGATAAGGTAACGGACGCAAGATAATTGCATTCACCAAACTGAAAATGGCTGCGTTGGCGCCAATGCCCAGGGCCAGGGTAAGCACAGCCACCGCTGCGAAGCCCGAATTCTGGGCCATTACCCGCAGCCCGTAGCGCAAGTCTTGAAGTAGTGTGCTCATGGCGTCACCCGATGATATGCATCGCGGCTTGCCCCGGTTCAGAATTCATTTTACGCTTCAGCCCGCGTGAGTTATACCTTGGAGCAGGCCGGATTGGCCGATCCGAGAACGCACGAACTTATCTGGAGATTTGAACCCGGTCTGACGCTGCGGTTCTGGTTGTAAGTTCGCCCCGCGCCATGTGGAAATTGGCCGCTCTCTAGCTAGTCCGAACTCATAGTTAGCGCTTGTACACGGCTGCGCCCGGGTATCGAAAACTGCTAAAATGGAGGTACAGCATAGATTCCCCTAAGCGCTCTTATTGCAAGGCTTTGCCGGGAGTCTTGTGCTCATTTTAGGAGTTCAATTTGGCTAATCAAGACGGATCGAGCGGCGGTGGTCTGTTTCCGCCCGGCGACAACAAAAGCCTGATCCCGACCAACATCGAAGATGAGATGAAACGCTCGTACCTCGATTACGCGATGAGCGTGATTGTAGGTCGAGCGCTACCCGACATCCGGGACGGTTTGAAACCCGTGCATCGCCGCATTTTGTACGGGCTGCACGAGATGGGTCTGCACTTCAATAGGCCGACGCGTAAGTGCGCCAAGATCGTTGGCGAAGTTCTCGGAAAATTTCATCCGCATGGCGATGCACCCGTGTATGACTCGCTGGTACGCATGGCGCAACTATTTTCGATGCGGTACCCGTTGATCGATGGCCAAGGCAACTTTGGATCCGTCGATGGCGACCCGCCTGCAGCGATGCGGTATACCGAGGCACGGCTCTCGAGGATTGCCGGTACCCTGCTTGAGGACATCGACAAAGAGACTGTCGACTTCCGGCCCAATTATGATGACAGCGAAGTTGAGCCGGAAGTGCTGCCCACCCGTGTGCCGAATCTGTTAATTAATGGCTCTTCCGGTATTGCGGTGGGAATGGCGACCAATATTCCGCCTCATAATTTGAAGGAAATTATCGACGCGACTATTGCGTTGATCAATGCTCCGAGCACTCCGCTCGCGAAGATCCTCGAAATGGTGCCTGGACCGGATTTTCCGACAGGTGGATTCATTCTGGGCCGTCAAGGCATTCTTGACTATTACGTTAGGGGCCGCGGAAGCCTGAAGCTGCGCGCGAAGGCTGCGATTGAGAAAAGCGGCAAGGACCGTGAGGCGATTATCGTCACCGAGATTCCGTTCCAGGTGAACAAGGCCCGGCTCATCGAGCACGTTGCTGCACTCATTTCAGACAAGAAGCTGGAGGGCATTTCGGAGCCTCGTGACGAAAGCGATCGCGATGGTATGCGCATCGTTTTCGAGCTCAAACGCGGAGAGCAGGCCGAAGTAGTGCTGAACAACCTGTATAAGCAGACGCAAATGCAGGTGAACTTCGGCGTGATCATGTTGTCCATCGTCAACGGGCAGCCACGCGAGCTCGGTCTGATTGACGTCATTAAACGCTTTATCGATCACCGCACGGATGTGGTTCGACGCCGCACGGATTATTTGCTGCGGAAGGCGAGAGACCGGGAGCACCTGCTGCTCGGTTTCCAAAGGGCGCTCGACAATCTTGACGCCGTGATTGGTTTGATCCGCGCCGCCAAAACTCCCAGAGAAGCCCGCGAGGGTCTGGTGTTGCGCTTCGATTTCACTGAACGGCAGTCCCAAGCCATCATCGAGTTGCAGCTGCAGCGCCTGACTGGCATGGAGCAGCAGAAGATCCTGGATGAATTAGCGGATATTCAGCGCCAGATTGCCGAGTATCTGGAAATACTCGGTTCCGACAAAGTGGTGAAAGCGGTGGTCGTCAAAGAGCTCAAAGAAATCCAAAAGGACTTCGGAGACGAGCGGCGGACACAGATTATAGAAGATACCGGCGAGATCCGCCTCGAGGACCTCGTCCAGATGGAAGACGTCGCAGTGACTGTCTCGCGCGGCGGCTATCTGAAACGTACCTCAGTCGATACCTACCGGCGCCAGTCGAGAGGCGGCAAGGGCCGGATTGGTATGGGAACCCGGTCGGAAGATGTTGTTGAGCATCTAGTCATCGCCTCGACCCACGCCTATCTTCTGATCTTCACTAGTAAGGGTCGCGTTTATTGGCTTAAAATCTACGAGATTCCCGATGCCGCAACAACGGGTAAAGGGAAGCACGTCTCTGGGCTCATCAGCCTGCAACCTGACGAGGCTGTGAAGGCGTTCCTATCCGTAAAGGAGTTTGTCCCGGACAAATTCATCGTCATGGTGACGCGCCAAGGCGTGATCAAGAAATGTGAGCTGACTGAGTTCGATAACCCGCTTTCGCGCGGCATCATCGCACTCGCGTTGGATGAAGGTGACGAGTTGTTAGGCGCGACCATCACAAACGGCAGTAGCTTCATCTTCCTCGGGTCGCATGCAGGTATGGCAAGCCGCTTCAACGAAGAAGAAGTTCGTGCCATGGGGCGGCAAGCACGCGGTGTACGGGCCATGGACCTTCAGGAGGCTGATTATCTGATTGGTCTCTTGGTGGTTGAGAAGGAAGGTTTGATTCTTTCCATTTCCGAGAACGGCTTCGGCAAGCGAACACCGCTCCAGGATTATCGTTTGACTGCTCGCGGTCGCAAGGGCGTGATCAACATGAAGACGACGCCGAAGGTTGGCAAGGTCGTCGCAGTGCTTTCGGTTAAGGAGAGCACAGATCTAATGATCATCACCAAAGACGGCAAAATCATCCGCCTGGAATCTGGCATGATCCGGCAGGCGGGCCGCTCGACCCAAGGCGTTCGTCTGGTTCGTTTGGAAGGGGACGATCAAGTAGCTGCAGCTTCGGTCATTCCAGAACCTGACGAAGAGGCGGCCAAGAATGGAGAATTGCCTCTGCAATAGAACTCGAGGACCATAGATTCTGCCAATTGCCGATCAGCGCGTCTGCTCCACCTGCCTGACCGGCTGAATGCTCGGACCGTGGCGAGGTAGTTCGAGACTGACGGGCAGACTGAAATAGAAGGTCGATCCAACCCCGGGCGTTGACTCGGCCCAGATGCGCCCTCCGTGGCGCTCTACGATCTTTCGCGAGATCGAGAGACCCATTCCCGTCCCCTCTACATCCCGGCTGTGCAAACGTTGGAAAAGTGCAAAGATTCGCTCTGCGTACTGTTGATCGAAACCTTGTCCGTTATCCGCAATTGAGAAAATCCAGTCACTGCCTTCCCGTTGCGCTTCCACCTGAATAACCGGCCGTTCGTCACGCCGGTACTTCATCGCGTTCGAGATCAGGTTTTGCAGCAATTGCGAGAATTGCACTTTATCCACAATCAACGCGGGGAGACGCCCGTGATGAATCTCCGTTTGGGATTCCCGGATGGCAGCTTGAAGGCTGGCTTCTGCTTCTTCAAGCAGCTCTTCGAAAGCGACTGGGGTCGTCGATTGACCTGCCTTACGCAGGCGAACCAGAGCCAAAAGGCCATTGATCAGATCAGTCATGCGGCGCGAAGAAGTCACAATGAATCCGATGAACTCGTCGGCATCTCCGTCCATTTTTCCCCGGTAGCGGCTCGCAAGAAGCTGAGTAAAACTTGTGATTGTCCGAAGCGGTTCCTGCAGATCGTGACTGGCCACGTAAGCAAACTGTTGCAACTCTTCGTTGATCTGCTTCAGCTCATGCGTTCTTTCATCAATACGAGCCTCGAGTTCCGCATTCAGTGTCTGCAACTCTGCCTGCGCTGCATCGCGGCCCTCTATGAAGTGAAGTAATGCATTGTATAGCCAAACGAGCACCACGATCATGACTGCGGTGCCAACTATAAAAAAGATAAAAGCGGAGCGGTTCAGAGTGCGCTCATGATCGAGAGAGGAGCTTTGCTGCTTGTTTATCTCGGCCTCGAGTTCGTTGACGCTGTTTCGCACCAGATCCATTATTCCCAGCGCGTCACCCGATTTTGCGAGTTCTAATGCCGCTGTGAAGCCTTTCGTCCGTTGCGTGTTCAGGACCTGATTCGCCTCGGCCAATCTTTTTTCGGCCAGAGTGACGACGCGTTCGATTTTCTGCTGAAACGAGGGCCGGTCTTTGGCGTAGGTTCGGCATAAGCGGCTTTCACCCGGAAGCCATGCATTCGCCTGTTGCAAGGGCGCCAGATAGCGATCGTCGCCGGTCAGGAGAAATCCGCGTTCACCTATCTCCGCATCTTTGCAGAGCGAAAGAAGCCTGTTCAGACTAGAGGCTAGATTTTGCAGCTGCAGAAACCTGATGTCGATGTGTTCTGCTATCTGATTCGCCAGAAAGAAAAGAAGACTGAATGCGAGTGGTACAGCGAAAAGAAGAGCGAGCCGCCCCCGCGTTTTCCTGTCCACCGGTAAATTCATCCGAAGACTCACTCCTGATTCGCTTTTGGAACGCTTTCAATAACTTGGACTGCTGGTCAACCGTATACGTTTCAGAGCTCCGGCGGAAACCGACATGTGCGCGGGCAACACAGGAAGTATGGCTCATCTGACGTGCGGGTCGAAGTGACCATCGGCCCTGGACGCCGCGAAAAGCGCACTCCTTCGAACCTCTGCGACTTCTATGGCTTTCCGATGCAACTTACCAAGTAAGGTCCGTTCAAAGTCATAGTAAGGCAGATGTTTCGGAAAATAAAACTGAGTACGATGAACCTCCGCCAACGCCTCCTCGATGTTTCCGGCTGCGAGTTGGTAAGCCGCTTTCGCGCGATGCATGAGGTAGCGAGGTGAAAGTACTGCCAGATCCACCTCCGCGAACTTACAGTTTGCCGCTGCCAAGTTGTCGCGGAAGAGCACATCGAAGAAAGCCGATCTCGCAAGCGTGAGATTTTGCAAACGCAGATCGCATTTTTCACAGACTTCCATGGCGCGCTGCTCCCAGGCGTTCGCCGTTTGCATGTCGCCGCAATCAATTGCCCACATGATGATTGTGTGCGCGTAGATCAATGACATATCGGGCCTGCTTCGCGCCGCCGCCAGTTTTCGGATCAAGCGCTCGGGGTAATCGCGCGGCCTCATCCCGGCGAATCCCAGTTGCGTCACCAGGTGATAGAGAAGAATCTCCTGCGCTTCAACACTGTTGCGAAACAGCGAGTAGCAGAGCTGCGCGTCATTTCGCATTTGCGCCTTGCTTCCGTTTGGAATCAATCCTAAGACGAATAGAAAAAAACTGAGCTCTGTCAATGCAGCAAGAAAATACCTCATCGAACCATCGAATTGTCCGATGAACAGAAGTAAGCCCGACGCGACTCCAGTGAGCAAGGTTGCAGCGGGACCGGCCGCGACAACCAGCAGCATCCGTTTACGCCACGCGTGATTCTCCCGCGGAATGGCGGAGATCGACCCTGATAAGAGCGTTCCCGAGAATTGAAATGTCCATTTTCCATGAAAATGAACCGCCCGAATTGGTCCCAGTGAGGCCCCTAGTATTTCGAAATCCTGCAGGACCGCAGCCAACAAATGTCCTGCTTCATGCAGGATTATGCCGGCGGCGAAGGCTGCCCAAAACGCCCCCAATGCGCTCACCGTTGAGAGCCCCACGTTTTGGAAGATCATGCGCGCCCCGGAGGGACCAAAGATCTTCGCCACGAACCCGATCGCTATTGCGAGCAACAGAAGTTGCCACGAAAATTTGGATTTCGTTTGGGCGCTTTCTAAGCTTCTGGGTAATGGTGGAAGGGGCGGATCGACCCTGTTCCGTACGGCAGCTTCCATATCCTTTAATATCGTCGGAAGTTCCTTCAAGGATTAGGCCATATCGATGCTGCCAAGGCCACTTTAGCTTACCTTGCTAAACTAAGGCCAACCCATAGCTCCAATGGCCATTCAGACGCTTTTTGGCTCAGTCCCAACCGAGCCTAATCTGCTCGATCGACTGAAGGCCGGCATTGAAAAAACGCGCTCGGGCCTGGTAGATCGGCTTGAGGATGTGCTGTCGGGCAAGAAAGAAATCAACGCCGACCTTTTCGAAGAGCTCGAATACACGCTGATCACTGCCGACCTAGGCGTTAGCACCGTACAGGACATTCTGGAGCGCATCCGGCAGCGTGTCGATCGCAAGATGACCAGCAACGCGGCCGAGATCCGGGCGCTTATCCGCGACCAGCTGATCGAGATCCTCCGCGCTTCTGAGACTCCCATCCGAATCGTCACCGATCCCCCGGCAGTCGTGATGATCGTGGGGGTCAACGGGTCGGGCAAGACTACGAGCATCGGTAAACTTGCAAATCGCTTTCTTGGCGAAGGTCGAAGCGTTCTGCTCTGCGCGGCCGACACGTTCCGCGCTGCTGCAATCGAGCAGCTTGAAGTATGGGCCCAGCGCGCGGGCGTAGAGATGATCCGGCAGAAAACAGGCGCGGACCCGAGTGCGGTTGTCTTCGATGCGCTTTACGCCGCAAAAGCACGCCGTGTGGACTACGTCGTCGTCGATACGGCGGGCCGCCTTCATACCAAGGAAAACCTCATGGCGGAGCTTGACAAAATGCGTCGAACCGCGCAGCGCGTGGTGCCCGGCTCACCGCACGAGGTTTGGCTGGTACTAGACGCAACAACCGGACAAAACGGTTTGGAGCAGGCCCGGAAATTCACAGAATCTGCCGGAGTCACCGGAATCGTGCTGACGAAACTCGACGGAACAGCAAAAGGGGGCATCGTTGTTGCGATTGCGCGTGAGCTCAACCTGCCAATCCGCTTCATCGGCATCGGCGAGAAAATAGATGACCTGCTGCCCTTTGAACCTGAAAAATTCGTTGCATCTCTGTTCGATTGATGTCAAGCGCCGCCGCTACGACCGACTATATGCAGGAAGCTCTGCAACTCGCCGAACGGGGCCGCGGTCTCACCAGTCCTAATCCGGCCGTGGGCGCGGTAGCCGTGCTCAACGGAAAAATTGCGGGTCGTGGCTTTCATACCTGGGCGGGAATAGATCATGCAGAGGTGTTAGCCCTGCGGCAGGCTGGGCACGCCGCGCGAGGAGCGGCACTGTACGTGACGTTGGAGCCATGCTCGCATCACGGCCGTACCAAGCCCTGTGTAGAGGCGATTATCGAGAGCGGCGTGTCCTGCGTCGTCGCTGCTCTCGAAGATCCCAACCCGCAAGTGCGCGGGCAAGGGTTCGCCAAGCTTCGTGAAGCTGGAATCGAGGTGATCCTCGACTCAACGCATAGCAAAACCGCCGAGCACTTGAATGAGCCGTTCATTCACTTCATGAAAACCGGCTGCCCGCTCGTCACAGTGAAAGCGGCTCTCACTTTGGATGGAAAGATCGCAGCGCCACAAGACAACGTCGGATGGATTACGAGTGAAGTGGCCCGCTCCGATGTTCAGCAAGTGCGACATTTCTCCGACGCCATTCTCACGGGTGTTGGCACTGTGCTTGAGGACGATTGCCTGCTCACTGATCGTTCCGGCCGCGAGCGCAGCCGGCCGCTTCTGCGCATTGTCCTCGATTCGCAATTACGAACTCCGCTTCACTCGAAGATGGTCACAAGCGCGCAAGGCGATGTTCTGGTTGTGGGAACCTCGGCCGCTCCGGCCGCCCGCAGAAAAGCTCTCGAAGATGCGGGAATTCAGGTCCTCATTGCCGATGGCCATGGCGGTCGCACCGACCCGCTCAAGGTGGTCGAGCATTTGGCTAAAGAGCGTTATCTTTCGCTCATGGTCGAGGCCGGAAGCAAAGTTAATTGGGCCATGCTTGACACTCAAATCGCGGATAAAATCTTGTTCTATTACGCGCCCAAAATCCTGGGCGGTCTGCACAGTCTGCCAGTCGCCGGGGGCAAAGGACGCATGCGGCGCGCGGACGCAATTTTGCTCGAGCGTCTGACGGTCCACCCGATCTCTGAAAACGAATTCGCCGTTGAGGCCTACGTCGTCAAGAACTGATGTTCACAGGCATCATTGAGGAACTAGGCAGAGTGGCCGCACTCGAATTGAAATCAACCGGCGCCCGGCTCGCGATTGAGTGCTCCGCTATTCTGCAGGACGCGAGTTTAGGTGCGAGCGTCGCGGTAAATGGCGCCTGCGTAACAGCAGTCGAGCTAAGTACTGAAAAGTTTTCGGCCGATCTTGCGCCTGAAACTCGAAAGCGGACTAACTTGGGGGATCTAAGCCCGGGATCGCGCGTTAACCTCGAGCGCCCGCTGCGCGCGAATGGCCGCCTTGACGGTCACTTCGTGCTCGGGCATGTGGATTCCACCGCCGAAATAACTTCCATTCAGGCGCTCGGTGATGATAACTGGTGGCTGAGAATTCGTGTACCGCAGGAACTCGCGCGTTACGTCGTACATAAAGGTTCGCTCGCTGTGGACGGCATCAGTCTGACCGTTGCCGAAATTGAACGCGATCTTGTCGGATTTACGATTATTCCCCATACTTTCGAGTACACGACTCTCAAGACATACAGCCCCGGTTCGCGCGTAAACATTGAGGTTGACATCATCGCGAAGCACATCGAGAAGCTCATCCCCCGCTAGTCTGCGCGATGCGCCGGCTGAGAGTGATGGCGGGCCGCTGGTACTAGGCCATCACTGCGCGAGGCGGGGAAGGCGGATTACTGAAACGAGACGTATCAACCGGCTCGTCGAAACTATATGACAACCAGAATCATGCTTCTCGCTTTCTGTGCGCAGATGTGTTTCGCTGAAAGCCCATTCATTGTCGGGGTTCGAGGTGGGGTTCCCCTTGGAGATGTTATTAATACGGTCCAAAGCGGCTCCAGCGTCTCTTCCGCGACTGATCATTACGTCGTCGGGCCAACGCTGGGCATCAGGCTCCCGGCCGGATTCTCAGTTGCAGGAGATGCGCTATTTACTCGCCTGAATATCTCTACGACGACTACCCCTACAGGTTCGATCTCAGCATCCGCAAGTTCCTGGGAATTCCCCGTGCTGCTAAGGTTCACAGCCGGACGGCAAGGGGTTGCCCCCTTCGTTGGTGCCGGCGTTTCGGTTCGTCATCTCAGCGATTTCGGGAACATCGGACCTTTTCTCACAAATTCGACGGGCAACGTAGTTGGAACGTCAGCCGTGGCCGGCTTCGTCATTGGTGGCGGCCTGCAATTTAAAGTAGGCGCTCTCCATATCAACCCCGAAATTAGGTACACCCATTGGGGCGACAATCACATTTCCGCAGCCTTTCAGAACGTGATACGCACAAACGACAACGAAGGCCAGATTCTGGTGGGTCTCACGTTTTGAGCGATCGAAGGATTGCGCAAGGTGAGCCAGGCGTGTTCGCCGTCCGAGCTCATCTTTATGGAGCTAGTGCCCGCGCGAGTGCGATTGAGTCCTGGTCGTTCCAATCGTCGCGCGGTTCCGCGGCAGCGCGGGCGAACATCCACAGACGAACGCGCTCATTATCGATTCCGAGCAGGTCTGCGAAGCCGCGGATTGTGCTCTCCGGGTTCAAACGAAGTCTCACTTCGCAGTTGAACAGGTGTTGTGTTGCGTCGTAAGCCGGATCTCCCACGAAAGGCTTTGGGTCGATAACCAGCCACGGCTCTCGCTGCGCCTGCAGGACGTTCCCTGCATGTAGATCGGTCGCTAACAGCACTTCCGCCGTTGCACTACGCGGCAATTCATCAAAGAGACGCAGACCCTCGGAGATAAGGCCGGCATCGCGCCATTGCGCGGCTTGGGCCAGCGTCTCGTTGCTCCAAAACGCGGTCATGATCGAGAGCGGCCGGAACGGGTGCGGTGCCGATGGCGAGCGCCAGAGCCGATTTAGAAGCTGCGCGATGATAAGGTCCTGCTCGGGTTCGGGCATGAGGCGAAGTGGCGTTCCTGGCTCGCAGCGCTCAAGCAGCATGGCGCCAAGATCCTCGTCGCCTTCGAGAAGCCGCACGGTTGGGTCCCCATTCCAGAAGCGCAGGCCCTGGATCTCGTGCTCCCCCTCCATGTGCGGCATCCCGAGCTTCAGGATTGCGGGGGCTCCCGTCGCGCGTGCCACTGGAGCAACCCACGCGCAGCTGACCTCCTCGTGATCGAACGGCCCTTCGAGCGTGAGCGACCATCGGCGCTCCACATCGCGCAGAATCTGCGGTAGCTGCTCGAGCCATCGTGCGCGCTCGGGACTCTTGCCACAGACAGTCGCGAGGCGTGGCGGCACGATTAAATCCATGGCTCCCTTGTCGGGACATCATTCTGGGGTGGACAGACCAGAATTGTTCGTCGGCTGACGAGCAAGGCAGGGCGAAGGACGCAAATGTTCCTACCCGCCGGCAATTGCTCCCACGATAAAAAAGGGCTCCGCGCCCGACGCGACCGCTTCAGGCAGTGGGGCATCCGGCGGCTCATGGGACAGATCTTCCTCACAAGCGAAAAACCTGACGAACGCTCGGCGCTGTTGCGTCACGTGATCGCGGAGCGTCCCGCGCAGCATCGGATAAGACGCCTCGAGCGCATCGAGAACTGACCGCTGTGTAACTTGACCTTCGACATCCACCTTTACCTCGCCGCTGACCTGCGCCAACGTGCGAAGATGTGCCGGGAGCATCACTCGGATCATAGTTAGTGTGATTCTGGCAGCGTCTGAACTTCGACCGATAGCACAGCCGGAAGATCTCGGACGATTGGAGCCCAGTTGTCGCCCGCATCGGCCGATGCGTACACCTGCCCTCCTGTGGTGCCGAAGTACACGCCGCATGAATCGAGTGAGTCCACAGCCATTGCGTCGCGCAACACGTTTACGTAGCAGTCGCTTTGCGGCAGACCCTTTGTAAGCGCCTCCCACTCGTTTCCGCCTGTCCGGCTGCGGTATACGCGCAGCTTCCCTTCGGGCGGATAATGCTCCGAGTCGCTCTTGATCGGAACCACATAGACAGTGTCGGGCTCGTGCGCGTGCACGTCGATCGGGAATCCGAAGTCGGTCGGCAAATTACCGCTGACCTCTTGCCACGAATCGCCTGCATCGTTGCTGCGCATGACGTCCCAGTGCTTCTGCATGAACAGCACACCTGGACGCGAACGGTGCTGCGCGATGCGGTGAACACAGTGGCCCACCTCCGCATTTGGGTCGGGAATGTATTGGGATCTCAGTCCACGGTTAATCGGCTGCCAGGTCTGGCCCGCATCGTCGCTTCGAAAGGCGCCCGCTGCCGAGATAGCGATGAACATCCGCTCTGGATTGCTCGGATCCAGAAGAATTGTATGCAGGCACAGCCCACCCGCCCCTGGCTGCCAGCGCGGCCCTGAGCCGTGTCCGCGCAGCCCCGATAATTCGTGCCATGTCTGCCCCCCGTCCGTTGATCGGAACAGAGCTGCGTCCTCCACTCCTGCGTAGACCGTATCCGGATCGGTCAGCGATGGTTCCAGATGCCAGACTCGTTTGAACTCCCAGGGATGCGGCGTGCCGTCGTACCACTGGTGAGTGCCGGGGACGCCGTCATAGACGAACTTATTACCCACCGGCTCCCAAGTCTTGCCGCCGTCGTTCGAGCGCTGGACCAACTGTCCGAACCAGCCGCTGCACTGCGATGCATATATCCGATTCGGGTCAGCGGGCGATCCCTTGAGATGATACATTTCCCAGCCCCCAAAATGCGGACCGCTGATGTCCCACTGTTTGCGCTTGCCGTCCGACGTCATAACGAACGCGCCCTTGCGTGTGCCAACTAATACCCGTACCTTGCTCATCCTTTACTCCTCTCTCAGCTTCGTGCCACTTTGCGACCAACGCCACCGTCACCAAATTTCGGTATCAGTGGAGTCAAATCCCGTTCTCGCCACCGTCGCCGGACTTCTGCGAGGACTTGTTCTCGATTCTTTCCCATCTTCAGGATGAGAGCGCAAGGCGCCCCCGTCTCCTCGTGCCGCGCCCCCCAAATCAGCAACTCCAACAGTACCGGTGCCAGATCAATCCCTTTCTCTGTCAGCCGGTAGTTCACTTTTCGCCCATCCGTCTCCTCCGCCTCCGCGCTGATGATCCCGCTGGCTTCGAGTTTCTGCAGGCGGTCCGCCAGAATGTTCGTTGCAATCCCTTCTTCCGATGCCTCGAACTCCTTGAACGTCCTGAAACCGCGAACCATCAGATCGCGAATGATCAGCAGCGACCAGCGATCTCCAAACATCTCGAGAGAGATGCTGACCGGGCAGCCGGACCGGCGCTTTATCCTTGGCTTCCCAGGCACATTTGACACACTATCAACATCGCTTTCACAGTGCAAGTAAGATTTTTTAGGGGATTCTTGCGAACCAGTGACTCTTGCTTTGCAGGAAGCACCCGGCTCAACGGAAATTTTCAACCAACATCAAATCGCTTCCACTTTGGTCGATTTGATCGAATAAGAGTGAACGACCATCCGGCGACACCGCCAGTGCCGACACATCCCACGGCTTTTCGACCGGCATAATCGGCGATATGCGACCTGTCTTAAAGTTCAGGAAATTGAGCGTGGCCCGAGCACCCTCCCGCACAAGAAAATAGAGTCCGCCGTTCGCCGCGACCCAGTGCCCGGCATCTGCATCGGGAATGTGGTCGAGCACTAACGTCTCCTCGCCGCCGTCCGCCGGAATACGCCAAATTGAATCTGGCCGCGCGTAGTAGATGAATCTGCCGTCGCCCGAAACGGCGGGTCTGGAACCACCGTTCGTCGTCACCTGGATCGGGGTGCCACCCTGCGGTGGAATTTTCCAGATCTGGAACGTGCCGGTGCGATTCGCTTGATAATAAATCCATCTGCCGTCCCGGGACCAACTGGGGGCGGCATCTTCCGACGCCCGTGTAGTAAGTGCGCGCGGCTTGCCACCTTGCGCATCGACAACATAAATGTCCCAATTACCTGAGCTGTCCGAGTTGAACGCGAGGAACCGTCCGTCTGGTGACCATGTCGCCCAAGCGTTGGTACCACGTCCGATCGAGGTCACCTGCATCGGATTCAGTCCGTCGCTGCCTGAAACCCAAATCTCTAAACTTCCCGAGCGGTTTGAGGAAAATGCGATCCGTTTGCCGTCCGGCGAGGGTTGTGGGTTCATATCATCCCGAGTAGATACACTCAACTGCTTTGGCGGCCGGATCATCTTTGGGCCTTGCACCGGGAGCCGCCAAATATTCTCGTCGGAAATTTCGCGCGCAAAAACCAGGGTATGGCCTCTCACAGAAACGCCGCGTGCAACATCGGGGCCGCCGATCCCGAGCAACGGCTGAGGTGTTCCTCCCGAAGGCGCAACCCGCCAAAGCCTTGCATCACCGGCCCGATCTGAAGAGAACACCAACTCTTTACCGTCGGCAGTCCACGAAAGGCCGAAGACTCCTGCACCATCATGAGTAAGCTGACGCGGCTGCCCGCCGGCGAGGGGCATAAGGTAAACATCACCATTGCTGTAATCTTTCAACCGGACAAACGCGAGACTCCGGCCGTCGGGCGAGAAAGCTGGGACCGCGTCGCCGTAGAGATCTGTATCGACAGATGTGATTTTTCTTTTCTCTCCGGTTTCCACAGACACCACGTAAAGCGTGAACGGCTCACCCGGTTTGTCCTTATCGGCGAACGCCAGCCACTCGCCATCCGGAGACCATGACAGAGTTCCATATGCGTAGCATTCCCCCGGAGCAAGTTCTGCCAATTCTCGTTCCGGCCCCCCAAGCGCTGACACGACGCGAATCGTCGCACGGTGCCGCAGTTTCTTGGTGCGCACGAACGCAATCCTTCGGCCGTCGGGCGCCCATGCCGGCATGTCGTCGGATTCGGGATCTGTGGTGAGCCGCACTGGATTTCCCGTGTCAAGCAGCTTTACATAGATATCCGGGTTATCCTGCCTTTCACCATCCCAGGAGAAAGCTACCTGTTTGCCATCGGGTGATAACGCGGGGCTGCGTTCAATACCCACGTAACTAGTGAGTGGAATTGGTCTCAGTTCCATATTCGCGGTATCAGACGATTTGGATGAGGCAACTCGCCAATAGAACAAGACGGCTGCTGCAAACGCAACGCCGATACCTGCCCAGATCCAGAGCCAGCTCCCGGGACGGGTCGTCACATTCTTGGGCGTTACGGCGTTCAGGTCGACTCTGGGGACATAGGCTCCCTTCGGGATAGAGATCCTTATATGGTCGTGCATTCCTACAGATGCGTAGTATTCGTCTAGTCTTGTACGGAGGCGCTTGGCCTCTGCTCGCACGATTGTGTCAACCCGTGGATCGAAATCTGGTTTTCTACCCAGCACCTCGACTCCGACCACGTATTCCTTCAGTTCGCTGCTCTTTCCGTCGAGATACTGCCGAACAGCGAAACGCAAGAACCGGCTAGCCCGGTCCGCCTTGCTAAACATCCGACTGGCGAGGATTTTGCCGAGCTCCGCCTCAACGGCGTCGGCCGGAATGCCATTGTGCTGCATGATTCAAGGTCCTCAGGATCAGGCCGGAGTTTACCCATAATACTCTCTCGGTAACTACCGGTAAAGGCGCTTATCGACGCAAGTCATTGAGAACCCAAGTAAAGTACGGTACGCGTCCCGGTACATCACGCCTTGGTGCTTCCGGTTGCGCCATCCCCGATCGTATTTTGTGCTTCGAGGTACGAAATGCAACAAACGCCGCGCATTTTGCTTTGCGCTTCGGCCGTGCTTTTCATAGTTGGCACCGGTCGTGGTTTCGGCGAAGAAGATGTTTGGTTCAAATATACTGCGGAAGGTGCCCACCTTCGGGAGCAAGGCCGGTATTCTGAGGCCGAAAGCAGATATCTAGATGCTTACCGTTTGAGTACCGACGCGGGCGAAAAAGGTGAGCGCCTGGCTGAGAGTCTGAACAACCTCGGCTCGCTCTACAGCGATGAGGGCCGGTACGGTGACGCCGAAACTTTTGCCCGGCGCGCACTGGAGATTCGCCGACAGATCTCGGATCCGAAGAGCTCCGAAGTGGCGGTGGCGCTGAACAATCTGGCCGAAGTGTATCGGGTCCAAGCAAAGTATCGAGTTGCCGAGCCGCTATACCTTCAGGCCATCTCCATCCACGAGGAAACCGCCCGGCCGAACGACCGCGACTTAGCCGCCATGCTGAACAACCTCGCACTATTGCGAATTACTCAGGGCCGATTATCGTCTGCGGAACCGCTGCTCGGGCGGGCGATGACCATTTGGGAGAAGATACTGGAACCGGACGATCCCATCATTGGAAGAACGGCCAACAATCTGGCAGGCGTTTATGCAAGGCTGGGCCGGTACGGTGACGCCGAGACTATTATTCGGCAGACGCTGCCCATTCTCGAGAAGGCGCGAGGACAGCATCCGCTCGATCTTGCGGTAAGTCTTCAAGATCTCGGTTACCTGAACGTCATGCAGCAACGATACAGCGAGGCAGAAGCTCTCTATCGACGAGCGCTCGACTTCCTGACACAGGCGGTTGGTCCCGGAGATGCGCTGATTGCATCGACGTTAAATAATCTTGGCGCTCTTTACTGCCGCCAGCGGCGCTACACCGAAGCTGAAGCGCTACTGCACCGCGCTTTTGAAATCCGGCTGAGCACTTCGGGCCCCCAAAGCGTCGCCATCGCCGAAGTCCTCGCCAATCAAGCAGTCCTGCTGCGGCATTTGAAACGGAAAGGGGAGGCAAAGAACCTGGAGGCTCGCGTTCGCTCTATTCAAAACGCCCACTCGCGCGAGAATCTCGAAAATTATACGGTCGACATCTCTGCCATGCTGGCGGCCCGGAAATGAATTTTGCTTCGGGAATCAAGCATCCGCAGCTCATAGGGACCCGCAACTGCCACGACGATGCACTCCTAGCCCTGTTGGAGCACCCCGCATTCGGCCTCGAATGCTGCTTCGTTCGACCCACTATCAACATCGCTTTCACAAAGCAAGTAAGATTTTTAAGGGATTATTGCGAACCGCGTTTGCCATTCCCGACCCTCTCAACGATTGAGGTCAAGCACGCACGTTAAGACGATGTTTGTTTTCGCGAAGCTGCAAAGCTCTCGATGCACAGCTCCGGTTTGTGGATTTGGGCGCGTCGCTTGGAGTGTAACCAAAGCTCGATGACCACGGCGTTGATGGAGAAACCGATCCAGAACGCGATCCCGAAGAACTGGTTTGGGCCAAGATGCGTGCGGGCGCTTATGGCGAAGAACACTCCCATGACGGGACGAGTGGTTGCGATGCCGAGCAGGATAGCAACGGCGCGAGTCATCCACTCCCGCTTTCGTGCGATCTCGCCGTGGAGGCGAAACCAATAGGCACGGCCCAGCGATAACAGAACCATGTGTTGAAGACAAGGACTGCGGAGCGCTCGATCCATCCGCCGATCGAGTAAACGCTCATGGCATACGCTGTCGCACCGGTGACGGCGCCGAAGGGAAAGAAGAGCCGTTCCAGCCATTCGCCCCCATTACGGCGCAGCAGGACGCCGGCGGCGAGAAGCACGAAGATGGCCGCCGGAATAATGTGTATTGCCGTCAGCACGGCATGCGCCGAGAAGATTGCGTCGATTTCCGCCATCTGTGGGGGCCTGCCGTGCGAGGGGCGGATCAGTTCGTTGAGTCTGCGGATAACGACGGCGACGGCAATGACGACGCAGAACCAGAACCCCGATAAGAGCCATAGAGGATGGCCGGACGTTGAGACGATGCATGCTGTTGTATGTGCTTCTGTTGCATGGTGATCACCCTATAGACTCGGTAGCGAGCGACTTCGCTGTCAGCCTAGAGTGGAGTACTTCGGCTGCGATTCCCACCAGGCGATTTGGTTCCGTCGAACTGTACGATCTCCGGCGGGAGCCCGCGCTCTCCGGAACCGGTTCCCAATGAATTTAACTCAAGACGCAGCGGCCTGATTGGAACGCTCTTTCTGCTCAGTCGGTAGGGCTCGTTCTGCGTCTCTGGCCGTGAGCCTCGGCACTCTAAAGCCACGGTAGATCGCAGCAGCGAGAACCGAGCCGATCAGAGGTGCGAGTAAGAACAGCCACAATTGCTGCAAAGCCCAACCGCCTACAAAGAGCGCCGGCCCGATACTTCGCGCTGGGTTGACGGACGTATTCGTCACCGGAATACCGACTAAATGGATCAGGACCAAAACAAGGCCAATCGGGATACCGGCAAAGCCGACAGGCGCTTTGAGATCTGTTGCACCGATCACCGTCAGTACCAGGAAGAAAGTGAGAATGACCTCAGTGAGTGCGGCAGCGGCCAATCCATAATGTCCGGGAGAGTGCGTGCCGTAGCCATTCGCAGCGAATCCAAGGGCGGCGGGATCATACCCGTTTGGCGTACCCTTAGCGATCGCGAGCAGGCATGCTGCAGCAACGATTGCACCCGCAATCTGCGCGATCCAATACCCGAGCAGATCTCGCCGCTCCATCTTTTTGCTGATGAACAGGCCAAGCGTGACAGCGGGGTTGATATGGCATCCCGAGACGTGGCCTATCGTGTAGACCATCGCAAGCAGCGAGAGACCGAAGGCAAGCGCAACACCTGCGAATCCGATCTTGTCGCCGGCCAATACCGCAGAACCGCATCCGGCAAAGACGAGCACGAACGTCCCGATAAACTCAGCAAAATATCTCGACATAGCCGCAATCCTCCAGACCTACATAATGTCACTTACAGCCGAGGCACCGCTTCCAGATCACCGCCCATAGGATTCCGCCCGCACGTGAGCGCTATCAGCACTACCCTTTATTGAGAAGAGTTCGCACGAGCGGGGCCTAGTAAGCTAATGGATCACGTGAACACGCTTTACTACGGCGATAACCTTCAGATCCTTCGGGAGTACATCAAGGATGAATCCGTAGACCTCATCTACCTCGATCCGCCGTTCAATTCAAACGCAAGCTACAACGTGCTCTTTCGGAGCCCTGCTGGCGAACGTTCCCATGCGCAAATCGAAGTGTTCGAAGACACGTGGCACTGGACGGATGAAGCGGAGCAATCCTTTGATGAAGTGATGCAAAGCGGCAATGCGGATGCCGCTGAACTGCTTCGTGCCATGCGAGCGTTTCTCAAAGAGAACGACATGATGGCCTACCTGACCATGATGGCCGTGAGGCTTTTGGAGCTCCAGCGTGTTCTGAAGCCGACAGGGACTATCTATTTGCATTGCGATCCCACCGCGAGTCATTACCTCAGGCTCACGATGGATAGCATATTCGGAACTGAATTTCAGAACGAGGTCATTTGGAAGCGCACGACTACAAAAAACGACTATAAGCAGGGCGCTATCAATTGGCCGCGCGTACATGACGTGCTTCTGTACTACACAAAGGACCGAAACGCCGGGCCAGGATTTACTCAGAGTTTTGCGGAATATTCTGACGCCTACATTGCGTCCAATATCCCTACACGGACGAACTGGGGCGACGGTACGGACTATGGGACCTGACCGCACCAGGATCGGGGTCACGAGGTCATCCAAAGTACCAGCTTATGGGAATCGAGCGATACTGGCGGTACAACGAAGACAAAATGCAGCAGCTCGTATCTGATGGTCGCGTTATTCAACCTAGTCCCGGCGCGGTTCCGCGATACAAGCGGTACCTCGATGAGATGCCAGGGATTGCAACCGGCGACGTATGGGACGACATCCCACCCATCAACTCACAAGCTGAGGAACGACTCGGTTATCCCACACAAAAACCATTACCACTTCTCGAGCGCATCATTCAAGCATCCAGTAACGAAGGCGACATAGTGCTCGATCCATTTTGTGGTTGCGGAACAACGATCCACGCCGCACAGAAGCTCAATCGTCAGTGGATCGGTATTGACATCACGAACCTTGCAATTTCGCTCATCGAAAAACGCCTAACCGATGCCTTCCCAGGCATCCAGTTCGAGGTACACGGGACGCCGAAGGACTTGGACGGAGCGCACGCACTCGCAGCAAAGGACAAATATCAGTTCCAGTGGTGGGCTGTATCGCTCGTGAAAGCGGTTCCGTATGGCGGCAAGAAAAAGGGAGCCGATACCGGCATCGACGGCTTTATCTACTTCAAACCCGATGCGCGAACGACGGAGAAGGCGATCGTTTCAGTCAAGGGCGGCGAAAATGTAAACGTGGCAATGGTGCGCGACATAGCGCACGTCGTGCAACGCGAGAAGGCGCAAATGGGTATCTTCATCACCCTTGCTGAACCGACGAAGCCAATGCTCACTGAGGCCGTAAAGGAAGGCTTTTATGAGACGGTCTACGGCAAGTTTCCGCGCCTTCAGATCGTGACCGTGGAAGAGTTGCTCAACGGCAAAAGACCCGATATCCCGCTCATTGATCGAACAGCATCAGGCTTCAAAACTGCAACCAAGGAAAAAGATGCTACGGAGCAGGAAGGCCTGCCGTTTTAAGATGCTTTGGGTTATGCTCCCCAAAGGCTTTGGGCAGCAGCGTGAATGAGCCGAATCAAGAATTCCATCATGGTGTTTTCTCCTAAAGAGTGGCCTCTGGCCTCTCTGCAATACATTTCGGCCAACCGGGTGAAAAACATTAGCTGGTACGCGCTAGGGTTTCAGCTCTTTTATGGATCAACTTGCCATAGAGCACACATCCGGCCGAAATGCTGAGGCGGTGCTAGAGATCCTCGATCCGAAGCGGACCGCCTTTCCAAGCGGTCTCGAATTCCTTTCTCACCCATTCAGCGTCCGATGTCTTGTCCTGAAACTTCAAGCTCTCCATCAAACCAAAAAGCGACCGGCCATTGCGTTTGTTCCGCTTCAAGTCTTCACGAAAGACGGCTTCGGCCTCGGCTGCCTGACCGTTCCCAAGCAGGGCAGCGCCCCAGGATTCTCGAACGGGGTAATACCAGGGGGGTGGCTCGTCATAAATCAAGGCGTCCTGCGCCTCGACAGCTTTTTTCCAAAGTTCAATAGCGCTGCGCCGATCCGTGGCAAGCCTTGCCTCAAGGACGCTCGCCGCTACCTTCAGAACGTTCTCCACGCTATTGTTCCCGTTGACATAAAGCGCGTTCTCTGGCACTTGCTTCCGTGCAGCCTGAAAGAGGTCTCTTTCTCCGCGCGCCTGCGCTGCTTTTCCTTTAGCCGCGAATGCGATGCTGCGGGCGAAATGCCACAGCGCATTGACTGTCACCAACGCCGAATCAGGCGCGGGCATTGCGAGAATGTCATCCCAGCGTTGAAAACGGAGCTGCACAAAAAGAGGTGATGCGATCCAGGCTTCTGCCATCTGCATTTGGTGGACTGTGGGAGTGACCACTGCCGCCAGCCTGTCTGCGGCAGCCTTTGCTTCTTGATATTGGCCTTGAGCGGCACGGGCAACAGCCACGAATTGAATGTTGTGGGGGTAGAACATGAGCGGATAGACACCGCTTGCTCCCGTGCGCTCAATGTAATCCTTATCAACCGCGGCGGCATGCTCGTTCGTGATAGCCAGAGGCTCGTAATCGCCGGTCTGGAAATAGATATGTGCGGGCATGTGCAAAAGATGTCCGGCCCCAGGCACCAGAGTCATTAGCCTTTCGGCGCTGGGCAGAGCTCGTTCGGGGTTGCGGGAGCCTTCTAAGACGTGAATGTAATAATGATTGGCGCCGGGATGCTGCGGATCGTGGCTCAGCACGGCTTCGAGCACGCTGGCCGCCTCCATGGTTCCCTCTTCCGGTGTCCCGTCTTGCTTCCAGAGCTGCCACGGCCGCAGACTCATGATGCTCTCGGCATACAGCACCGCTGCGTCCAGGTCGTCCGGATACCGTCTGGTGAGCTGGCCCATTGCTTCCTTGTATTCGGTCAGGAGCTTCCTGCGGCTGGCACTGCGGTTGGCCGAATAGCGCTTCGCCAGCGCTTCGATGTAGCGCCGCTCATTTTCCGGCGCGTGCGAGCTGATGCGGACAGCATTCTGCACTGCCTTGAATGCGGCTTTCTCCCGCGCCAAATCCACGTCCAGAAATGTCTCAGAGCCAGGAGTCAAGGCAGCAAGAGCATATCTCGGTCCTAAGACCCAGGCCAGACCCCAATAGGGCATCGCCGCCTGTGGAGCTAGCTCAATAGCGCGACGGAACGAACGCGCAGCCTCGTCATGATTGAATGCAAACGCGAGAATTAGCCCTTGGTCAAAGAACTTCTGCGCCTCCGGATTCGTTGTAGAAATACGATGGTGATGGCTTCCCATCCCTGGCAGCAGAACGGCTGGCCTGCCTAAGTTTTCTTCATGCCCGTGCTGGGCCGCGCCCGCAGCGATCCCGGAAAAGATCCCCATAGCCAGCATCAATCCGGCGTGTGCTCGATGTACCACGACCTGCTCCTTCAGCGAAGAACGTACCACAGATCAGATCGAAAGGGAGCCACGGGAGCGAGCACTACAGAGATAAAGGCCCCGTATTTGTAGGCTGTGATAGGCTTGCGCCTATGTCGAGTTCACCTCAATTAGCGCTTGAGCAGATTCAGCTCGCCATGGCGAGCACAAATAACCTATTCAACACTGAAGTCTTTGGTAAGCGAAATTTTGACGCTCTGGATCAGATCTACACCGCGGATGCTCGTATTCTCCCACCCGGAGCACCGATGATTTCTGGCCGGAAAGCCATCAAAGAGTTTTGGTCTAACCTGATTCAGTCAGTGAATGCCAAATCTGCGGTGCTTGCGTCTGTAGACGTGATGCGGGCAGGTGATGGCGCTATCGAGATTGGGCGTGCCACGCTGAGCGTTGAACCCGAAGGACAATCAGCGGCCAAAATAGAAGTGAAGTACGTTGTGTACTGGCAACAGGAAGACGGTCAATGGAGATGGAAGATCGACATTTGGAACCAAAACTCCTGAGTGCTAACCTTCCGAAACCGGATTAGCCATTGAGCTTGACCTCGCCAGAGTTGTGATAAACGCTTCGCCAGCGACTTGCCTCTCAACCGCTAGCTGACGCCGGCCGCCGGGCCCCCACATCGGGCGTCTTTACATGCTCCGGCCGCAACCCCATCCCAACCGCGCGCGCCGGGATCCTGCGCAGCCACGGCCATCGCCGCAGAAGCTTCACTGCGAAGGGGAGTGATATCGGTTTGTCGCTGCCCAGAACTCGAGTGATCACGCGATCCTGAATAAACACTTGCAGCCACTGTGTCACGCGAGTCGGCAACTCCCGCCGCTGCTGGACGTTCTGCAGGTCCTTCGCAGTCACTGTGCCTTGCGCCAGCGGTGAGGCCAGAATGTTCGCCGCCGCAACCGCGTCCTGAATCGCCAGGTTGATTCCGACACCTCCGATGGGAGACATGGCGTGCGCCGCGTCACCGATGCACAGAAGTCCGGGCCTATGCCAACGCGCCAGACGATCGACCATAACAGTCAACAGCTTTATTTCGTTCCAGTCCGTCAGCTCGTCCACCCGGTCGCGCAGAAAAGGTGCGAAGTGAGCAATATCGTCGCGAAAAGACGGCAGACCTCTTTCGCGGATGCCATCGAAACCCCCTTTGTGGATCACGTATGCGCACTGCCAATACTCGCGGCGGTCGATCATCACCAGGATTTTGCCGGTGTCGATTCGCCCTAACGATTGTTCTGGATCATTCTCCTGCCGCGAAAGCCGCATCCACAACACATCAATGGGAGCGCCCAGATTGACGATCGGAAGCCCAGCCTTTTCGCGAACTGTCGAATGTCGCCCATCCGCCCCAACGACCAGATCGGCCTGAACCTCGAAGACACCTTCCGGAGTGCTTGCCCGAACACCTGTAATACGTCCACTCTCATCGCTCACGTCCACGACCTCGGCATGCATTTTCAATTGAAACGTCGAATAACGTTTCGCGTGGTCTGCCACGAAGTTAAGGAAGTCCCACTGCGGCATAAGCGCAATGAACTTCGATCGCAGAGGCAGATGCGAAAAGTCGGCGAACGTCATCCTGGTATCCCCAATTTGAACGTCTATATGGCCGAGCTCCTGATGAGGCACCTTCAAGAAATCATCGATCATCCCAAGCTCGTGCATCACCTCGAGCGTTGACGGATGGATCGTATCCCCCCGAAAATCCCGGAAGAAATCAGCGTGCTTTTCAAGCACCAGCACTTCAACGCCGGTGCGAGCGAGCAGAAAACCCAGCATCATTCCAGCCGGTCCTCCGCCCGCAATGCAGCAACGTACGTGCATCGTTTAACTTTTCAATTCTTCCCGAATTTCGGCAGCGGCCTTGCGCGCCTCTCCAATCGCCCCAATCGGGAAACTGATCGCGCCGACCTTCGGATGTCCGCCGCCGCCGTAGCGTTCACAAATCGTCGCGAGATTATGACGCAACGGTTCCCGCACCCACGGATTCGACCCCACCGAAACCTTGGTTCGAAAGCTCGATGTGGAAACCGACACTGTGTACGCGGAGTCAGGGAACAAATAGTACGGGATGAATTTGCTGTATCCTTCGATGCCGGATTCGACCAGATCGAAATAGATCACGCCGCGATCGCACGACCCCGATCCGCGAATCACATCAATTGTGCGCAGGTGACCTTGGTGCAGCTTGTCGTAAGCCGCCTTGATTTCGGGCTCTCTGATGATCTCCGCCAATGGCCGGTGCTGCATTTCACGAAGGATTTTCTGCACCAAGTGGGAGCCTTTACTTCCTTCAATCACGAGCGTCAGCTTCATCGCCGGCGAATCCATCTCGACCGCCGCCTGCGCGCTCTCGAACAAAGCTCCATCAATGATATCGGCCCACGTGATCAGCTCTTCTAAATCCGGTGCGTCGAAACCGTATTGGTCTTTTACCACCGTCGAAATGAATTTCGTACAAGATCGATAACTCGGATCGAGCAGCTTGCGGCCCGATGTCTCGTGACGAAAATGTTCCGCATCTTCCGGGCTCAGGAACGCGCTCTGGTGATGATCGAACCACCACGTAACCTTCAGGTCCGTCGAGTACTTGAAGTCCACTATGACGTTCGCATCGCCATCAAAAAGGCCGGGCTCAAACAGTTGATCGGCGCGATGCGCCAGCCCCGTATAGTGAAACTCTGCACCCGGATACACCTTGCTTTGTAAGAAGCGGGTGATAAACGCCGCTGACGCCGCCCCGTCGAAGCAGTGATCGTGATAGAGGACTCGCACCTTCATCGTTATAGTTGTGGGTCCGAAAACCTTTCAGATTGCCTGACAAACCTGAGAAATGCAAGCGGATAAGCGATAATTAGTTCAGCGGCCTTATCTTTTTGCCCCCAAATGGTCTCGCTCATAGTCGTTTTGAATGGGCGAAGTTATCCCTAAAATTTTGCTGCTATCCAGATCGAGAACATGCTCCAAACTAAAGAAGAACGCCAGACGGACCTGAACCCGCAGGAGACTTCGGAATGGCTTGAGGCCCTAGAGCAGGTCGTTGATGAAGCCGGGCCTGACCGCGCCGGCTACCTTGTCGAAAAACTGCTGGACTGCGCCGCTGAGTTCGGCGTTTCTGCCCCCCAAACCATCAACACGCCCTTCGTGAACACCATTCCCGCCCACGAAGAAGTCCCGTTCCCCGGCGATGGCGAGATGGAGCGGCGCATCAAAAGTCTCATTCGCTGGAATGCATCCGCCATGGTGGTCCGCGCCAACAAGTACGACCCGAATATCGGCGGTCATATTTCGACATACGCCTCGCTTGCCACGCTCAGCGAAGTAGGATTCAATCATTTCTTCCGAGGCAGCTACGACGGCCTGCCGGGCGACCTCATCTACTACCAAGGCCATGCGTCCCCCGGTATGTACGCCCGCGCCTTCCTCGAAGGCCGCCTGACCGAACAGCATTTGGTGAACTTCCGCCACGAGCTCCGCGATACGCCCGGTCTCTCCTCGTATCCGCATCCTTGGCTGATGCCCGACTTCTGGCAGTTTCCTACCGTATCCATGGGCCTTGGGCCCATCAACGCCATCTACAACGCACGTTTTCTGCGATATCTCGAAAATCGCGACATCCTCCCCAAGAGCGATCGTAAAGTCTGGGCTTTTTTGGGCGACGGAGAGATGGACGAGCCTGAGTCAACAGGCGCGCTGCATGTCGCCGTACGCGAGAAGCTCGACAATTTGATCTTTGTCGTCAACTGCAATTTGCAGCGGCTCGACGGCCCCGTCCGCGGCAACGGCAGCATCATTCAGGAGCTCGAAGGCGTCTTTCGCGGAGCCGGCTGGAACGTCATCAAAGTTCTTTGGGGAAGAGACTGGGACGAGCTGTTCAATCGCGATACTACCGGGCTCCTGGTGAAGCGTATGGGCGAGTGCGTCGACGGCGAGTACCAGAATTTCAAAGCTCGCGGCGGCGCGTACACCCGACAAGAATTCTTCGGGAAATATCCGGAGCTGCTCAAACTCGTGGAAGACAAAACAGACCATCAGATTGCGCGCTTCAGGCGCGGTGGTCACGACCCCGTCAAAGTCTACAACGCGTATAAACGCGCGTCTGAGCACAAAGGCCAGCCCACCGTAATCCTTGCGATGACCGTGAAAGGCTACGGCCTTGGTGAAGCGGGTGAAGGGAAGAACGTCACACACCAGCAGAAAAAGCTCAACGAAGAAGAGCTCTTCTATATTTCTGAGCGTTTCAATCTGAACCTGCCGAAAGAAGTCATCCAGTCCATTTCGTTCGTTCGCCCCGCGGACGACAGCCCCGAAATCAAGTATCTAAAGGAGCGCCGCGAGTCATTGGGCGGTTATCTCCCCGTTCGCGCTCCCCAAAAGATCGAACTAAAGGCGCCTCCGCTCGAAACCTTCCGCGATACGTTCGCCGGTTCGCGTGGTCGCGAAGCCTCAACCACCAGCGCTTTTGTCGCCATTCTCAAAACGCTGCTTAAAATCCCGGAGCTCAGCAAGTACATCGTGCCGATCATTCCCGATGAGGCGCGTACGTTCGGCATGGAATCGATGTTTCGCGAACGCGGCATCTACGCGAGCGGCGGCCAGCTCTATAAGCCCGTGGATAGCGACGTCCTGATGTATTACAAGGAAGCCAAGGACGGCCAAATCCTCGAAGAGGGAATTACCGAGGCCGGTTCCATGGCTTCATTCACGGCAGCTGGCACCGCATATGCAACTGTCGGCGTGCCCTCCATCCCATTCTTCATCTACTATTCGATGTTCGGCTTCCAGCGCATGGGAGATCTGATATGGGCGTTTGCCGACGCGCGTGGGAAAGGTTTTCTCATCGGCGGCACCGCCGGTCGCACAACCCTGCTGGGCGAAGGTCTCCAACACGAGGACGGTCACAGCCATGTGCTGTTCAGCGTTCTTCCCACCTGCATCACCTATGATCCGGCGTTCGCGTACGAAATTGCGGTGATCATTCAGGATGGTCTGCGCCGCATGTATGAAAACAACGAAGACCGCTTTTACTACCTGACCGTCGGTAACGAGAATTACGTCCAGCCCCCCATGCCCGAGGTGGAAGGGATTCACGAAGGTATCCTGCGTGGCTTCTATCCGTACAAGCGTTCCGAAACCGGACCCGCTAAAGTAACCCTGTTTGGCAGCGGCTCGATTTTGAACGAGGCGTTGAAGGCACAGAAACTTCTCGCTGAGAAGTACGCTATTGGAGCCGACGTGTGGAGTGTCACCAGCTATAACGAACTGCGCCGTGACGCTCTCGCGGTGGATCGATGGAACCGTTTGCATCCCGCCGAGCCCGAAAGAAAACCATATCTATTGCAGTCTCTCGGAAACATGGATATGCCGATCATCGCGGCGACTGATTACATGAAAGCGGTTCCCGATCAGATCGCGCCATGGCTGCCCGGGCGTCTCACAACGCTCGGAACGGACGGCTTCGGCCGTAGCGACAACCGCGAGCATTTGCGCCGCTTCTTTGAAGTGGATTCCGCTAGCATCACAGCCGCTGCTCTCTCGCGTCTGGCGCGCTGGGGCCGCTATGACGCCAAGCGCGCTACCGACGCAATCCGGGAACTCGGCCTCGATCCCGAGTGCGTTGATCCAGCGACGGCCTAGGCGCAAGACTGATAACAGCCGAATCAGCGCTAACTTACCTCGCTAAACTCATAAGGGCTGATGTTACTGGCAAGAAGTTGCCTAGCAATGAGCTTCGTGTAGGTATTGTTCGAGCGCTTCCATGACAACAGTGTTTAGTTTCTTGCTTCGCCCAGCAGCAAAAACAGCGGCGCGCTTGTGTAGGTCAGAACCCACCCTAACGTTGAACGAGCCCTTGAACGGAACCTCCGGTCTTTTATTTTTTTTTCGGCAGGTTTCGATGTATTCATCTACGGCCTGATGGAAGCTCTGCTTTAACGACAACACGTCTGTCCCTTCATATGTGACAAGGTCGCGAATGCCTTCCAGCTTGCCATGAAAGACTTCGTCCTCATCGCTGTAGTGCACTGATCCTATATAGCCCTTATATTCCATCGAATCGGTCATAGAAAACCCTCCTGCGTCAAGTGATCCAAGATCTCATTCACCTGATATCTCTTCAGTTCGTTGCGCGGGTGTGGCTGATGGATGCTGATCACAACTCCGCGCTCCTCGTTAAAAAACTTACGGCCCGAACCCCCGCCAGTCTCCAGTTGATATTTAAAGCCGCTTAGTAGCTGTTCAAGTTCATTCCACGTGAAATCTTTAGGTTTCTTTCGAAACCGTTCCACCAACTTCTCTCGTTGACTCATTCGTTTGATGCAGACATGGTCGCGAAGAAATTAGTGTCCTATATGTACAGATACGCTGCAACTAAATTTGGTTGCAGTACTAAGTTAATCGGCAAAAAAGATAACCCGTGTGAGGAGATCTCGCATCGCCAGGGAAGTAAGGGTCTAGCGATTTTTATGTAGCCGTGACGAAACGTTGCCGCCTATTACACACGAGCGGTCACAACCCAAATCACGCGAGGTTTCATCAACTTACCCGGAATCGCTTGGAACCGTGCCGTATACTGGTTTTCAGGAAGCCGCTGCGCTTCCGACTTCTCGAAGAACGCCGGATGAGGGCCTACTGCCTCTCCGGCGTTTTTCATTTTAGGAGTCTCAAATGACTACTTCCGCTCAGCTTGCAGCGAATCAAGCGAATGCTCAACGTTCCACCGGTCCGAAAACTCCGGAGGGTAAAGCCATCTCCGCTCGGAACAATTTCCGACACGGCTTCTCGGGCGCATTCACCGTTCTTCCCTGGGAACGTCAGGAGGAATTCGACATGCTGCTCGGCGGTTTACGCGACGAGCACAAACCCTCCGGGCTCACCGAAACCATTCTGGTCGACAGAATGGCGCAAGCAATCTGGCTCAGCAAGCGCGCGCTGATGTTGCAGCACGTGACCTTCAATCATGAACTGCCAACATGCGACGATCAAAAGCAGCTCGCAC
>JBPCLH010000048.1:0-5782 GCA_051003475.1 Bryobacteraceae bacterium
GCCACCCCAGAATTCGGTGTTCATGCCAAGAGCTTCAAGGCGGGACCAAATTGTGCGCCCGGGTACTGCGCGGTACGGGCAGGTTGCCAAATCGTAGCGATCGGCCGAAAACTCTGCAGCGATGCGGGAGAGAAAGGTGCGATCGACACGAATGTCGCTGTCGCTTAGGACGAGTAAGTCATGCGATGCAGCGGCGGTCATGAGACTCAGGCTATAGACCTTCGAGCTTGCCCATGGTGATTCGCCAGTGACCAACAATCGGCACGGAACATGCGGATAGAGGGCCTTCAGCGAACGTAAAAGCTCGGCAGCCGGATCGTTGGCGTATTGCACGGCGAAGAGAAGCTCAAATCGACTGTAGTCCTGTTCGAAAAACGATATGAGATTTTCACGAAGACCCTCATCGATGCCCGACAGCGGTTTGAGCACGGAAATGAAAGTGTTTGCGTCGGCTGGGATATTCGGTTGGGGTTCCCGCATGTGTTTAAGAGCTGCGAACACCACCAACAGGCAGTAGACGAGAGAGCCAGCGACTAGAACGGCTAGGAGGGCGATGAGAATCACTCGCTCACCGCTTTGGTGTCGATTAACTGCTTGATATCCGCGAGAAACGCGTCGAGGGATTTGACTCCTTGATCGCCGTGCTTGCGATTGCGTACCGAAATCTGGCCGGCTTGAGCTTCGCGATCACCGACGACGAGCATGAACGGGATTTTTTGTAATTGAGCTTCCCGGATTTTGAAGTTGACCTTTTCGTTGCGGTCGTCGAGCTGTACGCGAATATTGGCGGCCGATAAATTCTGTTGCAATTCCTTGGCGTAGCGGATCTGGCGGTCGGTGATAGGGAGCACGATGGCCTGAACCGGGGCAAGCCAAACGGGAAAAGCACCGGCGTAATGCTCGATCAAAATGCCGAAAAAGCGCTCAATCGAGCCGTATAAGGCGCGATGCACCATCAGAGGCTGGTGGGATTTTCCATCTTCAGCGATGTATTCAAGGCCGAAGCGCCGGGGCAGCGTGAAATCAAATTGAACAGTTGAGAGCTGCCATAGGCGGCCGATTGCGTCGACTAGTTTCACGTCAATTTTCGGGCCGTAAAATGCAGCTTCATCGGGCGAAATCTTTACCTTCAGGTTGAGGCGTTCCGCGGCCCGCTTCAAAGCGCTCTCGCCAAGCTCCCACTCTTCACGAGCGCCGTCGTACTTACCGGTCGCGCCATTATCCCAGGTGGATAATTCAGCCTCGTATTCATTGAATCCGAAGGTCTGGAGGGTATCGATAGCGAACTGCAGGCAATTCACGACTTCGTCTTCGATTTGTCCGGGAGTGCAGAATATGTGCGCATCATCTTGGGTGAAACCGCGAACGCGAAGCAGCCCGTGCATGACGCCCGAGCGTTCGTAACGATAAACGGTGCCGAGCTCGCCCAGGCGCACGGGGAGATCGCGATAGCTGTGCAAGCGGTCGCGATAGATGAGGATGTGAAACGGGCAGTTCATGGGCTTGAGCTGGTATTCGGCGTCATCGAGCTCGATGCGCTTGAACATGTTTTCGGAGTAAAAGTTGTAATGTCCGGAAGTTTTCCAGAGCTCGCTGCGCGCAATATGCGGTGTGTAGACGAGCGAGTATCCGCGCTTTAGATACTCGTCGCGCATCCAGTCTTCGATTAATTTCCGGATGATGCCGCCCTTGGGGTGAAAGAAGATCAGCCCAGGTCCGGCTAGCTCCTGGATGCTGAAGAGATCCAGCTCCTGGCCGAGTTTGCGGTGATCGCGCTTTTTCGCTTCTTCAAGCCGATTGAGGAATTCGTCGAGCTCCTTCTTGGTGAAGAATGCGGTGCCGTAGATGCGTTGAAGCTGCGGATTCTTCTCGTCGCCCTTCCAGTAGGCTCCAGATATAGAAAGCAGCTTGAAGGTTTTGAGCTTTTCCGTGGATGGGACATGCGGGCCGCGGCAGAAATCAATGAAATCGGGTCCCAGTGTGTACTCCGTGAAGATTTCACCGGCGCGCTCCTCGATCAGCTCGCGTTTCATCCAGTCATAGCGATACTTCTCGAGACCGTCCTGCTTGCCGGTGAGCTTGCGCTCGAACGGCAGGCTTTTCGATTGCAGCTCGCGCATGCGCGCCTCGAGTGTTTCGAGATCTTCGGGCGTGAACTTCGTCTCGCGCTGAAAATCGTAGTAGAAGCCGGTATCGGTTGGAGGGCCGATTCCGAGCTTGGTTTCAGGGAAGAGCTCAAGCACGGCGGCGGCTAAAAGATGGGCGGTAGAGTGGCGATAAACCTGAAGAGCCTCGGGATTTTTAGTGGTCAGAATTTGCAGTTGAGAATCGGCTTCGAGGGGGCGCGTCAGGTCGAAGAATTCTCCGTTGACGCGCGCAACAATTGCGTCCGCCGCGAGACGTGGACTGATAGTATTTGCGACATCAATCGGCCGCGTGCCTGGCGGCACTGTCTGCTGACTGCCATCGGGCAGAGTGATAGTCAAATCGCTCATGCGTAAGGGGTTACTTCGAGGGTACCAGACGTCCCTCGGCTCCGAGTGCTCTCAATGCGCAGCTGCTTTGTACGTGGGTAATCTACTGAACAGGAGCGTTCGACGTGAGAATTCGAAACTCGCTCACTGCGTCGACTGGAGTCCGCAACGCGAAGCCGCCGTTGACGCTGTCTACGTTGGTTGCTCCATCCAGGAGGTAATTGTTCGATTCAGGGCGTTCACCGTTGACGGCGTAAGCGTGTCCACTACGTAGAATTCCGCCGGCTTCGGCAAGTCCGGATGTCAAGGGCGCTACGCCTGGCTGCAGCAGCCCAAGCTGAGTGAAGTTGCGGCCGTTCAGTGGTAGATCTGTTATTTCGCGGGAAGCGACGACATTGCCTAGCGCGGAGCTAACGTCGATGGTGGCCGCATTCGCCGCGACGGTGAGATAGGGCTACTGCTAGGTCCAATTTGGAGTGCGACAGGCAGGCTGATGGTGCGATTCACGTCGACGCGGATGCCGGAGGAATTAAACGACGCGAACCCTCGCGCCGTAATGTGCAGATCGTACTCACCGACAGGCAAATAGGAGAAATGGAAAGTTCCGTCCCCGTCCTGAATGCTGAGTGGCGATAAATCCCGTTTGGGTGTGACGAGCGCGAACCTCCGCATTGGGAACACTAGCGCCCGAGGGGTCGGTGATTTGCCCCTCAATCACTCCGGTAGGGGTCCTGAGCGGCAATAAGCGGCGCGAAAATGAGCAGTAACTGCAAAGTGGACCAGGCACGTTTCACGGTAATGAGCATTGAGGATTGTCAAGGCAGAGTATCAGCGGAGTAGCGTTTTGTCTTGAGTCTAAAGGTGGATAGCTGAGTCAAACTTGGGATGGAGATGTGTGACACCGCCTCCGGCCAACTGCCTCAACCCTTGGATGGAGTTCAAATTCAATCTTTAGGTCCAAGACAAAAATCGCAGGGATTGTTAGATGAAATCAATTCTTGGAAATTCCTCACACCCCAAGCTGACCAAAAGCCCCGCACCCCAGCGGGGCTTTACCCCTCTCGGCTGAACGGCCCGTTATTCGTGGAACTTGCTTGATTCCAAATTCAGAATTCCGGTACCGCCGCGCCCAAACGAAAAATGCTCGGGGGCAATTGTCCGTTTGCCGATTACGCGACCAGGTGCCCTTCACAATGGGATCTCTTAGCCTAGATAGCTTCGCAGTGCCTTCCAATAGTTTTCTTGCCACCCGCTCTCCAGATGCTCCGCCAAATCCGTCGGGAAGCCAGTGTGGTCAAAGATGACTCTGGTTCCGGAACCCTGGTTCTGCAACTCGAACTTGACGATTGAATAGACCCCCTCCGGCCAGGGCACGACACGCCAGGCTTGGACAATGCGGCGCGCAGGTATCAACTCAAGGTTTCGTCCCACGATGTGGCCGGCGAAGATTGAGAAAGAGCCGCCAACTTCGCGATGGATTTCGGCCGCACGACCGCCTGAAAATGCCGTGAACTCCTTGGAGTCCAGGAGCGCCTCGTAGATCCGCTGGGGGCTTGCCTTGAAATTCAGTTCGTAGTGGATGGCCTTGACTGTAATGATCGTTTTCGTTCCTGCTGATTCGGATGCTGTTTCGTGGCCTTCGGCTCGAGCGATTGCTACACTGCCGATGCCGAAGACACTGCGGGTGATCATTTGCCGCCGCGAGTGCGCATCCGCGGTGGCCAACGCTTTCCAATTCCTCTTTTCACTCACATTGCCCCTGGTTTTATTTCGTTGCATTGATTTCCGACGTTCTGCTACAAGCCAAATGTTTTCGCAGCGGCTCCCAATAGTTTGTGTGCCACCCGCCCTCCAGATGCTCTTGTTGTTCAGGCGGGAAGCCTGCATGATCAAAGATCACTCTGGTCTCGGAGCCCTCCTGCCGTAACTCGAACTTCACAATGGAATAGACTCCATTCCCCCAGGGTTTGGCCCGCCATTCCTGGACGATCCGTTGATTAGGTATCAGCTCAACATTTCGCCCGCTAACCATGCCTCCAAAGCAAGAAAACGTCCCGCCAGCTTCAGTGCTGATTTCGGCTGGCGCGCCGCCGCTAAGGGCACTGAACTGATTGGCATCAAGGAGCACTTCGTATATGCGGCTCGGGCTGGCCGGAAAAACAACTTCCTGATGGATGTTCGACATTCTTGTGCATCTCCTCAGATGGAATGCTGTTTGCAATATTAAACCATCTGGTTTAATATTATGGGAGAGGTCTTGAACACTGTCAAGAGAAATAACCACGCATAATTCGGGCGACGATCAGCTTGACCGGGTTTTCCACGCGTTGTCTGATCGAACTCGCCGGGCCCTTATCGGCCGCCTTGCCGCGGGGCCGAGCATCGTTACTGAGCTCGCCGCACCTTTCGATATGTCACTTCCGGCGGTATCGAAGCATCTCAAAGTACTCGAAGCTGCGCGACTGGTGGATAGAGCTGTCGAGGGTAGAATCCACCGCTGTTCGTTGACGGCTGAACCGCTGCATCAGGCAGAGCTATGGCTGGATTGCTACAGGTCATTTTGGGACGACACGCTTGGCGCGCTGGCTCGCTATGTCGAGCGGGATAACAAGCGGCGACAGAGCTGATCGATGGACGGTAAAGATTTCCCTCTAGCCGCGGGATCAGCCAATATCACGCTTGTGGTTCGCCGGACGATTTATGCGAGGCCCGAGGTGCTTTTCGCGGCCTGGACCCAGCCCGGGCACCTGAAAAGGTGGTGGGGACCGCGCCCGGTCAGGTGCGTGGATGCCCAGGTCGATCTGCGTGCCGGCGGCAGTTATCGGATCGCCAACCAGTTTCCGGATGGGACGCTACTGTGGATCGTTGGGGAATTCGAAGTGGTCGATCCACCCTGCAAGCTCGTGTACAGTTGGCGCGTCGGCTCCGAACCGCACCCTCCCGAGCGTGTTACGGTTCAGTTCGAACCGCAGGGAGATGCAACCGAGGTAACTGTCGTACACGAACGGATTCTGAATGCCGCCATTCGCGACCAGCACGAGGCGGGTTGGAATGGCTGTCTCGATGGGCTGGCCAACTACTTGAGTCCAGATGCGAGCAATGCGTAGCCGTAGAGTTCGCCGAACGAACAAGTGCCCGGCATGGATAAATCCCAGTGAAGTCCACGTCAAGTGGACGGGAAACGACAGATCTCTATCGGAAGCGGCCCGGCAGAAATCGCCGAACGAAGGTGTAATGGTCGGGGCCGGGGCGCTTCGGACCGAGTCGTAAGAAGGAAGCGGCTGCGCGGCGATTTGGCAACTACGAGT
>JBPCLH010000049.1:0-3212 GCA_051003475.1 Bryobacteraceae bacterium
TGCCGAGCAGAAGCCGCGTCATTGACGGCGCAGCTTTCTCAATCTCATCGAAAAGGATGAGCGAGATGTCACTTGTTTCACTCGCGACACTGTTCACTTTCGCTTGTGTCAGCATCGGCTGCGTTTCAACCGAGATTGCGAGCTCAAGGGGAGATACACCATGACATCGCGCGTGCTCCAGGAGAAGGTGAGACAGACGAAAAGCAGCACAAGCAGGCTAAAGGTCGAAAGCAGCCTCGCTCTGGTCAAAATGCGGTAGAAAGACATCGGACACGCACGGCGGTCGTTACAGAGCGAGAGGTGCTTGGAGTGTGAAGCTCATCAGGGATTCAGAGGGGATTTTCACCGACCCTCGTGTCAAAATCTGGGTACCCGCACCTGCTCCGGCACCGGATGCTGCTCCAATGCCAGCGCCCCTACCGCCGCCGACAAGGCCGCCGATAAGCGCTCCGACTGCGGCGCCGCCCCCCGAGTAGATGGCAGTGCGCTTATTCGCGCCGATGCCATCTCTGCCTTTCTGGAAGAGAATTCCACTTTGAACATGGTGGGGAACGCCCCGTACCGCTATCGAACTTAACGCAAGAGCGAGGTCATTCGCGTGGATTCTCCCGGCACCGGCCTGGCGCACAATCAACGTGGCCGCCGATCCTCGTGGAATGGCAACTCCACCGTTACGGTCGACCACATCGGAGGCGATCACGGCAGAAAATGTCTTCCCGGCAGAAGCTGTTTTGGAATTGATGGCTTCGTTGTTCCTAACCGAGATCTGCGTGCCACTTGGAATGATCGCTTCACTGCGTGGAGTCTCCGAACTCGTGTGCGGACCGGGCGGGGGCGCGGTGGGCGCATACGACGCCGTCGAAGACGGGGGCCTATTACTCTCTGTGGATCCAGGTGCAACATCCCCAAACCGAATGCTCTGAATGTCTCGGGAGTCGAGAGTCCGTTTGGCGCCGTTATCGCCACGGAAGGTCATATGCGAGCCATTCTTTGAGACAAGTGCGCCGCGATAGTGGCTCCCATCCGTCATGGTGACCGTTGCTGGGCTGTCGTTGGGCGAGACGGTGTCTGGCGCTATCTCAGTAGGCGCGATTTGTGCCGCCTCGACTTGTTTCTTGCTACACGCACCTGTCGCAAGCAGCCCGGTTACCAGTACGAGCGAAATTACAACCAATCTCATCGCTATACTCCTGCCTTAAAAGAGGTGGAGGATCGAAGGTTATGTCTCAAAAAAATCCGACACTTGGCGGCGATTTCCTATACCGGCCGGCACCGGGTGGGGCGAACTGCCAACAGAGATTTTCGCTTCAGTAGTCGATTGCCTCGGCGGTGTCGGACTCTTCACAGCTCTGTGCATTTTCATCGACTCAATTCTCCATTCCATGAATTTTGAGTCTTAACCATTTGTCTCAAAAGTGGGGGCAAGTCCAAGGTCACCGTCTGCCGTGATGCGAACTCTTGAGGGATTGCACCCTATCCGTTTTTCCACTCTTCGCTTCCCATACTTACTGGCTACTATTGTCAGCGTCACTGGAGACCTTTCAGCCCAAGCCCAAGAGATAACGTGCGTAAATTTTCAATCTCACCAACATTGCCTTTTGCCGCAACGAAAGAACGATCATTCTGACGTCACCTTTGTTATTTCGTCCATTGCCTACTGGATGAAGGATGAATTGCCGTCTGCTGACCTTTTCAAGAACCCCGGTGCCGTCTTCCGCTGAATCCTTTTCACTAACATTTCTCTTAAACTGATTGTCTTAGTACCGTCAGTACCGAGCGCTCACCATCACGTCATTTTTCCGTTGCAGCTTCATAAGGACCGGTGATATATATAAACCACTAGAAAGCCACCGCGATCGCCGTCAGAGCGTGCCACGGCAGTGACACGAGCAGTTATAGCGGCTATTCTCGCGCTGCCGTGAAGGACAAGAAACCGCATATCGCTGGGATCTCGTCCACCTCGTGTTCTCTAATCCCAATTTCTCCATATTCCCGGGTGGATCGGACTCTGCCCTTGCGAATGATGGATCGAAGATTACGCTTACAGGAAACGGCACCTTTGAGCCACGCGAGCCTGCGGAGGTGACCGGCGGCGGAACGTGGATGACGTTCGATGCCGGCGGTGCTCCGACGGGCAGCGGCACCTATCGGGTAACCGAGCTCATTCGCTTCACTGTAGCGCCCGGGCTGGCAAACGGGCTGGCCATCGATAATATCCCGGGCAATACGGGGGACCTGAGTGACCATCGGGCAGGTCTCCTCTTCGTGAAAATCGCGTACAGCGACGGCAGCAAGGGAGTCCTGGTGGTGAGCTGCGATCTTCCTGGTGGCCCCGGGCCGGACCGGCCTGGTGCGCCCGCCTCAATCTTCGAAGGCATCACTACCTCAAAGGGTTTCGTCGATTACTGGAACCGCGTGGCGCCCGTTCCCGGAGTGGATGGGAACCGCACGCTTTTCAGCATCCGGTTTAAGCAGGAGGATCGCGACGCCGAACAATAAAAATTCTCATCGCCAAAAGGCGGAACACGAAAAGGAGATTCAATGAGAATAGCAGCTTTGCAGTTTGTAGTCTGGAGTACTGCGGTCGCCCTGAGTATTCCGGTCGCTTTAGCGCAATCCGAATCCGATCACAGAGCCGCAATCACTTTAGCGCGGGGCGGTGGCACGACGATCATTGAGGGCGGGACTGGGAAGGCAGGTGGGTTCCTTCCGGTTGAGACGACAATCGCTTTCCACTCCGAACGGACTAGTGGAGGCGGGATAGCGGGAGATTTCGAATGTTTTGCACGGGCTCCCGAGGCGGCTAATGGTTCAGGCAGCGGCCAATTCACCGTCAACGTGATGTATGTCACCGGCCAAATTAAGACAGCTGTTATCAGCGGTGAAACTGCGACTTTATCCGGTACCGCAGATATTACCGGCCTGGGAGCGGGTACCAACGTTCCGTTCACCCTCGTCGTGAGAAGAGGTGGACCAGGCGCCACAGCGGAATTGACCACCAATGGGGCTTCAGAGTTACTATTTCACGAGATTTTGTTACAAGGCAAATTCGAGGTCTTCTCCGGACGGCATGAGGACAGATACCCGTGATTATTAATAAGTGGCAATCCCTAGCAGAAGCGGAAAGGCCTTACTCACAGAGAGGATATGCGGTGCGACGCTTATTTGGTTTTGGGCTTCGTCGATTTTCAGTATTCCCGTCATTTTGAACC